>JALVPX010000081.1 GCA_027031565.1 Deltaproteobacteria bacterium | reverse complement strand
ATGGTATCTCCTGTCGCCACCACATTCCCTGAAGAGTTTCTGATTGCAAAGGGAGAAGATAGCATTTCGGTACTTCCATAAAACCCGCCTTTAACAGCGTTTTCAGGAAGGGTATCATGGGTGCCTAACGTATCGGCGTAATAATAAAATGCAGAACGATATGAGTTGAATTCTGATACATTGTTTAACCACTCAAGTTTAACTTCCCAATTGTAATACCAATCCGGATTTTCTCCCTCTCCTAAATTATAGGCTACAGATCCGTACCACCCTTGAAGGCCGTTATTAACCCATGCCGAAGCCCAGGCATTTTCTCGTATATCATTATTTCCTACTACAAACTCAACTATATCAGAATAAGCTGGATTCGAATTGTCCACGGTGAATTCAACTTCAGTACCATAAATATTCCACGCTTCTGTAATGGAAAATGCATTTGCCAGGCGCGGTGTTGTAAAGGCTACCAGGACAAGACACACGAATAGCGCAATATTAAATTTAAGTTTCATGCTTAAAACCTCCTCCAACAAAATTTTTTAAAATTTATCAAAAAAATTGAGTGGTTGTCAAAGCCTGAATATAACCGTTCAACTCATGTTTTACCCGGTTTAACATGGAATATTCGTAAAGAATCTTACAAGGCGCATCTTTTATCCTGTTACCAGTTGAAAGGCATAAAATAATGCTATTTCTGTAAGCTTTTAATGGCATATTCCAGGCAAACTATAAGGCAATGGAAAGGCCTGTTTCTTTTATCATGCACGTGACTCAAGGCGGCGAAGATTTTTGCGGCTTAAGGCTATCTCTAAAAATTAGGAATTTTATTCAAGGGCAAGGCGGGCGAAAAAACAACCGCAGACATCTTATTGATATTTCAAGGATTATTTTTTGAGTGAAACGCAGTCAGTGGGCAAAAAGACAATTTTTAGAATCAGCCTTAAGGGAAAGATGTTACATACCGAAAGAATATAATAAAGCAAAGTGGAGATGGCATTAAAGCAATGTATTCAACTGATCCTTCTGGGAAACTTTCTATTTTGGACACCAATAACCTGTTCAATGCATTGATCGACCATTTCAGGGGTTTTATTTGCATAGTCGCCATGGACAACAAGGTCCTGTTTGCAAACAAGGCATTGAAAGAAAGGACCGGCTACGACCCAGTCGGCCATGTCTGTTACGAGGCCTTTCACGGAAGATCATCTGTTTGCCCCTTCTGCCCGAAGGAGCAGGTGATAAATCAAAACAGGGTCATAACCTGGGAGAAGAAGAGTCCGCTGGATGGGCACTGGTACAATGTCGTAAACAGTGCCGTGGAATTGACCACTGGCGAAAAGGCCATGTTTACCCAGGCCATAGATGTGAGTGAAAAAAGGACACTTAAAGGGGGGTCTGAAAGGCAGAAATTGCTGCTGGATATAATCTGGAACAAGGCCCCGTTCATAATAACTGGAATAAATCCTGAAAACGGAAGGATAGTCTATGCCAATCAGGGCTATGAGACGATCCTGGGCTACAAGTGCGACGAAGTAGTTGGCATGGAGTTCTTCGATCTCTTCCAGGACGATGAGCGGGAAAGGGCCTTGAAGTGCTGCCAGGACGTGTGCAGAGGCTTTGAAAAGAACGAGGTCGTCTTCTGGTGGAAGACAAAAGACGGGGGAAAACGGCTCCTTGAAAGCACCTGTTTTCCAGTGGATACCGAAAACGGCCAGAGACTGGTATTCAACATCTCGAGAGATGTCACTGAGGAAAGGCGCCTTCAGGATCAACTGGTGCAGGCGCAGAAGATGGAGGCTATTGGGCGCCTTGCAGGAGGCATGGCCCATGACTTCAACAATCTCTTGACATCAATCCAGGGCTATCTGAGCCTCATAGATACCAACAAGAACAATCCCGAAAAAATATCGAATCTGCTCAAGAATATAAACCTGGTCCTGGAACGCTCGAGCGACATAACGCACAGGCTGCTGGTATTCAGCGGCAGGCGCGCACAGAAAAAGGCAGTGATAGACCTGCCCTCTTTCATACTTGATATGCAGCACTTCCTTCAGAGGCTGTGCGGCGAAGAGATAGAGCTCCAGATAAGCCTGCCAGAAGAGGACATCTTCATTTATGCAGACCAGACCCATCTTCAGCAGATCATCATGAACCTGATCGTAAACGCCAAGGATGCCATGCCAAATGGAGGGGATATTCTGCTGAAAGTGGAATTGAGAGATCAAGAGGCGTCGAACCCGATATCCATGGAAAACCAGGATACTTCGTGGGCCGTGCTGACCATTTCCGATTCGGGCTGCGGTATTCCTGAACACTTGAAGCCGCGTATTTTTGAACCCTTCTTTACCACCAAGCCGCCTGGAGAGGGAACAGGGCTGGGCCTGGCCATGGTCTATTCACTGGTGAAACAGTATGGCGGACACATCACCGTGAACAGCAATACAGGCAAAGGAACCACGTTCCAGATCCACTGGCCCCTCACAGAGACAGAGGAAATAAGGGTGGAGGGCACTGATACGGCCTTAAAAGGCAGGGCCGGCGGGGAGACGATCCTTGTGGTGGAAGATGATGCCATGGTGCGCTCGCCGTTGACAGAGCTGCTCGGAAGCGTCGGCTACAAGGTGCTCGAGGCTGAAAATGGAAAAAAGGCCCTTGAAGTCCTTGAAGGCAAGAAAGTGGATCTCGTGCTCTCTGACCTGGTCATGCCGAAGATGGACGGGATAGAACTGAGCAAGATAGTGAAGGAAAGGTATCCTGCCACCAAGGTGATCCTCTCTTCAGGCTATCCTGAAAACTGCACTCCTGAAAACGGCAAGCTAAAGGGAATCACATTTCTTTCAAAACCCTACAGTTTTTCAAAGCTGCTGGGTGAGATACAAGCCCTGCTTGGCTGAGCCACTAACACCTTAAGGCCCAGGCCTAGCTGGGCACTTCCAAAAATGTTCTCCAACCTAACCATCTTGTCACGGGCAATACGAATCGGGTGATCAACCGGTTTATTTTATAAGGCACCGCTTGTCTCCTGGCGCCCGTTCCCATCCGTGAAACAGCAAAAAGGCCCTGTTTTTTACAAAAAGAACAACTTGACGCCTTCTGGCCTTTTTAATTATGTTGTGCCGTCAGGATCTTCAGGATTTTTCAGGTCATTTGTCCTGCGCCTGCCTGACACTGACTCAAAACATGACTAAGGGAGATGCAAGCTTATGGATGTAAAAAAGGTCAGGAATGTAGCACTGGTTGCCCAAAACAGCAGCGGAAAGACATCGTTGGCAGAAGCCATGCTCTACACTGCCAAGGCCACAAAACGCCTGGGCAAGGTGGATGACGGTTCCTCGGTGCTCGATTTCGAGCCTGAGGAATTGAAACGCCACATTTCCATCAGTACTGCCTTTCACCACCTGACCTGGAAAAAGACCCAGATCTTCCTCATGGATACCCCAGGAGACGATAATTTCCTTGCCGAGGCAGAGAATGCCCTTCACGTGGCAGACAACTGCATCTTTACCGTGGATGGCGTAACACCTGTCAAGCCCCAGACCGAAAAGGTGTGGGAAATGATCAAGAAGTATACCATTCCGGTGCTGATGCACGTAAATAAGATGGACAAGGAACGTGCTGATTTTTTCAAGGCCGTGGACGCCTTGAAGGACCTTCTGGAGGTCCGCCTCGTACCGGTGGCCATTCCCATCGGATCCCACGAAGAGTTCAAGGGAATCGTCGATCTCATACAGATGAAGGCCTATACCTATGACCGGGAGGGATCAGGCAAGGGGAGTCCCGTGGACATCCCGGATGACCTCAGGGATCAGGCAGAGGAACTCAGGGCCAATCTCATAGAGTTTGCGGCAGAAAGCGATGACGAACTCCTTGAAAAGTTCCTGGAGGGAGAAGAGCTTTCCCCGGACGAGATCCTGGACGGCCTGAAAAAGGGCATCCTGGACGGGGGGTTTGTGCCTGTGAGCTGCGGTTCCGCTACCATGAACATGGGAACAGACAGGTTTCTTAATCTCGTGGCAGACTTCCTGGCATCACCTGAAGACCGGGGAGCAGTTGCGGCATCCAATCCAAAATCTGGCGGAGACGTTGAAGTGGCGCCCAACCCAGACGACCCCGTGGCTGGTCTCGTCTTCAAGACCCTTACAGACCCCTATGCTGGCCGCCTCTCCATTCTGCGCATATATTCAGGCACGCTCAAGCCTGATGGTACGCTTTACAACCCGAACAAGGATGCAAACGAACGCTACAGCCAGATAATGCTCCTTGAAGGAAAGGAACAGAAGCCCACAGATGCGGCAGGGCCTGGATATGTGGTGGCCCTGGCCAAACTGAAGGAAACCACCACCGGCGACACCTTGTGCGACCAGTCACGCCCGGTCCAATTCCCGTTCGTGGAGTCAAAACCGGGTCTCCTCACCTATGCCATAAAGCCCAGGTCACGGGGCGATGAAGAAAAGATCACCCAGGCGCTGCAGAGGCTCCAGGAAGAGGACCCAACCCTGGTGGTAAGGCGCGATCCTGAAACGAATGAACTTCTCATATCCGGCAACGGACAGGTGCACATAGACACCACCATTGAGAAGCTCCAGCGGAAATTCGGTGTGGAAGTGGACTTGACGACCCCTAAGATACCCTACCGCGAGACCATCAAGGCTGCCAAGAAGGGTGTCATTTACAGGCACAAAAAGCAGACTGGCGGCGCCGGGCAGTTTGCAGAGGTGCATTTCGATATATCCCCCCTGCCCCGCGGCCAGGGGTTTGAGTTCGAGGAGGCGCTGGTCGGCATGAACGTCCCCAGGAACTTTGTTCCAGCAGTGGAAAAGGGCCTCCACGAGGCCATGCAGAAGGGACCCCTGGCCGGCTATCCTGTGGTTGACGTAAAGGTGAGATTCTATGACGGAAAATCCCACGAGGTGGATTCGTCGGAAATCGCCTTCAAGATCGCCTCTATTCAATGCTTCAAGAAGGGGGTTCTCGATGCCAAGCCCACCCTGCTAGAACCCATAATGAAACTCACTATCCATGCCCCAGACGATGCCGTTGGCGATATAATGGGGGATCTTAGTGCCAGAAGGGGAAAGGTGATGGGTATGCAGCCTGGTGAAAAGGGCAAACAAGTCATAGAGGCACTGGTCCCGCTTTCTGAGATACAGAAATATGTGCTGGACTTGAATGCCATGACCCAGGGCAGGGGCACCTTCACCATGGAGTTTTCCCACTACGAGGAGGTGCCGCCAGATATCGCGCAAAGGATCATAGAGCAAGCCAAACAGGACAAGGGTTAAACCCGGGCTGGGCATTTGATGTTTACGGCAGGTGTACTTACATGCAGCGACAGCGCCTTTCGTGGAGAAAGGGAAGACAGTGCAGGACCGATCATCCGTGCAGGCCTGAAAGAGGCAGGCTTTGACATATTGATCCACAAGGTTGTTCCAGACGATATAGAGTCGATCGCGGCTGCCTTCAGGAAATGGGCCGACCTCCTTTCCCTAGACCTTATCATATCCACTGGCGGCACAGGGCTTTCCCCGCGGGATGTCGCCCCCGAGGCCACAAAACTCGTTGCAGAGCGCGAGGTGCCTGGTATTGCAGAGGCCTTGAGGCACGCGGGCATGCAGTTCACCCCGCGCGCCATGCTCTCAAGGGCCAGGGCGGTCACCAGGGGTTCCACCTTGATTATAAACCTGCCCGGAAGCCCCAAGGCAGTACAGCAGTCACTCGAGGTGCTCCTGCCCGTGCTTCCGCACGCGATTTCAAAGATAAAGGGGGACACCACACCCTGCGCCCAGTGACCAAGGATTAGATGAAAATAGGAATAGTAGGCCTGCCAGGAGCAGGCAAGACAACCATATTCAATGCATTGACCGGCAGCGCAGCTGATACCTCAGCCTATTCCGGCGGCTCAGGGGAGCCAAACCTGGCCGTGGTGAAGGTGCCAGACAGCCGACTGGAGAGACTCTCTGCCATGTACAAGCCAAAAAAGACCACCCATGCCCAGGTGGAATATGTGGACGTGGCAGGCACAATTCC
>JALVPX010000080.1 GCA_027031565.1 Deltaproteobacteria bacterium | reverse complement strand
GGCCCAGTGAATAGGTATTAAATAAACCATCATACTATTGGAGGGATGAAAATGTCCGCAGAGCGCAGTCCGGGGATTGCAGAAAAGATGATCAATTTTATGGAAAGGGCCTCCTGGATAAGAAAGATGTTCGAGGAAGGAGCAAGGCTCAAACAGGAGCATGGGGCAGACAAAGTTTGCGATTTCAGCCTGGGAAATCCTGACCTTGCGCCGCCTGAAACCTTTCAAGAGGCGTTGGAACAGGCTGCTTCAGACCGATCACCAGCCATACACGGCTATATGCCAAACGCAGGCTTTCCTGAGGTAAGAAACAGAATTGCGGATCAAGTGAAAAAAGATCATGCGGTAGACATATCAGCAGACGATATCATCATGACCTGTGGTGCCGCAGGGGGCTTGAACATAATCTTTAAGGCCATTCTGAATCCTGGTGATGAAGTGATAACCCCGAGCCCCTATTTTGTGGAATATGGCTTTTACGTGGACAATCATGGTGGCAGGCTTGTAACCATCCCTGCCACCGAAGATTTTTCCCTGGACATAGGGGCCATCGAAAGGACCATAAACCCTGCCACCAAGGCGTTGCTTATCAATTCCCCCAACAACCCGACAGGGGTAATCTATTCTGATGAACAACTGGATGAAGTGGCTGCCCTCTTGGAGAGAAAGGGGCAGGAACTGGGCACCACCATCTACCTGGTCTCTGATGAACCATATCGTCGCCTTGCCTTCTCTGGAGCATCGGTTCCACCCATATTGTCAAAATACAGGCAATCCATTGTAACAACCTCTTTTTCAAAGGATCTTTCCATACCGGGGGAGCGCATCGGCTATGTGGCCGTGCATCCAGAAATAGCAGGCAAGGCACCACTGCTCGGGGCCCTTATCCTGGCAAACAGGATCCTGGGTTTTGTTAATGCCCCTGCACTGATGCAGAGGGTTGTTGCTCAAGTTGCCGGTGAAAGTGTTGATGTGTCCATTTATGAGAGGCGGCGCGACCTATTTGCCTCTGTCTTAAAAGAAGCTGGCTATGATTTTGTAATCCCTGAAGGTGCATTCTATTTCTTCCCGAAATCTCCCCTTGAAGATGATACGAAGTTTGTCCGGCTATTGCAGGAAGAGCTGATTCTGGCTGTGCCGGGTTCAGGCTTTGGCTGCCCGGGCCATTTCAGGATAGCCTTCTGCGTTGACGATGCGGTCATAGAAAGGGCCAGGGAAGGCTTTAAACGAGCCTTTCAGGCAGCAAAATCATGACTCTTTTTTGAGAAGGGCGGCAAAAAAACCATCCGGGCCTTCTTCTTTGGGCAGCAGCTCAAGAAAAAGGCCCGTGTCAATCCTCGGCAATATCCTACCGGCTGGAACTATGGACCATGCAGCAAAATCACTCAAGAAATTTTGAATTACATTTTGACCTTCTTCAGGTTCCATGGAGCATACAGAATATACTATTTGCCCTTGCTGGGATATTGATTCCGCTGCCTTAACCAGCAGTGGTTTCTGGATTTCAGGCATCCTGAAGATGGATTCAGGCGACCGGTTCCATTTTATATCTGGATGGCGCCTTATTACGCCTAATCCAGTACATGGAGCATCCACCAGCACCTTGTCAAAAGGCCCCTCTTGTAACGCCTCCTTTGGATCCTTAATCACCACATTGGCGGCTCCAAGCCTGCTGCAATTTTCTTCCAGCAATGCCAGACGCCTCTTGCTGGTATCCGTTGCCACGATCGTGCCCTGATTGGCCATGAGCGCGGCCATATGCGTTGTCTTGCCCCCAAGGCCAGCACACAGGTCAAGCACCTTGTCTCCGGGCCTTGGTGCCAAGAGATGCGAGGCAAGTTGCGAAGACTCGTCTTGTACCTGGAACAGACCTTCGGAGTAACCTGGCCGATCCGCAATACTA
>JALVPX010000079.1 GCA_027031565.1 Deltaproteobacteria bacterium | reverse complement strand
CGTCTCCTTTCCTGGCTGATCAACAAGTACAACTGCCATGCCGGGTGTTCCAGCCCAGTCAGCATTGGCAGCAGCAGCCTGAAAACTCTCTATGCTGGGCAGGACAAAATTTCCCTCTCTGTTTTTCAAGGCCACTGGTTTCAACTTTATCTGTATGGCATAAGCATATTCCACATAACCGATTGCCCCTTTCACGCTTCTTACATAGGCAGCCACGCCTTCGTTGCCCTTGCCTCCAAATCCTGTAGGCCATTTAAGGGCCTTTCCGGCCCCAACCTTTTGGGCCCAATCTTCGTTCACAGCACTAAGGTATTTGCTGAATATCCATGTGGTACCTGAGCCATCCGATCGGTGTATCACCCGTATGCGCCGTTTGGGGAGTTTGAGGCCTGGGTTTGTTTCTGCAATGCGCGCGTCATTCCAGTATTGGATCTTGCCCAGGAAGATGTCGCCCAAGGTCCTGCCGTCTAGACGTAGTGTTTTGTCTCCGATTTCCTTCAAGTTGATGACAGGAACTACACCGCCAATAATCATGGGAAACTGGATCAGGCCCGCTTTTTTGAGTTCATCAGCCTCAAGAGGGGCATCGGAAGCCCCAAAATCCACGGTCTTTGCCTTGATCTGCCTGATACCGCCACCCGATCCTATGGATTGGTAATTGATCCTTATCCCTTTAAGCTTGGAATAGGCATATGCCCATTTCGAGTAAACTGGATAAGGAAACGTGGCTCCGGCGCCTGAAATTATCTTGCCGGCAAATGCGGAAAATGGAGGGAGTGCCAGAAGCAGACAGCACCCTAATAAAAGGAAATAATATGATTTTTTCATTTTGACCTCCTGCGTTCTGTTGAGACAAGATGCTGATTCAACGGTTCATATCCACCTTTAATTCATAAACTAATAAGATTTTTTGCAAAGTAAACAGTTAATACAAAGGAGATTTTTGGGCGGCACGGGCTTGATTTCAGGATGTCACTGCTTTGGAGAAAAATGTGTACGGAAATTGCATGTGCATCAAGACAGGCAACGAACACGGTTTTTTAACTAGAAAGAGATTGGCCAACAGAACGTTAAAGCTGTGTAAATTCTTCTTGGGAAAGAATGGATATGTTGTTATATAACCACTTTTTTGTATTTGGTGGTGAAATATAACCGCATGGATTGTGAATACAAGTGCATATGTTGAGTATGTGTATGTGATTTATGGCACAGGATTGCGCAAACAAAATTGCTATCTAATAAGAATTTAACGGAAAAAGGATTGCCATATATTTATTTGGTGATATAATCTGCATAGCTATAATTAAATAGTTAAGAAAGGAGGGTCGGGACCACCAATTATTTCGTTGTTATTTGCAAAGATCACTGTTTCAGAAAGGATGTTGTTTTTAAGACTTCATTTGTTATAAGCGAATGGAGGCTACCTCTAAAAATTAGGATTATTGTTCAAGGGCAAGGCGCGCGAAAAAAATAACCACAGACATACTGTTGATATTTTGAGGATTATTTTTTGAGTGCAACGCAGCCATTGGGCAAAAAGACAATTTTTAGAGGTGGCCTGGAGTTTCAGGTTTAGGGAAGAAACAAAATAAACAATTCAAAAAACAGGGCAGGAGGTTAAAAAATGAGACTAAAGACCAAGATGTTGCAAATCTGTTTTGCATTCATCGCAATGATCGTGTGGACATCAACGTCCTGGGGAGGAGGCGCAGTAGATACTGCTGAAATGGCAGCAGAGCTGGCCAGGCTCAAATGCCAGAACAGTGCGCTTCTGGAGAGGTTGGATGAACTGGAGAAAAAGATTGGAGCAGTCGCCGAAAAGAAGGAAGCCAAAAAGGCCAAGGGGATTGTCTTCAAGGCTCATGGAAGCATGGTTAACGTTATTGGTGCAAGTGACAACGCTAATCACTTCAGCCCCCATCAAAAAAGCGGCGGCACTGATTTCTTTGCTTACAATGGCCATTCAGCAAAGGTCAAGAAGTATGATCCTGAGTTGAGCAGCCATTTTGGTCTTACCAAGGCCCGCCTGCGCTTCGAGGCTGGAACGGCAGATGGTTTTGCCAAGCTCGTTTACGGCCTGGAGTTCGGTTCCGTTAACTGGGGCAACAAAGACAAGGGTTTTGGCCTGTCTGGTGACGGTTTGACCCAGGAGACCAGGTTCGGCTATGCCCAGTTCGCCGTACCTAAGGTTAAGGGCAACTTCCTGCGCATTGGTCTTCAGCCCACGAAGATCAATCACTGGGTATGGACAGAAACGGCTCCTGGCATAACCTATCACGGCAAGTCCGGCGCTTTGAAATATATGCTCGGATGGTACAGGGCTGAAGATGACAAAAAAGAGTTCATCAGGTTCGATAATGAGAGGCAGAATGATTACTATGTAGTCAAAGTAGACGGCAAGGTTGCCCCCAGTTTCAAGTTAGGCGGTTTTGCCATTTATGAAGACCAGGGCGCAGAGACGGCTGTAGGCGGAGACACCTATAACGGCCATTACTACTATGTAGGTCTCACTGGTAAGGGCGGCAGCGGCCCCATTTTCGGCAACTTCGACCTGATTTACCAGGGCGGCGATATCGACTTCGAAGACAAGGCCCTTGACGATCTGGACCGCTCCGCATATCTGCTCAACGGTACCATCGGCTACAAGATCAGTGACCAGGCAAAGGTCTATTTCAACGCACTCTATGTAAGCGGTGATGATGATCCCAACGATGAAGATGCAGACAACTTCGATTCCATCGATGTTGACGTCAAGATCGGTATGATTTTCTTTAAGGACAGCTATCTTGCTGCTGCAGACCGTTTTTATTCAGATGCTCCCTATATCTCTGATAAGGGACTGATCAACTTGGCCCTTGGCGGCGAATATAAATTCGATGCTGCAAATCATCTCAGACTGGCCGTCCGTATGCTAAAGACCGCAGAAGATCTGGTTTCCGGCACCAAAGAAGAAGACGATCTCGGGACAGAGCTCGACTTGTGGTACACCTACAAATACAACAAGAACTTGGCCCTTCGCCTGGAGGCAGCCTACCTCTTTGCTGGTGATGCCACAGAAGAGATCATCGCTAGCGACGGCGACGGTGACGACTTCTACTATGTGGGTGCAGGCATGAAGTTCAAGTTCTAGTACTGGCTCCAAGCCATATAGTAAGGTAATATTGGGCTGACCAGGTGACACTTGGTCAGCCTTTTTATTTTTTAGCGGAGGAGTGGCATTGGATTTTATTCTCTTACACCGCCCTGTCTTTATAGCACTGTTTCTTTTGTTTTTGATACCTTTGTTGGAAGGCCGTGCCTTTGCAGCCTCGTCCAAGGGCCTTAAGGAAATCGAGCAGCTGGAAGAGGATCTGGCAGTTATTGACGCAAAGATCGTCGTGGACAAGGCGGGAGCATATTTCTTGAACAAAGGTGATGCCCAAGGAATCCGCAAAGGGGATTTGTGGGTTGTTTATGGCAAAGGTGAGTCACTCAAGGATCCGGTTACCGGCAAGCTTCTTGGCAAGACGGCAGATGCCCTGGCCTATGGCATAGTGACGCAAGTGGAAGAAGGCTTTTCCAGGCTTCGGATCAGATGTCTAGTACCCGGATGCAAAATTAGAAATGGCTTGAGCGCAAAGAGATACAAAGGTATATCAGCCTTTTTTTATGATTTGGATGGACGTTATCGTCCTCTGTATGAATGGGTGAGATCAAATTTGCCCCATTTGGATTGGACTTGGTATCAGCAAGTTACAGAAGAATCTGAGGCGCAACCTGAGGAAGACGCAGTAGTGATGGTGGCACATAGGGGCAGGCTCACTGCCTGGAGCGGAAGGGAAATATCAGGGCTCTATGGAATACCGAGTGCGCTGACCGAAAAGGCTGAGATATCACCGTTTGATCGGTCCATATCTAGCAAAGAAGCAAAAAGGCAAACTGATTACAGGGTGGATACATACGATCAGATGGCGGTCAGTATGGGGTTAGTAGAAAACGAGGAAGGACCATTTCTAGTCTATCTTGCATCGGACACGGTTTATGCCAGGTCTTTAAACAGCACAAGGGTCTATACATATAATTACAAAGGGTTTGGGCAGCCTCTCAACATATCTGTGGGTCCGGAAGGGCTTATCGCCTTCAATATCTTTGACAAAAGAGAAGGGATGAAATCCAGGATCCTGAAACTGACACGGGAAGGTTTCGCAACCCTCGTAAAGGATGTCGATTTTATTCTAGGTTTTTTTGACAAAAATTTTGACACAACTTATGAGACCCTGCTGGCCCAAAACTGGGATGAAGAAACCTTTTGGGGGGCTGGAGTTTACAGGTTTGATATTTCAAATGGCAAGCTCGTCAACAGAAAGAAGGTCAAGGTCCCAGATGATTTCAAGATGTTTGGGGCCTTTTATTCAGATTTGAATGGCAATAAAAAGCCTGAGATAGGCTATTACACCCGTAAGGGACGTCTATGCCTTTTTGAAGACGGCAAACAGATCTGGGAGTCCTCTATCCAAATGGATGGCTCCATTCAGGTAGTGCAGTTTGACAATCCTGATGATCCAGAGCTGCCTGTTCCTGACAACAAGCCTGTCTGGCCGGCTTCAGCCTTGATAAAAGGCAAGGAGAGGCAGGCAGTGGCAGTTCCTGTCAACAGCAGTGACATGTGGGGAACCGTTGGAGGAGCACCTGAGGAAGGAGATGTCCGCATGTTGTACTACACCAAGGTTCGATTTCTCTTTCCTTCGCTGCCTTACCATTTCGGCGGGCCTGTCCAATCGGTTTTTATTTATGACGGAAAGCTATATTGCACCGTCGTGGAAGGAGATGTGTTCAGGAAAAAAGGAAAGACACACATCTTTGCGTATCCTTTGGATGAAGTGCTGGCACACGTGATATAAAGTTCAATACCTCTTAAAATTTAATGCCTTGTTTTTTCAACTCCTTGTAATTGATGCCCTTTTGTTCAAAAAAATGCATGATCTTGTTCCTGGGTGGAATATTGTAAAGGAAAAGCAGCACCAGGAGTATCAGGAAAAAAAGTTTGGCCTCCCTGGCACTGTTTCTCAGGTTTGTAACGCCAAGCATGATCAATGGAATAGCCAAATACAATATCCTCTCAGTAGCACTTTTAAATAGGTATTTGAGCTGATCAAACTCTTCCTGGTCAAGTTGAGGAAGGAGGCTTCTATTCATGCTTGCAACCCGTTTTCTTCTATCTAAAAACAGGTAGATTGATGCAAAACCTGCCACAAAATATATTAGTGCAGTAAACAAATCGCCTGTCACTTCAAAGAACCTTGTTCCTTTTTCAATTAGGCTGCCTTCTTCTGGTTATCTGAGTTAAAAATACAAGTTCCAAAAGAGGCAGCCCTGCGTAGAGGTCCACAGGCCTTGCGTTAACCCTCTATGGCACCCTCTACATTCTCAATGCACTTTTTTCTCTCTTCTTCACTCAATTTTGAAGCATCTTTCAATGCATTAATCGGGCACACAAATTCTTTACCCGATTTATCTTTTACTAGAACAAATTGTGTAGCAGTGGATTCTGTAATTTCTGGCTTTTTTTCTTCTGCCATCTTTCTCTCCTCCTTTGTGATCTGCGGCTGCCTGGCAAAACAGGCAGCCGCTTCAATGCAATTAACTGAATGTTGTCTGTAATGTAATCATTAAATACGAAAGTGCAGTACCTGCTACATTGGGCAGCTGCATTCCGTGGTGGAACAGATAGGCTATTATCACTGCCACAGGTATTATAAAGAGGAAAAGAGCTATGAAATAGACCCAGACCATCTTGCCGAATTTGGCTTCGTGCAGCTGTTTGAAGTCTGTGATTATGCCAAGGCTCATGAATGTGAGCATGAAAAAGAGCTTCCGCATCCCTTTTTCCACAGGAACAGCCCCAGCCTTTGCAGCCTTGAGTATTGCCATCCCTTCAGCAGCGCCGCCCTGGCCTGGACCAAAGAATATGCCAAGATAGACAAACCAGGCTATGAAATAGCCAATAACAAACTTGGGGAATCTAAACCAGACCTCTGAGAATGGCACTCGTTCACCCTCCCTTGCCTCGATTTTATAAACCCAAACCAGTGCAAGGATAAACGCCCACAGGCCAATAAACATATCAATCCATATTTTGGTCATGACTGCACTAACAGTTATGACACCTTCAGGCCAAACAACTGCGCCATTGGAGTTTCTTTCCACTTCAGCCCGCATGAACTCGTCAAGCAACTCACCTGCCGCTGCATCAGCACCGTCTGTTTTAACAGCCATACCCATGGCAGATCCAGCCACCATCGGATCTGATGGTCCAGGCCATAGGTGTGTGAATACTCCTGGCAGTATGACCAGCTCTATAACTGCATAAACAACAACGAGGGCAGATACCATAATGGAAACTATGGGCTTTGCTCTCACTGCCCCTCCTGTAGCCACAGCTGCGGAAACACCACAGATTGAAATGGCCGAAGCAAGCACTGCCGCAGTTTTTCTTGGGAGATTAAAGAGTTTTCTTGATATAGTATAAACTCCAGGCCAGAAGATCAGATAAGCTACTATCGTGGCAGCTGCACCAGCGATAAACAGGTCTATAGTGAGATCAGCCAGAACGTGTCCAAGTTTTTGTGATGATGCAGCAGCCTTGATTGGAAGATAGCCCACCTTGACGCCCAGAAAAACGATAGCAGTTTTAATGAACCATTCCGGCTTGGCTGCTTCGCTCAAATATCTGGCCAGCGGTTTGAAAAAATTTCCTATGATGAGTCCTACCAAGAGGGCCAATATGAAGGAAGCGCCTCCTCCAAGTGACAATGTAAACATCTCTGGGAAGTGGCTCTTTTTAAGGTCAACAACTGATGCTGAAAAAAATGCATGATGACCTATAAACCATACAAGGTAGGTGGCGAAAAATATGAAAGTCCAGCCAATAAAATAGCGTTTGACGTCCCACTTCTGGAAGTACGCCCCAATTGTAGTGGCGATGGTAAATACCACATAAGTAACCAATATGCTGCCTATTGGTCCAAGGCTCTTATAAAAGGCCTTGGATGTAAGGCTATATTTGCCACCCAATGCATAAAATGCCTTGCCAACAGGTACGATTTTCTTTGGTATCGCCCCGTCAGGCAGGTTCATCACCCATTTTTTGGGGTAGGCAATCCAGCCGACCAGATCTATCCCGGCCAGGGTAAGCAATCCCAGCCCAAAAAATGTTAGGCCGAGCCATACCGCCCACCAGTCCTCTGTACTAAGCATGCCTGAGTACCAGGCTCTGTGTGTTTTAGCCACGGTTTTCTCCTCCCTATATCAATTGTCGATCTCAAGTATGCGATTAAAATAATGGTTGTGAAACGGCCTCATCCAACCTGGTATTATTTCGTTATCGCAGGTCATAAAGACGTGCACTGTCTTTTTTGAAGGCAGCAGGCCTTTTTCTTTCAGTGTGTTCTTGATCGCAACATCTAGCTCTTCCAACGAGCTGCCTGCTGCCGTGAACGAATTATTGAATGCAATCCAGTTCTTGCCGTCATGGGTTATGGTTGCGTCTATTTTCAAGACGTTTTTTTTCCTGAACATGATCAAGGTTTCCCCTAGTGGAGAACAGACGTGGGTACTATCAAAAGCCCCACGATAAGTGCTATGGCAGCAGCTATTAGCGAACCCAGAACCAGTTTGGTCTCAATGGGGGCCCACTCCTCTGATCCTGCCAATACGTCATGGGTTTCGACCTGTCCGCCGGTCAGTGCTCCAGTCTCGACTTGAGGGTTTTCTTTGTTTTCAGCCATTTTTTACTCCTCCTTTCAATTTGTTGGTTTAGGATAAATTCAAAAGTGATTTCATAATTATTGAGCAATAGCAGTGCCAATGGCCCAGTGTTGGGCGTGGATGAATAAGTGCTTTAAAATCAGTAGATTGGAAAAAAACTTAAGTGTGTTTGCTGAAAAATTGGTTTTTCAACGTGGGAAAGTGCAAAATTTATCTTGCACTGAAAGATTTGTTTTGCACTTTTTGTGTTGTGATTTGGATGTCTATTTCCGTTCAATCTGATATATAGAGTTCAAACGTGGATGGAAGCGGGGTAATAAAATGAAAACTGACAAAAAGAGATCGTTGACCATGGATCGAAGAAGATTTCTGCAAATAAGTACCATGGCCGCGCTGGGTACTGCAACGGGTTGCGCCACCAATCCTGTTACAGGCCAGCGTCAGCTGATGCTTGTTTCCGAGGAGCAGGAAATTGCCATAGACAGGGAGCGTGCGCCCTTTCAATTTTCCGAAGATTATGGCCCGCTGCAGAAACAGCACTTGAACAACTACATAAATGGCGTGGGCCTTGGCCTGGCGTCAAAAAGCCACCGGCCTCACATGCCTTACTCGTTCCGTGGGGTAAATGCCGTATATATAAATGCCTATGCCTTTCCCGGCGGCAGTATAGCTGCCACGCGCGGAATTCTGATAGAGCTGGAGACAGAGGCGGCCCTGGCAGCGCTGTTGGGCCATGAAATAGGCCATGTGAATGCAAGGCACACTGCAGAACAGATGTCCAAGGGCATGCTGGCCCAGTTGTTCGTAGGCGGCGCTTCGATTGTTGCCTCTGCCTATGGATATGGTGATTTGACGCAGCAGCTTGGCATGCTCGGGGCCGGAGCCCTGCTGGCCAAGTACAGCCGCGACAACGAGCGGGAGGCTGATGCCCTGGGCATGGAATACATGGTGAGGGCCGGCTACAATCCAAAGGGTATGATCGAGCTCATGGAATTGCTTCTCCGCCAGTCAAGGCACAACATCGGCCCTGCCCAGTTGCTGTTTGCCACCCATCCCATGAGCCAGGAAAGATATGATACAGCAGTTCAGAGGGCTGGAACCAAATATGCGAATGCCATGTCCTCCCTTCCATTGTACAGGGAGCGTTTTATGGACAATATGGCGCCTCTGCGGGCAAAAAAAAGGCCCATCAAGCTGTTTCAGCAGGCCCATACCAGATTGATGCACAAAAAGGTAAAGGAGGCCGAAACCCTGTTTAAAAAGGGCTTGAAGCTTGCTCCCGATGACTATGCCGGCCTTCTCATGATGGCAAAGTGCCAGCTCGTTCAGGATCATGTAAGGGAGGGATATGTATATGCCAGGGAAGCAAACCGGGTGTATCCTGAGGAACCCCAGAGTTATTTGATAAAAGGGGTTGCCGGACTGAAGTTAAAAAGATTCGAAGAGGCCTACCAAGATCTTGATAAATATGACAGGCTTCTGCCAGGTAATCCGAACGTAACGTTTTACAAGGGATTTGCCCTGGAACATATGGGAAAGCGGGATGAGGCAGCAAGGGCCTACTACAATTATCTGCAAAGGGTTAGAAGGGGCCAGCGGGCCCGATATGCCTATTCAAGGCTGGTGCAATGGGGCTACCTTAGGCGTCAGCAGAGATGATCAGGCCCTTCAGAAATATCAGGGCCTGGACCGTCTTGATGTTGTTGTGAACTGAAAAAATTTACCAGGAACGGCGTCTTCTGCTGGATTTTTTGGACCTTGCCTCGTTTATTTTTAAAGCCCTTCCCCCAAATTCTTTACCGTTTAAGGCCTTTATCGCGCTGTCGGCATCGCTGTTATTCATCTCTGCAAAGCAGAATCCACGGGGTTTGCCAGTGTAGCGGTCGGTTATCCAGTCAAAGGATTCCAGTTCACCAAATTCTTCCAGCATGGCACGCACTTCGCTTTCAGTGGTGTGGAACGCCAGATTTCCAATATAGAGTTTCATTATATTTCTCCTTAAATAAAAAATAGAGCGGTTTTTGAATCACCGCCCTATTCACAAATACAATTTATGTACGAACATTTACTGCCTGAGGGCCTTTGGGGCCTTCGGTAATCTCAAACTCAACGCTTTGGCCTTCTTCCAGGGTCTTGAAACCATCACCCTGGATCGCGCTGTAATGGATGAATACATCCGGGCCGTCTTCCTGGGTTATGAAACCAAAGCCCTTCTGCTCATTGAACCATTTTACTGTTCCATTCATTACGGACATTCCTCCTTTCATAAAATTCGTGGTCATTTCGACCCATAGTTCTCACTTGCTTGGCCCAAAATGATCTTTACGGAATGCCGTAACAGTGGTTATTCGGAATCCTTACAAAGTGAAGGTTGCCTTGCTTAGAAAAATATGATGTTTTCCCTGTGCAACCTGATTTGTTGTTCAAAAAGGCTGGAAAATCAAAGTGACAAGACTTCAAGTAACCATGCTTATTGACGTTCACTATCCTAAGGAGAAGCTTGCAGGAAGTCAACAAAAATAATTTGTTTCTGTTTGGCTTTGATATAATATTAAAACAACCGGTTGCTCAAAACAGGAGGTGTACGTCATGGCTGCGTTCCCTGACAGGATTGTACGAATCAACATGAAGGAGTTGACCTCAAGGTTTGAAGAGACCCCTGCGGAGTGGTTGGGCCTTGGGGGAAGGGCGCTGACCTCTCAGGTGGTTTTTAGCGAAGTAGATCCGCTATGTCATCCCCTTGGCCCCAAGAACAAACTTGTCTTTGCCCCTGGTCTTCTCACTGCCACGCCGGCTGTAAATTCCGGCAGGCTGTCAGCCGGGGCGAAAAGTCCTCTCACCGGCACGATTAAGGAGACCAACTCTGGAGGCACTGCCGCACAGGCCCTGGCCAGGTTGGGCATAAAGGCCCTGATTATCGAAGATCAGCCAGCCCAGGGGTGGTATGGCATAATCATAAACAAGGACGGGGTAGAGATCATTGATGAGAAAGATCTCATTGGCGCAGGCAACTTCAAAGTGGTAGAGGAGGTAATGGATCGATACGGCAAACAATGTTCTGTTGTAACCATTGGTCCAGCCGGCGAAATGAAGATGCTAGCGGCCAATATCTCTGTGAAAGATCCAGACGGCAAGCTGAGGAGCCATGGAAGAGGCGGTCTTGGGGCTGTAATGGGATCTAAAGGAATAAAGTTTATAGCCATAGATCCAGAAGGGGCAGACGATATACACATTGCAGACCAGGATGCCTTTACCAGGGCATCCAAGGTCTTTGCAAAAGGCGTGGCAGAACATGATATTACCAAGGCGTTGGCTGAATATGGAACTGACGTGCTAATAAACATAATTCACAATGCAGGGGGGCTGCCCACCCGGAATTTTACACAAGGGCAATTTCAAGGACATGACGGTATTGCTGGTGAGACCATGAACAAGCTGATAAAAGAACGCGGGGGCAAGGTGCGCCACAACTGTCAAAAAGGTTGTATCATCATGTGTTCCCAGGTCTTCAATGACCAGCACGGCAGGTATAAGACTTCCGGTTTTGAATATGAGAGCATTTGGGCCATGGGGGCCGATTGCTGCGTGGATAATCTCGATATACTCGCAGAGGCGGACCATTGGCTGGATGACCTTGGGCTGGACACTGTGGAGACAGGCGTGGCATTTGGTGTAGCCATGGAGGCCGGGGTCCTTGATTTTGGGGATGGAAGGCAGATGGTGCGTATCATAAAGGAGGAGATCGCAAAGGGTACGCCCCTTGGCCGCATTATTGGAAATGGAGCAGCCACCGTTGGAAGGGCATACGGAATCACAAGGGTACCAGTGGTGAAGAATCAGGCCATCCCAGCCTATGACCCCAGGGCCATTAAGGGTATTGGGATAACCTATGCGACATCAACCATGGGAGCGGATCACACTGCAGGTTATACAATCGCTGCAAATATATTGGGAAGCGGGGGAAATGTCGACCCGCTGGCAAAAGAGGGCCAGATCGAGCTTTCAAGGAACCTCCAGATTGCTACAGCCGCAATTGATTCAACAGGCCTGTGCCTGTTTACGGCCTTTGCCATACTGGATGATGAAAGACTTCTTCCCGCCATCGTTGAGATGATCAATGCCCGTTTTGGTACCGATCTCACCGTGGATGACGTTATGGAGCTCGGGAAGAGGGTTCTCAAGACGGAAAGAGAGTTCAACCAGCGTGCAGGCTTTACCAGCGAGGACGACAGGCTTCCTGAGTTTTTCAGCACAGAACCCTTGCCTCCTCATGGGGCAGTGTGGGATTTCAGCGGGGAAGAGATAGACACCTTCTGGGATTTTTGAAAATTTTTAAAAAAGGAGCACCCTGGCAGGTTCCCCTTTTTCCAGGCCTTCGCTGTCCCTTGGGATCACCAGCAATCCATCTGCCTCTACCAGTGGTCTAAGCAGACCGGACCGTCCCCAGATCGGGACTGCTTCTGGCAAATCTGGTCCTGGCTTTTTTTCCACCTTTACCCTTACGAAGTCTTCACGGCCGCTCACGGATGGTATTTCCTGCCTGCACACCGCCTTGATCTCTTTCATGCCCACGGTCAACGCGCGGCCGGACATTAATCTGATCAGGGGCCTTACAAAGAGGCAGAAGACCACTATTGCCGAAGCCACGTGGCCTGGCAGTCCAAAGAGGGCTGTATTTCCTCTTTTTGCAAGGATGGTCGGTTTGCCAGGCCTCAAAGAGATGCCGTGTGCGAGCAGTTCCGCACCGCTCAGGCTCTCGAATACCCTCAGTGTGTAATCCCTGCACCCTACAGAGCTTCCGCCTGAAAGCAAAACGATGTCTGCACCTTTTTCCAGGGCATCTTCGCACGCCATCTGCAGACTGCCTGGATCATCCTTGACGATGCCCATGGGCTTGCCAATTCCCCCTGCCTGGTTTGCCAATGCCGCAAGGGTGGTGCTGTTGATGTCCCTGATCTTCCCTGGTCCAGGCCTGGATTCAGGTGGAACCAGCTCATCACCTGTGCTTATGACTGCGACCTTCGGCCTTCTGAAAACAGGGATCCTGGTCAGGCCCAGACCAGCCAGTACGCCAAGATCCTGCGGCCGCAGCTCGTGGCCCCTGGCCAGAACTTTATGCCCCCTTGAGAAATCCTCTCCCTGGGCTATCACATTTTCCGCCGGTGCAACGGGCCTGAAGACCTCTATGGTGTGGTCGTCGATCTGGTGCGTATATTCCACCATTACCACGCTGTCTGCGCCAGCGGGCAGGGCCCCGCCAGTCCATATCCTTGCTGCATGGCCAGGTGCCAGCTTCACTTCTGATCCAAGGCTTCCCATGGCGATTTCGCCTGCTATCTTCAGCAATGCAGGCTCAGATTCACTGCAGCCGAAGGTATCCCGGGCCCTTACCGCGTAACCATCCATTGTGGAACGGGAAAAGGGTGGGAGATCTTCTGGGGAATCTATGTCCTCAAAGAGAATGCGGCAGCACCCCTGATCAACTCCCACAGTTTCTTGGTCAAGGGGCTTGAATCCGGCCAACAGTTCCATGAATCGCCTCCGGCTGATCAATTGAAAAAAGCCCTTCATGCCTGCACCTGTTCAGATGGTCGCAACGAGTTTTCCGCTATCTCGGGCAGAATACCCACCTAACGATTTGACCTCCAGTCTGAATTCCTTGGAACGGATGATTTCAAGCAGTGAGGTGATGGCTGGCATATCCATTACTTTTTCTGGAACAAGCAGGTCATATCTTTCCTCAACAAGGGGAATGAAATCGAGTTTCAGGGCACGGGCAGCGGCCAGGATGCCCAGACCCGCGTCCGCCTTTCCAGACAGAACGCTCACGGCAACGGCCATATGGGTGTATTCTTCATTTTCATAGCCTTTGATTCGGGATCTGCTTATTCTGGCCCTGCTAAGCTCATGATCCAAAAGCACCCGTGTGCCTGAACCTGGTTGCCTGTTCACAAAGGTTATGTCATCCCTTGCAAGATCTTTGATTCCAGTAATGGATTTGGGGTTTCCAGGTCTGACCATGAACCCTTGCTGGCGGTAAACCAGTGTGTAGAGACGGGCCCGGGTCTTCCCTTTGAGATACTGGTTGAGGTAGGTGATGTTGTATTGGCCAGTGCCGGGATCCAGCAAATGCGTTCCTGCAAGGTGACACAGACCGTCCCGCACTGCGATTATGCCGCCCATACTGCCTACATGGGTTGCGGCCATGTGCCACGGGGGGCTACTTCGTCGCAGAAAGTCATGAATGATATCCAGGGTCAAGTCATGGCTTCCAATGCAAAGGATGGTCTTTTCGATCTGAGACTTTGGTCTTAGGATTTCAATCTGTATCCTTTGCCCAGATTTTATTCCTTCTGACGAGGCAGGTATACGCAGTATGGCGTTTGCCTTGGTCATTGTGGTGATTGCTCCTGCCCCCTTTTTTACAGGAAGTGCAACTATCTTGTGGCCTATTTTCCCGGCAATCATACGGCGGAATTCCTCGATGCCTGCCTTGGAAGGCAGGCTTCTCCCACAAACGGCATCTACCAAAATGGGTTGCTCAATATCGAGCCCCTGCATATGCCTTAAAAGGGGAGCCAGGAACTGCTCAAAAGAAATCAGGGCAGATACTGGATAGCCGGGACTGCCTGAAACAGGAATCCCTTGGATATCGCCCAGTATTGTGGGCTTACCCGGCATAATGGTTACACCATGTACGAGCACCTCTCCCAATTCTTCTATGACCTTTACCGTGTAATCACTGCTGCCCGCAGATGAGCCAGCGTTTAAGATAATGAGGTCGGCCTGTGATTTCATGGCACGCATTAGGGAATCTTTTATGAGGTCATAACTGTCTGGCACAATTTCCATTACATGGGCCTCTGCCCCATCCTTCATGGCCAACGCTGCAAGCATGGCGCTGTTGGATTCAACGGTGGTGCCGGCAGGCACTTCGTCCGGGACATCCTGCAGGCGTACAAGCTCCGAGCCAGTAGGAATGATCACCACCTTGGGCCTTTTCTTTACCAGCACCTCTGAAAGGCCTGCTGTAATCAGCGCACCAATGTCTGCCGCTGTTATCATGTGATGAGTGGGGAACAAGAGTTCGGTGGCAACGATGTCCTCTCCGGTTTTCCTGACATGCTGCCATGGAAAAGCAGGAGCTCTTATCGTCGCCTTGGTCCCCTGTTCCTCCAGAACCACATTTTCAATCATTATCACTGCATCTTTTCCCTCAGGCATTGGCTGACCAGTATTTATGAAGACTGCCTCATTGGCAGAGATATCGAGGGTCAACGGCTTGGAATCTGCAGCAGAAAAAGTGTCTTCTGCCTTGACGGCAATGCCGTCCATGGCTGCTGCATGAAAGGCGGGACTGGAGAACCGGGCAAATACTGGCCCTGCCGTTACCCGTCCTGCTGCATTGATCGATGGTATCAGTTCGCTGCCAGTGTTCAGGCCTTCAAAGCGTTCAAGGAAGATGCGGCGAGCTTCCTCAAGGCTCATCATATTCAGGTATCTTTTGCGCTCCATCAGGGCTGCACCTTCTTCGTGGTGAAATTGCTGCATTAAGATTAGGCTGGACAGGCCTTTTGTTCAAGTTAAGACTGGTTGAAAAACAGCTTTTTAAAAAGCAGGCCTGCACATCTGTCAGGGAATAAAACAGGCCAGATTTTGTTTCAACTATCAGGCCCTTTGCACAAATATGGTCTTGGATTTGATTTCCAGCTGAAGTCGCGGGTTCCCATGACTGCCATTGTACCTGCATCTTTAGGGATCATCTCTGGAACTCTTCCTGTTTTTTTCAAGTTTTGACCACTGTATGCCTCTCAAAAACGTCCATGCTTTTGAACCAAACTCCCAGTGGAGACGCATCGCATCAAATAATCGTTTGGGTATATATCAATCTAAGAACTATTTCCTGATTGTGCAGCATCTGCTTGATGCAGGGCAACAGGCAGGCTAACGTTTCTTCTTCAATTGTTTCAATATTGACCTGCGTTTGGGCGGAGGCAATTTTTTCCATGATTCATAAAGCCGTTTCAGCCTTTGCCGTTCGGCAGAATTCAATTTTTTGAATCTCAAGTATCTATTTCGGATTATTCTACGCCTTTCAGGAGGGAGACTGCGCCACTTTTTGTAGTTTTCAACAATCCTTTGCCGTTCTTGTCTGGACAGCCCCTTGAATCTCTTCAAATTTTGTTTGATTCGCTCCTTTTCTTCCTCGGGCAGGGACTTGAAAATCTGGAGTCTTTTTCGTATGAGTTCCCGCTCCTTCTTGCTGAGAGATTTCCACATCCTGTAACGTGCCTTGAGAGTCTGCTTTTCCTCCTGGCTGAGGGATTCCCATCTTTTTTGGGCAGTGCCCGGATCGGTTTGAGTAAACGCCGATCCCGGCAAGAAGATCAGGGTAAATGTCAGAAAAATTGTTAGACGCAAAATCATCTTCATTCTTTTTTATTCCTCTAGGAATATTTCCATCTCTTGTAGCAGTTCCAGGTTTTGCAGGATCTCCAGCAGCTCCAGCTCTTCCTGGTGCGAAATTATCTCCATCTCCTCTTGGCTCATCTTAATCAGACCGTTCCCTGGTTCCTGGCCGCCTTGATTCATCTTTTCGCAGCTATTGTCGGCCTTGGCACCATGGACAAACAGTGCCACACAAAACACGATCACAGCCAGAAACCGTCCCATTCAAGAACTTCCCATCATCATGAGCTCATCCATGTGTTCCAGGAAATCCAGGTTTTCGATCAGTTCCAACTCCCTTAACAACTCCATGTTTGTGGCCAACTGAATCTCCTGGATGGAGGGAGCCTTGGGCGGAAGCGAATGGTACAGAATGGAACCTATCCCTATCATCACAACGGCTGCGGCAGCTAACAAAGAAGGCCACTTTGCTGCGAAAAGCCCCTTGCGGGCTGGCCTTGAATACTCCAGAGCATCCACCTTTTTCCAGAAGGCGGAATCAAAACCAGGGCCCGGCTCCACTTCCGGCAGCTCCTGGATCAGCCTGTCCAGCCCCTGCATAGACTCAAGTTCACCCTTGCACTCGGCACATGCCCTCAGATGTGCTTCCATTTCAAGGCGTTCCGCCTCGGAAAGCTCTTTGTCCAAGTATGACGAAATTTTGGGCAGAAAAAGACACTTTTTTTCCATGAACGTTTTACAACCTTGATTTCAATTTTTGTTTCAGGTTTTGTCTGGCCCTGAATATGAGGGACTTTACCGCCTTTTCCGACAGATTCATCTGACTGCCTATCTCCTTGTATGAGAATCCATTTTGAATGAGGAGCAGTAGTGCTGCTCTCTGCTTGTCTGGTAAGGCCAAAACTGCTTTCTGAATCAAGAAATGCTTCTCTCTCTGTTCCGCCAGCTTGTGCGGGGGTTTTACTGCATTATAGTTGGCTTCAGGCTGCCCGGCATGATATTCTTTATCATATCCATCTGTCCAAAACCTGTTTTCAATCCTGCGTCTTTCATTCAAACACAAGTTGGTGGCAATCCGAAATAGCCAAGTTGAAAATTTGGCAGTTGGGCTGTAGTTCTTGGC
>JALVPX010000078.1 GCA_027031565.1 Deltaproteobacteria bacterium | reverse complement strand
CCATTAATTTGATGGAAGCATAATCATGGAAAGATTGATACGGTTTGCCCTTGGTAATCAGCTTCTCATGTGCGTACTGGGGCTTTTTGTCATGTGCGCAGGCTGGTACAGCTATAAAAAACTTCCTGTTGATGCTTTTCCCGACGTAACCCCGTGTCTTGTCCAGGTATTTACCGAAACCCATGGACTTGCACCAGAGGAAGTTGAAAAGTATGTCACATATCCTGTTGAGGCTGCCATGTCCGGCCTTCCGGGCCTGAAGGAGGTCCGTTCCATTTCAAATTTCGGGCTGTCGGTGGTGAACATCTATTTTGAAGACGGCACAAATATCTACTTTGCCAGGCAACTTGTGGACGAACGGCTGGACATGGCCCGCGAGCAGATACCTCCTGGGTTCGGACAGCCTTCAATGGGGCCCATAGCTACAGGGCTTGGCCAGGTACTCTTCTATGTTCTTGAGGACGAAAAAGGTAACCGTTCACCTGAAGAGATGAGGGAAATACAAGACTGGATTATCAAGTTCAACCTTCAGACCGTTCCAGGGGTTACTGAGGTACTTTCTCTTGGCGGCGAGGTAAAACAGTTCCAGGTGCGGGTCCGTCCAGAAGACCTTCTCAGGTATAACCTCAGTATAGGTGAAGTTGTTGAAAGGGTAAAAGAAAATAACGGCAATGCCAGCGCCCAATTTATTGTGAAGAACTCCGAAGAGTATATTGTGCGTTCTGTGGGCTTGGCTGAAAGGATAGCGGACCTTGAACTCATAGTGCTTAAAGTCCAGGACGGGACACCTGTATATCTGAACCAGGTGGCAGATATTGCGGTAGGGGGTGAAATCCGACGTGGCCTTGCCACTATGAACGGGGTGGGCGAGGTTGTAGTTGGTATGGTTTTAAAACTTATTGGCACCAACACCTCCACTGTAATTTCCAGGGTCAAGGAGCGGCTTGAGAAAATAAACCGTGTTCTTCCAGAAGGTGTCCGGGTTGTCCCCTACTATGACCAGGCTACCCTGGTTTCAAAATGTGTTGAGACTGTGACCAATGCGTTAATAGGCGGCGTACTGCTGGTAGCCGGTGTTTTACTCGTATTCATGGGCGGTTTCAGGGCAAGCATTGTTGTTGCGCTTTCCATTCCTTTTTCAATTTTTTTCGCATTCATCCTTATGAAGATAATTGGTATAAGCGCAAATCTGATGTCTCTTGGAGGCCTTGCAATAGCTATTGGAATGATGGTGGACGCCACAATTGTAATTGTTGAAAATGTTGACCGCATCTTCCTGAAAGCCCCACAGGATAAAAAGAGTATTAAGCTTATTCGACAAGCCTGCTCTGAGGTTGCTCGGCCTATCACCTTTGCCATTGCCATAATCATCATGGTGTTTCTCCCGCTTTTCACTCTTCAGGGGGTTGAAGGAAAGACGTTCAGACCGCTCGCCCAGACAGTTGCACTTGCAATGGTAGGCTCACTTATTTACGCCCTCCTTATTGCGCCTGTTGCCTCGAATCTTATCATGCGAAGGCCCTCAAATAAAAAAGGTTCGCCAAATTCCACCAAGGAAGCATGGATAGTACGCCTCCTCCTCAAACCATATCTTCCTGCTGTTACCCTGTTTGTAAGGCACCGTATTCTGGCAGTTGTACTGGCTATCTTTATGCTAGGAGCAGGGTTGATGGTACTTCCTCAACTTGGCTCGGAGTTTGTGCCTCGTCTTGATGAAGGAGATCTTCTGGTCCGTGCCACAATGGTCCCTTCAATTTCCCTGGACGAGGCAAAGCAGACCGTTTTGAGGTATGAAAGGCGGCTTATGGACCGTTTTCCCGAGATAACCCGCATTGTATCACGTGTAGGACGCGGAGAGGTCGGGGCTCATGCAGATCCTGTAAACAGCGCTGAATCATTCATAGCCCTTGAACCCCGGGATGAGTGGACCAGCGCTGCTACACCCTCGGATCTATATGATCTTCTCAGCAAAGAGCTTGAATCTTTTCCAGGGGTTCAGTTCAATGTTACCCAGCCAATTGCAGCGGCAGTGGACGAGCTTATTACCGGCACAAAGGCTGAATTGGCAATAAAAATTTTTGGCCCGAATATGGATATTCTCAGGGAAAAGGCCTCTGAGATAGAAAATATCATAAAAGACATAAAGGGGGCGTCTGACGTTCAAAAGGACCAGGTTACAGGTACCCCGCAGCTCCTTATACGCATAGACCGGGGCGCCATCGCAAGGTATGGAATCAATGTTGAAGATATCCAGAGTGTAATACGGACCGCAATCGGCGGAGAAACTGCAGGTCAAATATTTGAAGGCGTAAGGCGTTTTGATATTTACGTTCGTTTTGTAAAAAAAGCTCGCGACAGCGCCGAGACCATCAAGCACATTCTGGTTCCTGGTCCCGGTAACATACGGGTACCTCTTGACCAGCTTGCCACCATTAAAGAAATAATAGGACCCAGGCAGATCACTCGAGAACACAATCAGCGTTTTATTACCGTACAGTGTAATGTTCGAGGGCGTGATATAGGTTCGTTTGTAACCGAAGGTCAGGCTGCCATTGAGCGCAATGTTGATTTGCCGCCTGGATACATGGTAAGCTGGGGTGGACAGTTTGAGCTTCAGCAGGAAGCTAACAAACGTCTCGCCCTTGTAGTGCCAGTCACCCTGGCAGTGATAATGCTCTTACTTTTCATGAACTTTGGTTCTATAAAAAATTCCCTCCTGATCCTTATTAACATCCCCCTTGCCCTGGTCGGAGGCATTATTGCACTTTATGTAACTGGTCAGAATCTTTCCGTTCCCTCGTCAGTTGGTTTTATTGCGCTTTTTGGCATCGCGCTTGAAAATGGTATGGTCCTTCTCACCTATATCAATCAGCTTGTAAGAGCTGGGATTTCAGTAGATAATGCATCTATTAAGGGCGCATGCCAGAGAATGAGGCCCGTTGTAATGACTGCGGTTACCACTGCACTTGGTCTTATTCCTTTGCTTTTCGCTCACGGTACTGGCAGCGAAGTTCAAAAGCCACTTGCAACAGTTGTAACTGGCGGCCTGATAACTTCAACCATACTTACGCTTCTTGTAGTGCCGGCGCTTTACAGGTGGTTTAATGATATAAAAATTGAATCTGAAGAATAGCGGAATTGGCGTGCCTGTAAGTTACTTGTGCCCGATTCTTAAAAATCTTGACCTTGTTCCTTTGTGCCCACCAATACTCTTTAAAAAACTACCACAGCATCAATAAATGGCTGTTCTCCAACGGAATCAGTGATAGAGAGAGCTTGAGCAGGAATTCTTTTTCAGCGTCTTTTATGACAAATCCGTATAGTGCTGTTCTCGACATGCAGTGGGTTAGGCTGTTATTAACATTCTTGGGAGTTCGGGCATGGAGCGAATAATTTCCTTCCGATTTTTTTCTTTCCCGTGTCTCCTACTATTCCCCTTTCCTTGATCAGGTTTAAAGGAGCCCAGGGAAGCAGCACTAATTCCCTTGACCAAGAGATCCAATTTTTCTTCCATTGATTGTGCCTGACTGAAAAGCGATTATAAGACCCTCGTCTTCCTGGCCTCCCTTTCTGCAACCTGATTAATGATAAGCTGGGCGTTGTCCTTTGAAAGGCCCAACTTCTGCCTGTCTTCCTCCAGTACATCCATTTCCTCTATGGAAAGACTTCCGTCATCGTGAATCATCTGTTCAACTTCCAGCTGAAACTTTTCTCTCCTAAGCCTGAGCTGCTCGGTGAACCCAGAGGCTATAATACCTGCAGGCAGGGATACCAGGCCGACTCCAGCAATGGTGATGAAGGTGGCAAATATCCTGCCTTGTACTGTAACAGGGGTAACATCCCCATAACCCACTGTAGTAAGGGTAACTATAGCCCACCACATGGCATTTGGGATGGAACCAAAGGCTTTTGGCTGTACGTCATGTTCGAAAATGAATATTCCAACCGAGGCAAAGATAAGGATAATGAACATGAGCATCACAGAGACAAAAAGTGACTCAGACTCTTCCCTGATTACGTCACGAAGAAGATCAAAGGCCACGGAATAACGGGTGAGCTTGAGCAGACGAAGAAGCTGCACAAGCATGAGCTGGGGTGTCTGGGTCCAGCCTGATATTATGAGAAAAAAGGGAAGGAAGGAGAAAAGGTCCACGAGCCCCATAAAAGAAAGGACGTAAGCCATCTTGCACCGTAACGGGCCTTGGTTTTGGTAGTCTTCAGGGCAGCTCCATATCCTTAAAAGATATTCCAGCATAAAAATAAAGGATGAAAACCCCTCAAATAGCCAGAGGGAGTAGCCATATTTTTCCTCAATTGAGGGCTCAGTTGTAAGCACAAGGCAGAGGGAGCTTGAAAAAATTATAAAAACCATGAAAGCAGAAAGGAACCGATGCAAAGGCCCATGCCATTTATCTCTGAAGTAAACAGCAACTGCCTCTCTCATGGGGATTATGTCTCCTCTGTATAGACGAGAAGAGCCTTTATGTCCTGCTCCTCTTCAAGGTTTCCGCCAACAGCAGATGCAAGCACTCCAAAGGTTGCCATCAGCTTGGAAAAGTGAAATGCTGGAAGAGGTTTGCCTCCCATGCCTGCCCATCCGGCCAACACGTTCTCTGGAAGAACAGCAATAATTAAAGAAGATATAATAAAAAGGTTAATCCAAAAAGATACCATGCCGACAAACAGTGTGGCAAAAAGCACGATTCGTGATCTTACCGCCTGTTCCTTCATTCTGTCACTTCTGCTTATAACGTGCAGATTTTGGCCAAAATATATGGAAAGGATTGAGGCAAATATGACAAATGCAAGCAAGAGATCGAGCCATCCAGATTTTATGGCTGCACCCATCTCCCAGGCCTCAGCACTCAGGAACAGAAATATCATAGAAACGGCAGTGGCTGCAATAAAACGTCCAAGATGAAACATCATGAGTACTGACCTGGAAATAAGCACATCTTTAAGTATTGCTGGCCATTCCAAAGAGAGCACCTTAAGATAAAACTTCCATTTGCTTTTTATGGGCGAGGCCTCCTCCACCCTTGGATCTGCGGCATCCCTGAGATGACGTAATATCTTTCTCTTTTCTTGATCGCTCCAGTCATAAGGGAACTCTCCGGTCCAGAACTTCCTAGGCCTCATTACAGACTCACTGTTGTGGTCAAGGCCCCAAAGATGACCTAGGCTGTGTTTTACAAGGCCTATAAACGCCTTTTCCTGTCTTTCCCTGTCTTCCAGCTCAAGTATGCGTGCTAGGCTTATTACAGCGGTCTCTAGCATATTGGAGGGGACTCCACTAACCCCTTGTTCAAAACGTGATTTAAGGGGAAAACTGGTAAGTACCAGTACATAATCAAAACCATATTCAATCTTGATATCAGAGCCAAACTCGAGCAGGTTTAGAGGATCAGGAGGGACACTTCTTGAAAAATCCTGTCTTTTAAGAACAGAAAATCTCCAAAAAAATTCTGGGAAGTTCTGCTCCACATCCTTTGTTAGCCATTGAACAAGCCAATTGGCCCAATTACATGCAATCTCATCCTGGGCGTCAACAATCAAACCTATGTTTATTGATCCCTTCTCGTTGTTGCTATTTCCAATATTCATACAGCACTAATACTCGAAGCTGAAAAAACAAACCACTATTTTGGCCTCGTTTTTTCACAAAAAAAGCCCGCAGGATGTCCTACAGGCTTGTCATTTCAGGAGCTTGTTCCTCGTTGTCAGGAAGAGATAAGTCTTTCCTTAAACTCCTTGAGCTTTTTAAGGAGCTCTTCGAACATTTTGGCAGCCTTGTTTTTACCTTTAATCTCTTCCTTTATAGAGTCTATTCTTTCCTGCAGATCCTTGTATACCTTATGCTGGTCTTTTCCGTAACCAAGTATCTTGGCAAGCTCAAGCTGCCTTTTGGCCTCATTAAGATACTTGAGTGCCTGCTCCTTGTCGGTCTTTGCAATCTTTGAGGCTTCTGCAACCAGGTCAGATGCCCTGACCAGGGGAATGGGGACAACTATCTTTTTCACCACCATGGAGTTCAGGGCTATCTGAAGCACACTCCTGGCCTCATCCACCTTGCCATCTATGATATATTTA
>JALVPX010000077.1:849-6094 GCA_027031565.1 Deltaproteobacteria bacterium | reverse complement strand
TTCCTTTTTGCTTGCAGCCTCCATATCATTTGTGGTCTTGGCAGCAGGTTGCATCACAACATTTTGGGCTGGTTCAGCAGGATCTGGTACGTAGCTGGCCGAGGCCCCAAGCTGCCTCAGGTGATCTACCATCACTTTGCCCACCTGCTCAGGCACTTTCTTGCTCAAAACCACTGGCGTACTGCTCAAAATCGCAGAGATCTTTTCTGAAGAGGCATTTTTTACATGTTTTGTCAGAAACTCTTTTATCTTCTCCTCGCTGCTTTTGTCCGGGATATCATTGAGTATGAGTGCGCCTTGATTAGTACTCATAAATGTCCACCTTTGACCCTATGGATTTTCAAATTTAGGGCAGGCCTTGCCGCACGGCCTCGGCCTTGTATAAGACTTATCGGAGAGACTCTGGCAAAAGAAAAAATATTGGGGAAAATTTATTCAAATATCGGGTAAACTATTTTTTACCTTCCCGGGCGTATACTGTCTGAGAGCAGCACTGGGCAGTATGCAAATTCAATCACTCTTTCAGCCACACTTCCAAGCAGAATGCGTTTTATTCCGCGTCTTCCCAACTTTCCCATCACTATCAGGTCGGCCTCGATTTCCTCTGCAGTATCAAGGATTACCTCGTGGGGGGACCCACGCCTCAGCAATGTTTCAGGGGAGAGGCCGAGTTCCTTGAGTTCCATGGACATGTCGGCAAGCAGGCCCCTGCCGCCTTCCTCCATCTCCTTTTCTATTTGCTCCCGGTTGTCTGTGCCTGCTGCTGTGAGCTGGTCGAGAACCGATGTATCGATCACGTGGAGGAGAATGATATCTGAATGGTGGACGAGGGCCATACGGCCTGCAAGCCGGACTGCATTGCAGCTGTATCTTGAACCATCCACAGGGATCACTATTTTCTTAAAAAGGGTTTCATGCTCCAACATTTTTCAGCCTCCCTTCTTTTCCCTTGCTTCCTTGATCGCTTTGACCTTTTTCATTTGAAACAGTGCTTCCCTTTCCCGCTCCTCAAGGGTTTCCTCCATATACTTCAGGGTGGATTCATAAAGCGGTATGTAAACATGGGAAAGGGCGTTAACTCTTTTAAGCGTCTTCTTGAGTTCACGAAGCAGATTTTCAACGCCTATTTCCACTTCTGCAAGCTCGGCAATAAGTTCTAGGGCAGCGTGGACAGCCTTTCTCACCTGATCCATTGTTTCCGTAGAGCCTGCAAGGCTGTATTCTGGTCTTAATTTCGGTATGCGGACGTGCACGATCGGCAATATCACGCCCATGAGGCTGCGCTCCTTTACAACAACCTGCTCACGGGCTCGAACTCCCAGACCAGCTGCCTCTACAGAGGCCTCACCGGCTTCCAGCAAAGCAATGGAAAGCTTCCGGTAGGCGTCTGCCAGCATTTTGTCCACCTCTGCCCTTACCTGGTCTGCCTTTTCAGCCAAAAGATTTATGTTGTTTATCAGGATATCCTTTTTCTGCTCGAGCAGGCCGCTTCCGTCCCTGGCCAGTGAAAGCTCATCCTTTATCTTTAGTACATTGGCCTTTATGGGGGGGAGAGGAAGCCTGTCCATGGTTAGCCTTTTTCGTTGCTGCCGTGGGCAACGTGTACCCTGGGACTATATTTTTTTATCTGTTCTATGGTAACCCTGGTGAGCTCCTGTTCCGGAAGGATGGCAAGAATATCCCAGGCAAGGTCTAGGGTGTCAAAAATGGATCGTTCTTCTGCCTTGTCTTGGTTTAAAAAACGTTTTTCAAACTCCTGGGCAAAATGAAAATATTTTTTGTCTGTGGTAGATAGATCTTCTTCACCTATGATTGAGGCCAGGCGCTCAATCTCCTTGGCCCTGGCATAGGCGGCATACAACTGGCTAGAGACGTTGCCGTGATCCTCCCTGGTCTTTCCCTCACCAATGCCCTGATGCATGAGCCTTGACAGAGATGGAAGCACATTTATGGGCGGATAGATGTCCTTCTGGTTCAAGGAGCGGTCCAGAACTATCTGCCCTTCCGTGATGTAACCGGTAAGATCCGGAATAGGATGGGTGATATCGTCATTGGGCATGGTGAGTATCGGAATCAGCGTAAGGGAGCCGTTTCGGCCCCGAATGCGCCCGGCCCTTTCATAGATCGAGGCAAGGTCGCTGTATAGATAGCCAGGATAGCCCTTCCTGCAAGGGATCTCTCCCTTCGAAGTGGCTACTTCCCTCAAGGCCTCGCAGTAGTTGGTCATGTCTGTCAAGATAACCAGTACATGCATCCCAAGGTCAAAGGCAAGATGTTCCGAGGCAGTAAGGGCCACCCTCGGGGTAACCAGGCGTTCAACAGTAGGCGCATCTGCCAGGTTCAGGAACATGGCCACGTTATTAAGCACGCCGCTTTCCTCGAAACTCTGCCTGAAGGCCTCCGCCTCATCGTGGCGTACTCCCATGGCAGCAAATATCACAGAGAATTCGCTTGCTTGTGCAATGAGCTTGGCCTGTTTTACGATTTGAATAGCAAGGTCGTTGTGCGGCAGACCGCTTCCTGAAAAGATAGGAAGTTTCTGACCGCGCACAAGGGTGTTCATGCCGTCTATGGCGGATATTCCTGTCTGGATGAAATCCTCTGGAAAGTCCCTGGCAACGGGATTCATGGGCAGGCCGTTAACATTCCTGGCCTCGCCGTGAAACGGGGCAGGGCCGTTGTCCAGGGGCTGGCCTAGGCCGTTGAATACGCGCCCAAGTATCTCTTCCTTCGATACCACTATCTGAAAGGGCTTTCCCAGAAACCTGACCCGGGTGTTGTGCTGGTCCAGGCCTGAAGTGCCGTAAAACACTTCCACTACCGCAGCATCCCTGCTTACGGCCAGAACCCGGCCCTGGCGTATCTCACCCTGCCCAGTGACCACTTCAACAAGTTCCCCGTAACCAGCGCCTGTATCTCCCTGGACAACGATCAATGGGCCTGATATCTGGCCGAGCTCCGTAAACTCCAGAGAGGAGCGGTCCCGGGTCATATCCTTGTTTGCACCGTGCATGTGATCATTCCCTCTGTCTTGCCAGCAATCCGTCTATCTGTTCGTCAATCCTGAATATTATCTTCTTGAATGGTTCGGGATCTTCACCTGTGAAATTATATTTCATCTGGTGAATCTCTGTAATTACCGGCAATTCCATTGCGCGGAAAATGGGAATGTGGCGCTCTGTTACATCCTTCAGGCGCCTTATGAAATGCATGATAACCCTCAGCATCCAATATTGTTTTGCAGCCGATGCATAGGTGTCAATGGGATCAAAGGCGTTCTGCTGCAGGAAGTCGCTCTTGATGAGTCTGGCCCCTTCTATGATCCTGCGCTGTTCATCCGGCAAGGCCTCTTCCCCAAGCAATTTGACAATGTTTTGAAGTTTTGCGTCTTCGCGCAGGATTATCATGGCTTTGTTACGCAATTCCTTCCAGTCCGTGCCCGCCTCCTCTTCCCACCACTTTGTAACTTGATCTGAATATCCCGAATAGCTCTGGAGATAGTTTATGGCCGGGAAATAGCGGGCAGCAGCCAGATCCTTGTCAAGGGCCCACAAACACTGGACAAACCTTTTAGTATGCATGGTTACAGGTTCCGAGAAGTCGCCGCCAGGCGGAGACACGGTTCCTATAAGCGATACCGAGCCCTGGAGACCGCTTAAGGTCAAGACCTGTCCGGCCCTTTCATAAAACGCCGCCAGCCGGCTGGCGAGATATGCAGGAAAACCCTCTTCAGCAGGCATCTCTTCCAGCCTGCCTGATATCTCGCGCAAAGCCTCGGCCCAGCGGGAAGTGGAATCGGCCATGAGCGCCACATCATGGCCCTGGTCACGGAAATATTCAGCAATGGTGATGCCAGTATATATTGAGGCCTCCCGGGCAGACACCGGCATGTCCGAGGTGTTCGCTATGAGAATGGTCCTTTCGATTAGGGGCCTTTTTGTCCTGGGATCCGTCAGCTGGGGAAAATCCACCAGCACGCTGGTCATCTCGTTACCCCTCTCGCCGCAGCCTATGTAAATGATTATGTCTGCATTGGTCCATTTCGCCAGCTGATGCTGGATAACAGTCTTTCCCGCACCAAAGCCTCCGGGTATTGTGGCCGTTCCGCCTTTGACAATGGGGAACATGGTGTCAATCACCCTTTGCCCGGTTATCAGCGGAATGGTGGGGTAAAGCCTTTGGCTGTAAGGCCTTGGTATCCTGACAGGCCAGCGGTGATACATCTTGAGACTGGTTTTTTCACCAAGTTCGCTCTCCACAACGGCTATCGTGTCTTCCAGGGTGTAAGACCCAGCAGGCACCATTGTCTTGATGGTACCTCTTACGTTGGGGGGAACCAGAATCTTGTGTTCAAAACCCTCGAGTTCTTCAACACTGCCCAGAACCGCCCCTGGCTCAACGAACTCGCCCTGTTCTGCAGCAGGCGAAAAGTGGTAAACACTCTCCCTTGAAAGCTGAAAACCTATCTTGCCGCGCCTTATAAAGTCGCCCCATTCTTCACGCAGCCTCGAAAGCGGACGCTGAATGCCGTCAAAGATGTTCCCAAGCAGGCCAGGGCCAAGTTCCACGAACAGGGGCATCTTCTGACCATAGATCTTTGTTCCTGGCTTGAGTCCCGTAGTGTCTTCATATACCTGGATAATGGCAGTGTCCCCCTCAAGGCCTATGACTTCACCCACCAGCCTTTCATCACCAACCTCGACCATTTCATTCATGGAAAGGGTGCTGCTTGGCGATGCCTTTACCACTGGGCCGCTGATAAATGTAGCAAAAGGTGTGATGTCCAGCTTCTCACTCATTGCACAGTAGATTCTTGAAAGACCTTTTCTGCCACCATCTTCCTTACCCTGGGCTCGACAGTGCGCAACATGGAATCAAAGGAAAGGTCCATGAGCACTCTTTTGTCGCTGTTGTAGGCCAGGAGTCCACCGCTTATCGGGGCGGTATCAGGGCTGATTTCAATGGTTCTTCCAGCCACTTTTTGCAATTCTTCAAGATGCTTCTTAAAAAAGTCTGAGTCGTTTCCAGACACCTTTATAACCATCTTACCCTCCGGGAGCGATGAAGCTGCCTTTGACACCATTTTTTTAATTAGATCAAGGTATCTGGTTTCATCACTTTTTATGGAGGCAAGGCCTTCCATACCCCTTTTTAACACCAGTTTGAAGATTTCCTCCCTTGCAGCAAGTATCTTTTTCCTGGCCTCCAGTTCCGCCGAGTCGATGATCTTCCTGGCCTGCTGTAG
>JALVPX010000077.1:0-839 GCA_027031565.1 Deltaproteobacteria bacterium | reverse complement strand
TAGGACCTGTCTCTGGATGGCCTGTTTTTTCTCTTCCAGGATTCTCCTTGCCTGGTTCTTTGCCCTGCGCACCATGTCCTCGGCCTCTTTTCTTGCAGAATCAATTAATTGTTCCGCCTCTTTTTCAGCCCTTTTTTGAACAGCGATACAAAGAAGTTCAATCTCATCTGGAAGCGGCATTGGATCACCTCCTCAACAGGGCAGCCAGGCGTTCCTTGGCACCCATCCTTGTGGTCTTAGGTGTCTGGCAACTGGGTATGCGTACCACCAGCGGGAGCAGATTTTCATGCCTGGGCCTGTCCAGGAATTTTTCCGCCTTTTGCGCAATCTCATCGGTGAGAAGCAGTATACCGATGTCTTCCCTTTTCAAGGAATCCTTTACAACTGGAATAATATCCTTGTCATGGCGTACTATCCTTGTTTCAAGGCCTGCAAGCCTGAAGGCGAGGGCTGTTTTCGCATCCGCAAGTACCAAGATGTGCATGGGCAGGACCTTTCTTTAAAGCGTTCCCAGGATCATGATGGCAATGATTAGGCCGTAGATTGCGATTCCTTCAGCAAGGCCAAGGAATATCAAGGCACGGCCAGCCACCTCTGGCCGTTCGCTCAGAGCACCCATGGCAGCAGCACCAACAAGGCCGACCGCGATTCCTGCACCTATGGTAGATGCGCCCACCGCCAGTGCAGCGCCTATATAGGCCCATTTTGCGGTTTCTCCAGCGGTTTTGGAGGCCTCTGCAGCAAGCACCAATGAAGGAATCATGGTAAACAGCGGCAGGCACATGACAAATTTGACGGCAATCTCCCTTAAAAAACCTCTTTTCCTGTGAAAACTCATC
>JALVPX010000076.1 GCA_027031565.1 Deltaproteobacteria bacterium | reverse complement strand
ACCTCCTTTTATTTGATTAGGCTCAAATAATTTGTCTCTGTTTATGTCCACCTTCAACTCTCTAATTCAACACAGGTACTCATATGCCGGAAGAACCAGTTTTTTCACGAGGCGCAATTGCAGCACCTTGTCAAAATATGTGAAGGCCAGGTTTCTGCACATTATCAGGTTGAAAGGGGCGTCTTTCATGGGCCTTTTAATGTCATGGAGTCTGAAAGAGACCAGCCTCTTAATCTCTTCTTTCAAGCAATAAGACCCGTCTTCTTTCCTTATAAACGCCTTGCTTGTCCAGTTCCTGGGTAGATTTCTCAATACCCCGGATTTGTAGCAGGCCTTTTCTGCCCGTTGTAATAGGGCAGGGGTTATGTCAGTGGCCACAACTTTAAATTCCGTTCTTGGAAACTTTTGTTCGTGAACTATCTTCCAGATGATCGCAAGAGAATATGGCTCCTCGCCAGATGCACAACCTCCGCTCCAGCATTTAATGGCTCTGCCCTCACACGCCAGAGCCAGGTGTGGTAAGACTTCTTCCTTCAGGCAATCGAATATTCCAATATCCCGGTAAAACCTGGTGATTGTGACAGTACACAACGAATACAAGTGCTTCCATTCCTGTCTGTGGGAACAGATATAGCTCCTATATTCGAAGACATCGGCCAGGCCCAGCTGGTCAATTCGCCTGTCTATCCTCTTGCACACTTGGCGCCTCACCCTCTTGAACCCCTTCCATCTCATCTTCATTTTTGGGAGGGCCCATTTCAAAAAGTGGACACATTCCTGGTCGTGCAATCTGCTACTCCTCTTTGTTTAAAAAAATCTCCAAAAGTTGACTTGACCCATAGCGATTTGGCGGATAGTTTTTGTGCAAAGATTGAGCTTATAGTACTATAATTGTAATTTTTTTAACAATTTTATTATCAAATGGTAAAGTAAGCGTTTTCATTCAGTTAGTACATGAAGTTGCTTGTAATTGACAAATTTGTAACGGAGGTAAAAGATGTCAGCCAGGGCTAAGTTTATCATTTTGGGGTTGGTGGTGCTCTACATACTGGTGGCACTTGCTGAATGTAAGACAAGGAAAAGACATGTTGAGATGCCGTCGGAAGCCCACAAGGCAGTAGTGGAACATGAGGCTGTGAAAGAAAAGGCCCACGAAAAGGCGCCAGGGATGGAAAAAGTTTCCACGGTTCATGAGGCTGAAGAGCATGCTGCCCCGGCAGAAGGTGAATGGGAGGGGTTCAAGGTAAAGAAACTTGTCAAGGAGCGTGAGCGTTTGATTCGTGAGCTTCACAAAAAAGAGCAGGAACAAAAAGATCTGGTAAAGAAGTATCAGACCCTCCTTATGGAAAGGGATAACAAGATCGCACAGCTTAAGTCTCAGCTTTCCAAACTCAAGGCCAAGGTACCGGCAGAAATGGAGGCAGAACTAAAGGCCTGTCGGAAGAAAATCATTGAGCTTGAAAAGGCGCTGACCGAGGCGGAGTCTTCCACTGGGCTGGCAAAGGCAAAATCCCGGATGAAAGCGCTTGAAGAAGAGCTTGCCCGGAAAAACGATGAGATAAACAAATTAAAGGAGACCTTGGCGTCGCAGATAAGGCAAAATGAGCAGTTGCAGCAGATTGTTGACAAATCAGGTGTAGAGGTCCAGAAGGCACTGAAACTCGCTAAAGAGAAAGAGGCCAGATTGACTGCCCAGCTTGAGGCGGCCAGAAAAGAGATTGCTGAACTCAAGAAGCAGCTTGCCGGCGGTCCAGCGCCTCAGGTTGTTCCAGTGCCGGTCCATCCAGTCAAGGCCCCTGAAGCCGAAGTCATTGATCTTGAGGCATTAAAGCGTGAACTCGAAAGGGCCAAGGCGCAGTTAAAGGAAAAGGAATATACCTTGGAAAAGGCTAAAAAAGAGATGGAAACCCTCAAACAGGGGATACAGGAGCTTGGTGCTCAATAACTGAGACAGAAACCATTGCCAAGAACCCGATCTTGTCTGCGATCGGGGTTTTTTATTTTATGGCATGTGTTGATTTCCCCAGTGCTTCACGATTTATTTTTGATTGAAACGCACCCAGCCACGGCACGGGCAAAAGCAAAATTTTTACAGCCGGCTACATCCTTTCCAGGATTTCTTTGACCCCTTTTCTTGCGAGCGCCCCAAGCTGTTCAAATTCATCCCAGCCAAATGGACCTTCCTCCCCGGTTGCCTGCACTTCCACCAATTTGCCTCTTCCGGTTATGACAAAATTGGCATCCACCGAGGCCATGGAATCCTCGTAGTAATCGAGATCCAGCATGGCCTTGCCCTCCACGATGCCGCAGCTGACTGCTGCCAGATCGTGTCTGATAGGGTTTTCAGTTATGAGGCCGCTCCTTAGCATGGCTTCCACAGCCTCTCGAAGTGCCTGGAATGCCCCGGTTATCGAGGCAGTTCGTGTGCCTCCGTCTGCCTGGATCACATCACAATCCACCCTCAAGGTGCGAGGCCCAAGGCACTCAAGATCTACTACTGCCCTCAGTGACCGGCCTATCAAACGCTGTATCTCGTGGGTCCTTCCCTTTATTTTGCCCCGCATGGATTCCCTGGGAACGCGTTCGATCGTGGAACGGGGAAGCATTGAGTATTCAGCAGTGATCCATCCTTGTTCGGTTTCTGCCAGAAAGGGCGGAACCTTGTCCTCAACCGTGACTGCACACAGCACCCATGTGGCCCCCATCTTTATAAATGCTGAGCCTTCGGCATGGGTCAAAAAGCCGCGTTCGATTACAATCGGCCTTAACTCATCGTTTTGCCTTCCATCATGCCTCACAGGTTATCTTCCTCCGTGGGCGTCTTCGAGGTATTTGAACACCTCTTGATCCGTAGTGAAGAGCATGATGGTTTTTTTATCCATTATGCGTTTGTAACTTTCCATTGTTCTATAAAAATCATAAAAATTCCTGTCTTTTTCATATACCTTTGCATAAATATCAGCAGCCTCAGCATCGGCCTTGCCCCTGATTTCCTGGGCCTTTCTGTAGGCCTGGGACGTGATTATCTTTAGTTCCCGCTCCTTTTCGCCAGCAATCTTTGCAGCCTGTCCCGCACCTTCTGAACGATATTGTTCGGCAATACGTTTCCTTTCGGAGATCATCCTTGCATAGACTTCCCTGCGAACTTCCTCGACATAGTTTATGCGTTTAAATCTGAAGTCCAGTATCTCAATACCTAGATCGGCTACGCGTTTTTGTGCATTTTCCAGGACTTCCTGCTGAAGCCGCTCCCTCCCAAACTTTATGGGTTCAAGCTTTTCTACCGCCTTTTCTTTTCCACCACCGGTGTATTCGGGCTTGGGTCTGGGATTGGATGTGCGGACCAGCTCAATAAGCCGATGCTTGGCAACGGTGTTTCTGGTTTCACCGTCGAGGATATCGTCGAGCCTTGATTGGGCGCGGCGTTCGTCCCTTAAACGTTGGAAAAACAAGAGGGGATCTGAGATTCTCCATCTGGCATAGGTATCCACCCAAATAAAGCGCTTGTCCTTGGTGGGAATCTGGTTCGGGTCACCATCCCATGCAAGAAAGCGCTTGTCAAAATAATTGGCTTGCTGGATGAAAGGAAGTTTCATGTAAAGGCCTGGTTCACTCACCGGCTTTCCAATAGGCTTTCCAAACTGGGTTATAACAACCTGCTTGGTCTCATCCACTATGTAAAAGGTTCCGCCAGCGATCACCAATGCAATCGTAATAAGTGCCAGGATGATTCCGGAAAGGGATTTCATTTTGTCACCTCCTTATCAAGGGACAAAAGAGGCAGCAGACTTTTCAAGTCCTTTTCGAAGATATATTTTTTTTGTATACGGCCATATATCCTTTCCATGGTCTCCAGATAGATGCGTTTTCTCGTCACCTCTGGCGATCTCGAATATGCCTTGAGCAGCTGATCGAAAAAGGCAGCATCACCCTTGGCACGGTTTATCCTGTCTGCTGCGTAACCCTCTGCCTGCTGAATTGTCTTCAATGCCTCACCCTTGGCCCTTGGAATGACGCGGTTATATTCTGCCAGGGCGTCATTTATCATTTTTTCTCTTTCCTGCTGTGCCTGGTTCACTTCATTGAATGAAGGTTTGACAGGATCAGGAGGGGTAACGTTTTGAAGCACGATCTGGTCCACTGCAATACCGGTTTCATATTGGTTGCATAATTTCTGGAGTTTGATTTTCACCTGTTCAGCTATTTCCTGGCGCCCAACTGTCAGGATATGATCGACGCTCCTGTCACCAATTACTTCGCGCATTACCGCTTCGTTCATGTCCCGGAACGTGGTTCTGATAGCCTTAACCTTGAACAAGAAGAGGTAAGGGTCGCGCACCCTGTATTGGGTAGACCACTCGACTACAGCCACGTTGAGATCACCTGTCAGCATCAAGGATTCGCCCTTGTAGTTTCGCTTGAAATTGGAATTTACTCCCGGTTTCAGGGTCCTGAAACCAAACTCCTCTTTCAGCTGCCGTTGCACCGGTACCTTTATCACCGTTTCTATGGGATCGGGCATCTTGAAATTGAGACCAGGTGCAGCCTCTCTCACATACTTGCCGAACCTCAAAACCACGCCTACTTCTTCAGGTTCCACGGTAAACCAGGAATTCCAGAGGATGATGGCAGCCAGTGCAAGCAGTATGAGTGTTGCGACATTCTTTATGGGTATTTTGGGCGGTTTGATCTTTTTGACATTCAAAGTATGGATGTTTGGGGTCTCCATATTTATCTTTCTCCTGAATAAGGGTAAAAACTTATCATTCTCGTTCCAGCTTACATTTATTGGAACACGCGTACAAGTTTTGTTTCACAGGAGGCGCATTATTATGGCAATAAAGAGGATTTCCACCACCCCTTATGATGATCAAAGGCCAGGCACATCAGGCCTGAGAAAGAAAGTGAATGTCTTTCAGAAACCGAACTATTTGGAAAATTTTGTCCAGGCGATTTTCAATGCCCTTGGAGGAGGATTAGGCAAGACCATGGTGCTTGGAGGAGATGGCAGGTTTTATAATGATCGTGCGATTCAGACCATAATAAAAATGGCAGCAGCCAACGGGGTTTCAACCATTTGGGTTGGGCAAAAGGGGCTGCTCTCTACGCCTGCTGCCTCCTGCATCATCAGAAAATATGGCCTCTCAGGTGGAATCATTCTCTCTGCCAGCCATAATCCAGGCGGTCCCACCGGCGATTTCGGCATAAAATACAATATTGAAAACGGCGGACCAGCACCTGAGCATGTCACGGAACGGATATTTGAAGAAGCGTGCAGGATTGACCACTACTTGATTTCCGACTTCCCGGATATTGATCTTGGTTGCCTGGCTGAAACAATGGTCGAACAGACCAGGGTCAAGGTTATTGACCCTGTTACAGACTATGCGGACTTGATGGAGCAATTATTCGATTTCGACGCGATAAGGAGGCTGTTGAACAGCGGTTTCCGGATGAAATATGATGCCATGAATGCGGTTACTGGGCCATACGCCAAGGAGATCCTTTTAAGGCGCCTTGGAGCACCAGAAGGCAGCCTGATGCGTGCTGAACCACTAGAAGACTTTGGCGGGCTTCACCCGGATCCGAACCTGAAGTATGCAGAAGAACTGGTAGAGGAGCTCTTTTCTGAAAGCGGTCCCGATTTTGGTGCTGCATCTGACGGCGACGGCGACAGAAACATGATACTTGGAAGGAAATTTTTCGTCAGCCCAAGTGACAGCCTGGCAGTGCTTGCCGCAAACGCAAAACTCGTTCCAGGTTACCGGAATGGGCTCACAGGGATTGCCAGATCCATGCCCACGAGCAGGGCAGCAGATATTGTGGCTCAAGACTTGGGCATCCCATGTTATGAGACACCTACCGGATGGAAATTCTTTGGAAATTTGCTGGATGCCGGCAGAATCACCCTATGCGGGGAAGAAAGTTTTGGAACAAGCTCGAGTCACATAAGGGAAAAGGATGGCCTGTGGGCGGTGCTTTTTTGGCTGAATTTGGTTGCCGCAACTGGTAAGTCGGTGATAGAGATAGTGCAAAGCCACTGGCACAGGTATGGCCGCCACTTTTATTCCAGGCATGATTACGAGTCCCTTGATCCTCAT
>JALVPX010000075.1:4416-17395 GCA_027031565.1 Deltaproteobacteria bacterium | reverse complement strand
TTTGGGCCTGAGCATTTAACAGGCCGACCTTTATTCCTTCCATCCGTGATCTCCGATCAGCTTAACAAAACGCACGCCCTCTTTATATTCTTCTGTAACCTTGCCGTCCTTCTTTATCACCTTCACGAGGGATTGAGAAAATTGATCTCCAACAGGGATGACCATAACCCCGGGATCGGCAAGCTGCTCAACGAGCGGTTCCGGGACGGCGGGGGCACCTGCAGTCACCATTATGGCATCATATGGGGCATGCTCTTTCCATCCCCAGGTTCCGTCGTCGAGTTTCAAGTGAACATTTGTATAGCCAAGTGAATCCAATACTTTCCTGGCACGGGCTAAAAGGGCTGGAACCCTTTCCACACTAAAGACAGATCTTGCAAGCCTGCTCAATATGGCTGCCTGATAACCAGAACCCGTCCCGACCTCGAGCACCTTTTCATCCCCCTTAAGCCCCAATTCCTGGGTCATCAGGGCAACTATGTACGGCTGTGAAATGGTCTGGCCGTGCCCAATTGGCAGAGGATGATCTCCGTAGGCCTGATCCCACAACGCCTCGTCTACGAACAGGTGGCGTGGAACACTCCTCATGGCCTCCAAGACCCGAGGATCGGTTATGCCCCTAGGCTTAAGCTGAGTGGCCACCATGCGTTCCCGGGCCACCTTGAATACATCGTTATTTTTAGTCTGGTTCATAGTAAAGCACCTTGCTGACCACATCTCCATTAAAGACAATCTGGAGGACTTCCAACCTCTCCTTGCCCAAATGGCTGCCCAGCAAGGGAATTTTGTTCCAAAAATGTCTTTTTTTATTATAATAATACCATTCTTCCCCAGTGGCATCCCCAGCCATCCTAACGTCCGGCGGCCCCAGCAGTTCAAGCACAGTGGCCCTGGAATCTCCAGGTTTTACCCAGCTTGCCTGATTTGCAAGATAGCGTTTGGGTTTGCCTGCACAAGACACAAGTTGAAGGCAAAAGGTGCCGATAAGAAAAAAAGATAAAATAAGCGTGATGACTTTACTCATGTGTGGCCCCTAGTCCGGCGGAATGGAATAACATCAGAGATGTTTAACCATGTTGTGAGTAATAGTCAATTATGTTAGGAGATTGACATGAGATGCAGGAAGTGCGGAACAATAAGCTTTGATCATCACAAACAGTGTGCCAAGTGCGGGCAGGATCTATCGTCAATTATGGCAATGATTGGCGAATTCTACGCCCCGCCGTCAGGTTTCAGCTGGTTTGAAGAAGCAGGTTCCACGGAAAATATGGAGGACTCCCCTTCCACCGCAGGGCCTGAGACAGTGGAACTCAAGGCTGTAGATATTTCCGAGTTGTCAGAACAGTCTTCTGAAAAGATGGAAATCGAGCCTGATATCGAGATAGACACTGAAACATTAAACAAACTGGCCGAGGATGAAATATTCAAGGAGGCCTTAGAAAAGGTAGCTTGATATTTCCAAGGTGCCTTGACCGCTTGCATTATTACGACTTATGGTTTACATAAGTCTGGCACGGGCGGTTAACTCAGTGGTTTAGAGTGCCATCCTCACACGGTGGAAGTCACTGGTTCGAATCCAGTACCGCCCACCACTTAAACTGGAAACGATTTCCTCCTAAAAGGAGGCTCTTAAATAGAACGGCCCTGGGATTACCCTCCCGGGGCTTTTTTATTATCTTGCTGCTCGCTCATGTTGCCCTTAATATAAGTATCTCTGAGATCTGGAGGCTGGATCATGAAATACCGGACACTTTCGGCAGGAGTTGTAGTAGTGAGAAGGCAAGGAGATGAATACCTGTTTTTGCTGCTAAGGGCTTACAAATACTGGGACTTTCCAAAGGGTATAGTAGAAAGCGGTGAAGATCCCTTGGACGCAGCAAGGAGGGAGGTGAAAGAAGAGACCACTATTTCAGACCTGGATTTCAAGTGGGGTTTCGAATTTATGGATACAGGACCTTACAACCGCGGCAAGATAGCAAGATATTATATTGCTGAGACCAGGCAGGACGATGTAAAATTGCCTGTCAATCCTGAAATAGGGAAACCGGAACATGATGAATATCGCTGGGTGACGTATGAAGAGGCACTCAAGCTCGTGGGAGAGAGGGTGAAACCTGTGGTGAAATGGGCGCGGCAAACTATAACTCAAGTGCCTTAGCAGCTGCCCCTAGCAGACCCAGGTCCTTGTTTGTGACCACATAAGTTGGAATGGTTTCTAGAAGGGCCTTCATGCGGCCTTTATTTTCAAAACCACTTCTAAATGCCCCTTTTTTCAAGAAATCAACTATCCGCGGAGCTATGCCGCCTGCTATGTAAACACCTCCCCTGGCAAGACATTTAAGAGCCAGGTTGCCTGCCTCGGCTCCCAGGATTCTGCAAAAGGTGTCCAGTGCCTCGACTGCAACATTGTCATCACCTTGCATCGCCGCCTTGGTTATATCAGCAGGCTGAGCAGCAGCAGGCACGACCTCTCCATTTTCCAGCAAAAGGAAATTGTAGATATTCGCAAGGCCGGGGCCAGACAGCACACGTTCACAGCTTGCATGCCCGTATTGCCTCCACAGGTATTCCAGGAGCCTGACCTGATTTTGATCCGTGGGTGCGAAATCACAATGCCCGCCTTCAGTGGCAACCACGTCATATTTCCCATTGCCAGAGGCAACCAATATGGCCTCGCCAAGCCCTGTGCCAGGGCCTAAGACCGCCTTGTTGCCGTTTTTTTCTGATTCGCCTGGCCCTATTTTCTCCAGCCACTCTGGACCTGTTTCCAGGATTCCAAGGGCGGCAGCGGCAAAATCATTTATAAGGCACACTTTTCTGAGCCGAAGGCGCCTTTTTACCTGGTCCGCATCGATTTCCCAGGCAAGATTGGTTCCCACTACCACTGAGTTGTGCACCACCCCAGCCACTCCGAAACAAGCTCGCTCCGGAACCGAAATGCCTGTTTCTGAAAAAAAATGGTGCAGCAAAGACAAAAAGTCGGTGAAATCTTTAGATGGGTATATGCGCTCCAGCAACACCTGCCCTGCTTCAACAACCGCAAGCCTGGCATTAGTACCGCCTATATCTCCGGCAAGCACTTTCATCCAGATCAACCCCTTATGCTATCTGACAGTTCCCTTGTAAGGCGCAGGGCCTTTTCTGCCAGATTAACGGAAAGCAGGCCTGTGCCACAGCTTGGAGTAATCAATGAATGTTGTATCAAAAAATCTTCATCCAATTCCATGGACCTTACACACTCAAACCAGCGGGCATAAAGGCTTTGCGTATCTTCTCGTTCGAGATCCGCATCATTGAGGGTAGGTACAAGGCCCCAGGCAATTATGCCGCCCTTTTTCACGAAACTTGTCAAGGCATCCTTGAACAAGAGTATGCGGTCAAAGAAACCGTAGGCGTCAAAGCTCAAAATATCCACTGGTGTATCGAGAATCAGTGACCAGTCCGTATTTGCACACACATGAATGCCTGCAAGGGCGCCGGCGCCGTGTATTTCATGGATAACCTCGGAGAGATCCTGCACCACGTCTTTCTTTTGTACCGTAACCATTTGTGACGACCCAAAACCAGCCAGGGCCGGTTCATCAAGGAAGAGCAGAACCTTTTGACCTGCACTCTGCAACCTTTCAATCTGATACCTGGCCTTAAGTCCAAGCCCCTTTACCACTGCCTCTTTCAGGATGGGGTTGAAAAATGCCATCCTGTCCTGCTCATCCTTAAGGCCTGTCAGCATGGTAAAGGGCCCAGTTATCTGGCCTTTCAACGCATAAGGCTGTTCTGAAGCCTGCCGTGTCACTTTAATCAAGGCCTCCAGGCCCTTCCCAGTCGAGTTGCTGAAGGCAAAAATGGATTCGCCTAACGGCTTGCCTCCCTCTGTGCATTCCAGGTATTCTTCGAAAAAATGGTGCAGCTGCTGGTCGAAATCTGGCTGACTCACATCAAAATATGGAGATTCAGGCCATCCCTTGAGCCCCGGCAGGTTTTCTGCAAATTGTGAAAGGAGACGCTCCTGCGGATAGCATGGAAGCTGGACCCATAGGGGTATCTGTGGGGTATGTTTGAATACCAGCCTGGTTGCCTCGTAATGATCCTTGTGAGGCAGGCTTCCTATCAGTGTGGGCAGTCCTTGGGCCTTGAATTCCATAAATCCCTCATCCATAAATCAGTTCAAATTGTTCCAGATGCAGTTCTGGGCTGGAGACAATGGTTATTTCTCTGTTCAGCATCTTTTCAAGACTTTCAACATTCTGGGCCTCTTCTCCAAGAAGCATATCACCAATCTTGGGATGCACCCTCACCTGTATCCGGTTGCCGTTTCTGTTGCCGGCCTCCCTCTGAATCCTTCGGAATATCTCGTAGCAGACCGTACGCCTCGATTTCAGCTCGCCTGCCCCGTCGCAATAGAAACAGGGTTCCTTCAATATGTCCATCAGGCTCTCCCTGTTGCGTTTCCTGGTCATCTGAATGAGGCCCAACTCCGACATGCGCAATATATTGGTCTTGCAGCGGTCCTTGCTGACCAGATCTTTTAATGTCTTAAAGACCTCGTCCCTGCTGGTCGGATTTTCCATATCGATGAAATCTATGATGATCAGTCCGCCGATGTTACGCAGGCGCAGCTGGTAGGCTATCTCCTTCGCAGCCTCAAGGTTGGTCTTCAAGATAGTATCTTCGAGATGACGCTTTCCGACAAAACGGCCTGTGTTCACATCAATCGTGGTCAGGGCCTCGGTGCTTTCTATAATTATGTAGCCGCCCGATTTTAGCCACACCTTTCGGCCCATTGCCCGAGACATTTCAAGTTCGATGCCCATGGCATCGAAGAGCGGCATGGAGCCATCATAGAGTTCCACACATGGATGGAGATGTTGGGCAAAGGTCTCAAGGAATTCCAGGATGCGCTCATACGCCTCCTTTGAGTCCACGATCAGTTTCTTCACATCTCCGGCAAAGAGGTCCCGCACAGCCCTCAGCGTAATATCAAGGTCTTCGTATACAAGACTCGGTATGGGCAGGCTTGCAGCTTTACGCTGAATATTCTCCCAGAGCTTAAGAAGGAAGTCCATCTCTACCTCTAGATCCGAGGCTGAAAGGCCTTCAGAGGCAGTCCGCACTATGAAGCCCATGCCGGAGGGCCTCATTTCTTCAATTATCTCCCTTAAACGCCTTCTTTCTTCTTCATCTTCTATCCGCCTTGAAATCCCGACATGGTTCATGGTGGGCATGAGCACCAAGTGGCGCCCCGGCAGGGATATGTGGGATGTCAGCCTGGCACCCTTGCTGCCTATCGGCTCCTTGGCCACCTGAACCAGTATTTCCTGCCCTTCATATAGAAGATCCTCGATCCTGAAAGGGGGAAGGGCGTAGTGAAGCGGATGCTCCTCTTCCTGGCCGTATGGCCCACAGCTTTCCTCTTCACACTCAGCCTTTCCAAGCATCATTTCAAACTCCGACAAGTGATCATAGACATCCGTAACATATAGGAAGGCGGTCCGTTCCAGGCCTATATCAATAAAAGCCGCCTGCATGCCGGGCAGAACACGCACCACCTGGCCTTTGTAAATATTGCCTACAAAGCCTCGTTCAGCCGAGCGCTCAACATGGAATTCAACCACATTGCCGTTTTCGAGAAGGGCAACTCTGGTCTCCCAGGGCGCAACATTGACTAATAGTTCAGAAACCATGGCGCATAGGGTATTGGGAAAGGGGGAAAGGATCAAGTACTATTGATCATCGTCATAGCCCCTTACGATGACCTGCCGCCTGCCCTTCAGGTCCACCGGGCTTACTATGCCGTCTGCCTCCATCTGCTCGATCATCCTGGCAGCCCTGTTATAGCCGACCCTGAGCCGGCGCTGCAGCATGGAAATCGATGCCTGGCCTGACTGTGTAACTACTTCCACTGCCTCATCATAGCGCTCATCTACAGAAGAATCTCCGCTTCCCGCAAAGCCACTATGCGAATCTTCTCCCGGAACCGCCTCGACCACCGATGCCTCATATTCTGGTTCGGCCTGCTCCTTGAGGAATCCCACTATTTTTGAAATCTCAGGCTCTGAAACATAACATCCATGGATTCGAATCAGGGATGATGCACCTGGAGGAAGAAAGAGCATGTCCCCCATGCCCAGCAGCCTTTCTGCACCACCCTGGTCGATAATGGTCCTCGAATCCACCTTTGATGATACCTTGAACGAAATACGTGCAGGGAAATTGGCCTTGATGAGGCCGGTAAGCACGTCTACCGACGGCCGCTGGGTTGCTATGATCAGGTGTATAGCGGCAGCCCTGGCCATTTGGGCAAGCCTTGCAATTGCTCCCTCCACTTCCTTTGACGAGACCATCATAAGATCAGCCAGTTCATCGATGATTATGACCAGGAGGGGGATGGGCTCGTCAGCATTTTTGTTGTAGCTTGCCACGTTTCGCGCCCTGGCCTCCTCCAGAAGCTGATACCGTCGCTCCATTTCCAGCACCGCCCATCGCAAGGCCCTGGTGGCCTCCTTTGCATCACTGACCACTGGATGAAGGAGGTGAGGAATGCCATCATACAGGGAAAGTTCAATACGCTTGGGGTCTATCATGAGCATGCGCAGGTCTGCTGGCCTGTGCTTATAGAGCAGGGAACAAATCATTGAATTCAGGCCAACGCTCTTGCCTGCGCCAGTTGCGCCTGCAATCAGAAGATGGGGCATCTTTGCAAGATCTGTGATGTAGGGCTCGCCCATGATATTTTTGCCAAGGGCCAGCGGAAGCACCCAGTTGCGTTGAAAAAAGTGATCACTGGACAAAATCTCTTTTAAGAATACCGTCTGCCTGACAGGATTGGCCAATTCTATGCCTATAACACCCTTGCCCGGGATAGGCGCCACTATCCGTACGCTGTGGGTCTTGAGCGCCAGGGCAAGGTCCTCAGACAGTGACGCCACCTTATTGATCTTGACGCCTGGGGCTGGAGCAAATTCATACATTGTGACCACAGGCCCGGGACAGATCTGCACCACCTTGCCTGCAACACCGAAATCCAGGAGCTTCTGCTCCAATATGGTAGCATTTGCATAATATTCTTCATGATCCTGCTCTACTTCATCATTATCAGGATCTCTCAGGAAAGAAAGGGCAGGAAGTTGAAAATCTCCTGACGGCGAGGTCACTTTAAACTCTTGACTGTCATCGTTACCTGCCTCTTTATGAGAATCAGATGAAGATTGGCGCGGTAATATCTTTGGATAAGAGCGTTCGTCTGACGCCAAGGTTTCAACTATTTTCTTCTTTGGCACCTCTACTGCCTTGGCTGCCCGTTGCCGTCCAGCCTTCTGCCTCAGTCCACCCACGATCCCTGGCACCTTTTTGGCAACATTGAGCAGGGAAAAGGGTGTTACCACCATGATGCTGGCCAGTATTGAGACTATACAGATCAAGTAGGCACCCAGCGTACCCACGGCTCCTGTTATACCTTCAAACAGCAGGATCCCCACTATGCCTCCCCACGAAGGCCGGCCGACGGCTCCATGTCCCAGCAATGAAAGAAAAGCGGCGCTCGATCCGATTAGGAAAAGCGAGCCTGTAGCAAATGAAAAGGGATTTGGAGCAGTGAATTTGTGAGGCATGAAGAAAAACGCCGCTGCTGTAAAAAGGGCAACGGGCAACCACCAGCTTGCAAGGCCCAGCAAATCGAACAAAAACGCAGAGACCCTGGCTCCAACAGGCCCCATCCAGTTTCCGGCACCATTTATGAAATCCTGGGCAGAAGCGGGATCATAAATCTGATAACTTATGAAGGCAACGGAGAGAAAAAGGCCTGCTGCAGCGGCAATCACGCCGGCGATCTCGAAATAGCGCGGACTCTGTTCAATGGAATTAGATGCTGACATGTTACCAAAAAAATAGTGGAAAAGAGATAGTTACACAAGGAAAAGTGACAATTCAGGCACCTGGCACGAGAAAAATACCTTCTTTATCACCAACGGCGTTTGAGAATCAAGGATACTTAATGCCACGTCATTCTTGTCCAGAAAATGGCAGGCTTATCTTGAGCCTGTTTCCCGCCAGCTCCATATCTGCCCTGCAGTCTTGAAGGACTGCTTTGAGGAAGGGCAGGAAAAAGAGTTTGTCTTCCAGGGGCCAGTCAGCAGCATCCAGCTCTGGAAATGGCTTTCCACTCTGTTCGAAGGCAAGTTCAAGCCTGCCGTTGCTTCCGCTGCCCAGCCGTATCTTTATGGTCTTGTCGTCCGACTCCTTAAGCCGGCCCAAGCATAACCCCACGGAACCATCCACCAGGTCTCTTACGATTGATTCCTTTATCGTTACAACATGGGGAGGATCGGGGAAGTCATAATCCACGTGAACCTGGTGCTTCAGAAAGAGATCCGATTGCCAGAACTCTATTTCCCTGCGAATCAGGTCTGGAATTATGACCGGCACTTCTCCAACCACTTCGGCTGCCTTGCGCTGATTAACCACCCTCAAAAAGAAATCCATTTTGGAGAGGGAATCCTCGATTTGATCCACCCTGGCCAATATTGTCTCGGTAGTTCTGGCAAGCTGCTCCTTGTCGGAGACCAGCCCGGGTATTCTGGCCAGATCAGACCTCATAAGCTCGAGGTGCATGGAAATGATCTGCATCGGGGAATTGAGGTTGTGCACAAAACCCTTGGCAAGATGCCCTATTACGGCATCCCTGAACACCTGTACGGAATTTACTCCGTTACTGCCATCCATTTTACACCGTTCCCTATCTCTTCCATTTAATCCCATATCAGTAAAAAATGTACCCTGCTATCGCTTTTCATTCAAATATGAGATAAAGGCTTCCACTACTTCGGGATCGAACTGGCTCCCGCCGTTTTTTTCTATCTCCTGCTCAGCCTTTTCAACTGAGAGCGCCTTTCTGTACGGCCGGCAAGAGGTCATGGCATCAAAGGTGTCGGCCACCGCAAGGATACGTGACAATCTCGGGATCTCTCCCTGTCGCAATCCATCTGGGTATCCCCGGCCATCCCACCGTTCATGGTGGTGCCTAATAATAGCTTTTTCCACAGGAAGAAGACCTAAATGACCAACAATCTCAGCACCGATAACAGGGTGAGCTTTTATAATTTCATATTCATCTTTTGTCAACTTACCGGGCTTCATCAATATCTGATCGCTTATACCGATCTTTCCTATATCATGAAGCGGGCCTGCAAAACGCAGGGAATCCATCTCCTCGGCCGAACACCCCATCTTGGTTGCAATGGACACAGCCACTTCCGTAACCCTGTGGGAATGTTCCTTGGTATAGGGATCCTTTGCCTCCAGTGAACGAACAAGCGCCTTCAACGTGGCATGAAGGTTTTGAATTACGCTTTCATAAAGCAGCAAATTCTCTATGGTCAGGCTCGCCTTTTCCGCCAGGAGATGAAGCAAAAATATGCCCTCCTCGAAATTCCTGTCATGGACAGGACTTGCAACAGAAAGCACCCCAAAGACCTCATCCCTGATAAACAAGGGGACAAGCAGCTGGAAGGCATCCGAACATGAATTTTTCCTAGAAGCACTGTCCACCAGAATGGGTATGCCTTCCTGAACCACCTGAACCGGCGGCAGTCCATTCGCATCGAGTGCGATCTGCCGTTCACACTCCTGAAAGGCATTCAGTGCCGCTGCCAGCATCAACGTTTTTGTATCGTGGTTTACCACCCAGAATTTCGCCTCTTTTGTTTCGGTCAGGGCAGCAGCCATGGTAACCACTTGCTGGTAAAGTTCCTGGGTGTTTTTTATCCTGCTTAAAGTATCGCTTATTGTAAAAAGTACGGTCTGCTCCCGGATCTTTTTTTCCAGCTTCTGGTTGAGCTCTTCCAGGGCCTTTTTTGCAACAACCTCCTGGGACAAAAGCCGGTTGTCCAATAATATCCGGCGCTCCCTGGTGAGTCTCTCCATGGCCAAACGCAGCTGATCAAACTTAAAGGGCTTGCTCAAAAAGTCTGCTGCACCCGCCCTCATGGCTTCGATGATAACATCCATGGATGGATAGCCTGTGATAACGATGGCCACCACTGAGTTGTCCAGGTCCTTTATTCGGGAAACGAATTCTATCCCATCCATGCCCGGCATGTTTATGTCTACCAGGACGCCGTCAACATTTCCAAGTTTCTGGAATTGGGCCAAACCGTCCACTCCATTTGCAGCCTCATAGACGGAAAAGTCTCCCAGCGTTTCGAGGGATTGTGCCAACACCTGTCTGGTAGGCGCATCGTCATCTATTATCAGAAGAGTCCATTTTCCGCTATTGACCATTTCCTGGTCAACGGCATGCAAAGGCTGAGTCATAAGAGAGTTTCCCGGTTACAGTTCGTGCAGAAGCTTCCTTTTGAGCAAGGAATATTCTTCCTGGGTGATCAGGCCATCCTTTAAAAGCCTGCCAAGGCGTTCGAGCTCACCCAGGGCAGCACTGGCAGAGGCACCAAACTTTTCAAAATAGGATGGTGGCAGCCACCTGCCCTGGAGCATCACACCATCTAAGTTTTCATTGCCCAAATCTGATTTTTTTAGGGTGGCACCTGATTCTTTGTCTAAGATTCCGCTATTCCGCAACTGGTTGAGCAACAACTGGTTCTCCCTGATCAAGATTATGCGTTCACAAGCATTATCCACGCTGATTTTTAACTCATCAAGCCTGAAGGGCTTCCTTAAATAGTCGTAAGCACCTTCTTTTACGGCCTGTATTGCAGTCTCAAGCGAGGCGTATCCGGTAATGATGATGGTCAAGATGTGGGGATATAATTTTTTAGCCTGCCTGATCACCTCCATGCCGTCAACCTCAGGCATCATCAGGTCTGTTATGAGGAGGTCAAATTTGTGTTCCCTCAGTTTTTTCACTGCCTCAAGGCCGTTATGGACAAAATGTATTTCACGATCCTCTTGCGCCAGCAAATCTACAAGGAGATCACCGATATCCTGTTCATCCTCGGCAATGAGGATCCTGAGCTTGCCGTTTCCAGGAAGTTGTTTAATTTCTCTATTATTCATTTTACTTAAATGGCCTACGGGCTATAATAGATGATTATGATAAAAAATATCGTTTATTCAATGTCTTTTTAATTTATCGGCCATGAATTCCAACAACTTGACCCCCACAGATCCGCTACAGATCCTGGCGCTGTCAAAGGAACAGGCCGAATCCGCCCTCAACGCTCTTCCGTTGGAAGAACAGACATCCCTGGTCTTATTGGCCCCTTGGGAAAAGAGGCATGATATTATTCTATTATCCCACCACTCGAGAGAACTGGTCCAGTCGATGCCCGTTGAAGAGCTTTTCTGGACCATAAAGGCCATTGGCACCCATGATGCCTTGCATCTGTTGGGATTGGCTGCGCCGCAGCAGATCCAATTCTTCCTTGACCTCGACCTGTGGCACAAGGACAAATTGCGCCCAGACAAGGTTGCTGCCTGGATAATGCTGCTTTCAGAATCTGAACCAGACGCCCTGGCTGCCTGGATCTATTTCTGCAATTCCATTGACCAATGGCTCATACCTGCAATGCTGCGGATGTTCATAACCGTTCAAAAAAGACCGGATGATATGGACATCCAGGAGGCAAAGGATATTTTGCCACCTTTTTCTATTGACAATAATTACTTTATTGGCTTCAAAAAACAAGAGCTGCAGCCTGTAATGGCCAATTTCATATACAAACTGCTGGAAGTCTCTCCAGGCATTTACAGAAATGCACTTGAAACCATTTTGACTGAAACCCCTACAGAGAATCTGGAATATGCCTACAGGCTTCGAAAGGCGAGGCTCGGCGACTGGGGAATACCAGACTACTATGATTCCGTTGACATTTATGCCAGGCTCACGCCCGATAAGGTCAGAAAGGTCGAGGTGCCGGAACCGCCCCCATTGCCGGACGACATGCCTGCTGTACCGGCCTTTATTCCAACATTATATATGAAAGATTATCCCTTTCTTCAAAGGGCCATTAGCGCAATCGCTGGTTCGCCGGCCATGGAAAGAATAGTCTGGGAATGGGCAGGGGCTGCCAACAAACTGCTGGCGGCCGACCTGGTAGACCTTGAAGAGCCAGAGGTGCTGAAAAACACGCTTTTCAAGGCAGCGGCTCTGTTGAATTTGGCTCTGGAACTCATGCATCAAGCTAATAATGACGACCCGGCGGATATTCTGAAAAACTCGATTATAGAGGACCTCATAAGAGTGGCCAATAGTGCAGTCCAGGCACTTTCGGAACAGGCCCATGAGCTTGTTTCTCAAGGGCTCATTTCTCATGACCTGCGGCACGTCCCGGACGAGGACTTGCCTTACCTTAAAGGTCTGCTGGCCCAACGACCTGGGCTTTTCGATGAAAGGGAGGCACGAATCAAACCCTTTGTTGCCATTTCTGATCTCCGAGAGGCGCAAAAGGTGCTTGCTTCCCTGGAGGCCCTTGCCAAAGCGGCCTCAAAAATTCCGCCTGGTATAGAGAAATGGAAAAGCGGGATTGCGTGGGAGCACACAAATCTATTGAATCCCAAGGAGCTTACCCTTGACAAGGCCCTTCTCACTGCCCTTGCACAGGTAAGCCTGGGAAATGCACTGGTAACGGTACCTCTTGCTGAGAGCCAACTGGGAAAACTAAGGGCCGTATGGAAAGATAAATCTGCATTTCTTTCGTTGACGAAGAACGCGCTGCTTAAACTCGCCGAGGAAAATGATATTGATTTCGATGTATTGCAAGAAGCCTCCTTGGCTGCCTTCAACAAACTCCACAAAGAATGGAGTGGTATCAGCACACACGCACTGAACGGGCGTTTCATTACCATGATGCTGGTGGAACTTGACAATGAAACTTGACATGGACTGTGACTAATGGTACAGAAAGATCCCATTTTCTTGGGGGCGGATAGCTCAGCGGGAGAGCATCGGCCTTACAAGCCGGGGGTCACAGGTTCGAATCCTGTTCCGCCTACCATTTGACATTGGAATAATGAAAAAAACCGCGGG
>JALVPX010000075.1:0-4406 GCA_027031565.1 Deltaproteobacteria bacterium | reverse complement strand
TAAGGGTTGCAATTCTGCAACCCTTTTCTTTTTCTCCTTCAGACCTTTTGAAAAAGACGACTTGATCCGAAAAAAATAAAAATTGCGGCTGTTTCAAAAAAATGGATATCAACGCCTTTTACACTATTTCCGTTCTGTTGTTCGCCTGGGGCCTTACCTGCATCGCCTTGTTGAGATGCTGCCTAAAGAGAAGGAAAAGAAATTTTGAATCCCCGGCGCTGGAAGGCCAGGATATCATTTATCACCTCCTGTCTGAAAAACAGAATGAGGCCAGAAAGTCCAGGGAGGCTGTCAGGGCAGTGGCGGATGCACTGCAAATTGGCCTCCTTTCTCTAAAAGATGGCAAACCAAGGCCTTTGAACAATGCCGCGCTCCCGTTGCTCAAAGAATTCGGCGGGATAGGAGTGGTAAACAGGTTACAGAGAAGACTGCGGGATGGAAAAGCACTCGTACTTAAAAACGAAGAAATTGAACAGGCCATTCAATGCACTCCTGTAAAACATTTGAACCAAGGGCTTGATCTGGTCGTAATCCAAGACATTACCGAGAGCTTCAGGGCTGCAAAGCGGTTGAAGCAGCAGGAACGGCTCGCACTTTTAGGCAAGCTAACGGCCCAGATGGCACACCAAATAAAGACACCTTTGGCCATTCTGGCCGGCCAGGCACAAATGCTCGCCAAAAAACTTGGCAACTCCCATGAACTTCATTCAAAGGCCCTCTCCATCTACGAAGAGGCCCAGGGGCTGGCTGAGCAGATAAACGGCATCACGGCCTTTTACAAGGCCCGGAAACCTAAAATCGAGGAATTTCCCATTGAAAAGCTGTTTGATGACCTGAAAGGCACCTTAGACAAGCAGAAAGCCGATTGCGCCTTAAAATTCAGGGCAGACAGGCATATAACACTCCTTTCTGATTATATAATGGTAAAAAGCCTCTTATTTCTTTTGGTACAAAATGCAATGGCCCCTGAAACAGGAGCAACAATTGTAGAGATCTTGGCAGAAAAAACAGGCAATGGGATAAAAATAGCGGTTAAAGATAATGGCAAGGGCATTCCAGACTCCTCGCACAAGGAAATCTTTGAGCCATTCTTCAGCACGAAGGAGGATGGTCTGGGTCTAGGCCTCTTTCTTGCCTCTGAACTTGCCCACAAGCTTGGGGCAAGCCTCCGCCTTGAAAGCAATCAAGAAGGTACATGCTTCACCCTGACCTTTGAGGAGGTCTAATCCATCCCCTTTTTCTTCAGATAAATACGCAGGGCGGTCAAGGCAGCTGGGGTCACACCTGGTATTCTGGATGCCAGGCCTATTGAATCAGGCCTTTTCTTGGATAATTTCTCCCTTATTTCATTGGAAAGACCAGGGACGTCCCAATAATCCAGGTCCCTTGGCAGCCTCATAGCTTCCCATTTTTCAAAGAGTTGTGCTTCTTCCTGCTGTCTCTTCACGTAGCCTGAATATTTTGTTTCCATTTCAAGCTGGGCCACTATTTGATCTTCTAGATGATCAAATTCAGGAAAACGTCTCAAGACCTCCCCTATTTCCAATTCGGGCCGCTTGAGCAGGGATTCCAGCGTACATGGCTTTCGCAAGGGGGACGACCCCATGCTTTCAAGCCAAGCGTCAGTATCCCTTCCCGGCCTTAGACGAATGGACCTGATCTTGGCCAGGGCCTGTTCAAATCGGTCGCGTTTCCTGGTGAATGCATCCCACACTTCATCATTTACCAGGCCTATTTTCCTGCCCAGGGGACACAGGCGAAGGTCTGCATTGTCTTCCCTCAAAAGAAGCCTGTATTCGGCCCTGCTGGTGAACATCCTGTATGGTTCCTTTGTACCCTTTGTCACCAGGTCATCTATCATCACGCCGATGTAACCTTGCGATCTTTTGATGATTACCGGTTCAAGCTCAAGGACTTGCCTGGCCGCATTTATGCCTGCAATCAATCCTTGGGCTGCCGCCTCTTCATACCCTGATGTGCCGTTTATCTGGCCAGCAAAAAAAAGCCCGTTCACGAGTTGGGTTTCCAGAGAGGGCCTAAGCTGAACAGGATTGGAATAATCATACTCAATGGCATATCCGGGGCGCAGGATCTGCGCCTTTTCAAGGCCCTGTATGCTGTGCACCATTTCATGCTGTATATCAATGGGCAGGCTGGTGGAAATCCCGTTTGGATATATTTCTACGGTATCGAGCCCTTCTGGTTCAATAAATATCTGATGGCGCGGCCTGTCTGGAAAACGGAATATCTTGTCCTCAATGGATGGGCAGTATCTTGCTCCCACACCTTCGATTACCCCAGTGAAAAGGGGGGATCTTTCGATACCCTTTTCAATGATCTTGTGCGTTTTTTCATTCGTGTAGGTTATATAGCAGGGTACCTGTGACAGCTTAACACCTTTGGAGGCAAAGGAAAATGGGGTCGGTTCAGGATCTCCTTCCTGGGCCTCCATGACAGTAAAATCAATGGTGGCGGCATGGAGCCTTGGGGTGGTTCCTGTTTTCAGTCTCCCCATTTCAAAACCAAGATCTTCAATGGATAAAGATAGCCGGTTGGAGGGCGGATCGCCCAGACGACCGGCTGGAAACTGGTTCAACCCTATATGGATCAGGCCTCTTAAAAAGGTGCCGGTTGTGACTACCACGCACCTTCCGTGGATCTCCTCACCAAGAGTGGTTTCAATACCGAAAACCCTGCCATCCTTTACCAGGATTCTGGATGCCATTGCCTGGTAGACATCAAGATCTGGCTGATTTTCAATGATGCGCTTCATCCTCAGCCTGTACAAGAGCCTGTCCGCTTGGGCCCTGGTAGCCCTTACTGCCGGCCCTTTGGAAGTATTCAACTTCCTGAACTGGATGCCTGTTTCATCTATATTTCTGGCCATTTCACCGCCAAGGGCATCTATTTCCCTCACCAGATGGCCCTTTGCCAGCCCGCCGATGGCGGGATTGCAGCTCATGGCAGCAATACAATCGAGGTTAATGGTCACTAGACAGGTGGGAACCCCAAGCCTTGCGGCAGCAAGAGCGGCCTCACATCCCGCATGGCCTGCACCTATAACGATTACGCCATATTCCTTGTAAAATATCGACATGTGGATCTTATGAGTTCTTCGCCTTGTCCCACAGCCTTTCCAAGGCTTCCTGATCCAAATCGGCCAGATCGGCTCCATTCCTGGAGGCATGAAGCTCCATTTCATGAAACCGTTTTTCAAATTTTGCAGCACTCTGCTGCAAGGTCTCTTCTGGGTTCATACCAAGGAGTCTTGCCATGTTGGCCAGGGTAAATAACAGATCCCCCAATTCCTCCTTGACAGCCTCTCTGTCACCCTCTTTCATGGCACTTTCCAGCTCTTTCTGCTCCTCGTAAAATTTTTCCCAAACCTCCTCCGGCCTCAACCAGTCAAAACCAACCCTGGAAGCCCTCTCCCCCAGCCGGAAGGCGCGCTGGAGTGCTGGCATTGCCTTTGGCAGATTGCCCAAGGCTGAATGTTTCCTGCCCTTCTTCCTGGACTCTTCAGCCTTTATAGCCTGCCAATTGGCTACTACTTCTTTGGTATTTGATACAGCAGTATTGCCGAAAATGTGCGGATGGCGCCTGATCATCTTCTGGGCAGCCATTTGCAGGCATTCATACATCTTGAAGTGTTCCCTTTGCTGATACATATGCGCCAGGAAAAGAAGCATGAATAAGAGGTCGCCTATCTCTTCGCACACCTCATCTGGATCTGAGGCATCTATTGCCTCAACCAGTTCGTAGGCCTCTTCCAGGATGTACTTCTTGACGCTTTCCGGTGTCTGCTCCCGGTCCCAGGGGCAGCCATCAGGGGCAGTGAGTCTCTCTATTATGGCCGTTAAGCGCTCAAATTCTTTGGACGCCTTGTGCATGTTCTTCACCCTGCAAATCAATAATATAAACCATATTCCGCACTGATCCGCCGAAAATGTTATCAGGCCAGATATTGTGAAATCTTCAAAAGTGACTGGGGGTCAAGGCGCTTGCCGAGCAGGCTTACCCCCCAATGCAGATGAGGTCCGGTTATCCTGCCGCTTTTGCCGGACAATGCCACCACTTGCCTCTTGGCAACCTGTTCACCCTTTTGAACCTTGAACCTTGACAAGTGGCAATAAAGTGTAAACAGCCCGCCGCCATGATCAATGATCAGGGTTTTTCCGCTCAAATAGCACTCCCTGGTCAAGACTACTACACCAAAGTTGGAAGCAGAAACCGGGGTGCCGACCGGTGCAGCAAAATCCGCACCGGAATGCGGGCTCCGCGGCTGGCCGTTGAAATAACGGCGCAGCCCAAAGGGGCTTGTAATCCGTCCAGGTACTGGGCGCACAAAGGCTCCTTGCCAATATATCTCCGGCGAGATTTTTTTGCAGGCGCCGGCTACAGCTGCC
>JALVPX010000074.1:20182-44427 GCA_027031565.1 Deltaproteobacteria bacterium | reverse complement strand
TAATTATATGAAAGCACTTCAAAAGCTGATGGCCTTATTTGGAATAGAATGATAAAAAGGATTGTACTTGCTTTGGCAATTATTGCATGCTATAAAAAATTTTGATGAAGTTTAATATGATTATGTTGACCGATTATTATAAACATTTAGGTTTCTCATGAGCAATCTTGATGAAGTAATCAGAAAAATAAAATCTCAATATCCGTATTTATCGTCTGAATTTGGGATCAAAAGGATAGGTATATTTGGGTCTGTTGCCAAACAATCGGAAAGAGAGGAAAGCGATATTGATTTAATCGTGGAATTTGATAGGCCAATTGGCCTTAAATTTATGAGTCTTGCAGAATATATGGAAAAATTATTCGGCAGAAAAGTTGATATTTTAACGAAGGATGGAATCCGCAATATCAGAGTCAAAAGAGTATCAACAGATATTGAAAAGGATATAATTTATGTCTAAGCGCTCAGGCATAGATTTATTGGATGACATTTTAATATGTATGGAAAAAATCCAATTATATCTTAAAGGACTAACCTATGATCAATTCAGCAATGATTCAAAGACACAAGATGCTATTATAAGGAATATTGAAATTATCGGAGAGGCTACCAGGCATTTATCAGATACCATTAAATTGAGACATGACCACATTCCATGGAAAGAGATAGCGGGTACGAGAGATCGTCTAATTCACGGATATTTTGGAGTTAATATAGATATAATATGGGAAATCGCCACAATAGATATCCCCAAATTAAAGGCACAGATAGAAGAAATTAAAAATGAATATAGCGGCTAACCGTTGGGCACCTTTAGACAAAGGATGTCAAGCCACTCCTGAGATAGGACCACACATCTTACATAAAATCTCTTTTTCAAACCACTTCTGAGTCATTCCTGGCCAGCCTTGCTCCATAGCGGCAAGTGACCTTTGTCCTCTGAGTTCGGCCCCCTGTACAGGGGGCTTTTTGTTTCCTTTGCACTCCATGGCGGGATTGCTGCAATCAAGGGAAGTAATTCACAACCCATGAAGATAGTGAAAAAAATTTCATTCCAATTTTAGAAATAAAAAAACTTTATACTTGACAACAAAAAGATAGCATATTAACTATATCTCTTACCCTTTTGGGAAAAATTCGCGGTTTTTCTTTTTTATAATTCAACAACACAAAAAAAAGCCAGTTATTGTCACTTTTTTCACAATTTTTGTGGCTGAAAAATCATCTCTTTGATTTTTGAGCAAAGGAGAAGTTTTTTCATGGAACATGGAACCTTTATAGCTGCTACAACAGGGCCGGGCGTAGATCCAAGCATCGTTGCAGATGGCTTCATGATGGCTGCCCTGCTGACAATGGGGACCTTGTTTGCAGTGGTACCCCTGGTGCTCGCAACGCTCATTGCACCCCGTGAAACCAGCCCGAAACTGGGGGCGATCTATGAATGCGGCATGGAGACTTACGGCAGGGCCCGAGACGCCAGGTTCGGTGTTTTCTACTATCTTTATGCCCTGCTCTTCATCGTCTTCGAAGTGGATGTGCTCTATCTGCTTCCCATCGTGAGGATTTACCGCCAGGGAGTGGGCCTGACCGGTTTCCTGGAAATGTTGTTTTTTGTGGCCGTGCTTTTTCTGGCCGTCATCTATGCTTGGAAGAAAGGTGTGCTGAAATGGGAACAGGAAGCATTGTCACTCCGCTGATCCATATTGATAAGCTTGAACGCATACTCAACCTGGCAAGGGCAAACTCGTTGTGGCCCTTGACCTTCGGCCTTGCATGCTGCGCCATAGAAATGATGTCGGCCGCTGGCCCAAGATTCGACTTGGACCGCTTTGGCGCTGGTGTCTTCAGGGCAACTCCCAGGCAGGCAGACGTGATGATCGTTGCAGGAACTGTCACACGAAAGATGGCTGAAGCAGTCATCACCCTGTATGAACAGATGCCCGCTCCCAAGTGGGTAATTGCCATGGGAAACTGCGCCATCTCCGGAGGGCCGTTCAAATTGAAATGCAACTATTCGGTAGTGGAAGGCGTGGATTCCATTCTTCCTGTGGATGTGTATGTGCCAGGGTGTCCGCCAAGGCCTGAGGCACTGGTAGAGGCCTTTTTGAAACTCCAGCAACAGATCACTGGTAAACGCCTTTTCCCAACCGCCCCGGCTGCAGAAAAGATAGCAGGTAGAACAAGATGAGCAGCGGTTTTAAGCAAATCGTAGGCGACGGCCTCAGGTTCAAACCACTTCCCGTGGACAAGCATGGCATTCACTTGGCCGCTCGGACATGCGCGTCTGATGCAAGGGATGCCTTGCGAAAGGCACGTTCAGAAGGGCTTTTCATGGAAACTGTTACTGCAGTGGATCATCTCGAGGATGGGAAACTGGAGCTGTTTTATCTGCTGGGCAATTATGAAAGGCCTGAACGCACCCTCTTGAGCATATTGCTCGACCGCAGCAATCCCAAAATACCATCCATCTCAGACATATTTCCTGGTGTGACATGGCATGAAAGGGAGACCGGCGAGTTTTTCGGAATCGATTTCGAGAATTCCCTGGATTCAAGGCGGCTTCTCCTGCCGGACGATCTCGAAGGATACCCGCTCAGGAAGGATTTCAAGCCGAGGAAATTGCCGCCTGTGGGCAGGAGCAAACCCTTCAAATATGAACAGGCCTCAGATGAAAAAAGCGGTTTCGTGTTGAACTTGGGCCCGCAGCATCCTGCCACCCACGGAGTGCTCCGCGTAATATTGCACATGGATGGGGAATACGTCCTGGAGGCAGACCCGATCCTTGGTTATGGCCACAGGATGCAGGAGAAGATCGCAGAAAACATGACCTATACGCAGATGCTTCCCTACACGGCCCGCATGGACTACCTCTCGGCGCTCCATTACAACCATGCCTGGGTCATGGCAGTCGAACGCCTTTGCGGCTTTGAAGTCCCTGAACGGGCTGAATACATAAGGGTGATAACCTCTGAGCTGAATCGTATATCGAGCCACCTCTTGTGGTATGGTGCCTTTTTGCTAGATCTTGGAGGCTTCACTCCATTTCTGCACGGTTTTGCTGACAGAGAGCGGATCCTTGATCTGCTCGAAATGGTAACGGGCTCCAGGCTTACATATTGCTATTACCGATTTGGAGGAGTTGCAAATGACGTTGATGATGAGTTCCTGAAAAAGACCCTGGAATTCGTGGCGCATCTCCGCTCACGCCTGCCCTCCTACCATGACCTGGTTACAGGCAATGTCATTTTTGAAAAGAGGACCCAGGGAGTCGGGGTGATAGACAGGGATACAGCAGCCTGCTACGGAATAACCGGGCCTTGTCTGCGGGGTTCAGGCGTGGGTTTTGATATCAGGAAGGCGTTTCCCTATTCCATTTACGCTGACCTTGATTTTGATATTCCTGTTGGTGAAAACGGTGACTGCTATTCTCGTTACCTGGTCCGCATGCAGGAAATCGAGGAAAGCCTGAAGATTATCGAGCAGGCAATTGAAAACATCCCCGAAGGTAAGATCAGGAGCAAGGTGCCAAAGACCATCAAAGCCCCTGAGGGTATCGCCGCGGTATCGGTGGAATCCTCCAGGGGCAATCTGTGCGTGATCCTCGTGAGCAAAGGCGACAAGAAACCATACCGGGCAAAGTTCAGGGTCCCTTCCTTTTCAAACTTGAGCATCTTTCCGAAGCTGGCAAGGAAGGAACTCATTGCGGACACCCTTGCCATACTTGGAAGTTTCGACCTGGTCATACCAGAGATAGATAGGTGAAAAGGGGATTCATGGTGACTCTATGAAGGATATCAACTTGCTTCACATAGTAATCTCTCTCCTGGGCATAATGGGAATGGTTTCCCTGAATGCTGTGCTGGTCGTGTGGCTGGAACGAAAGACCGCAGGGCGCATGCAGTTCAGACACGGCCCCATGGAGGTGGGCTTTCACGGCATCCTGCAGACCCTGGCCGACGGCATCAAGCTGGTCTCGAAACAACTCGTGGCACCAAGCCATGCAGACACGGCCCTCTTTATTATGGCGCCTGTTGTGAGCCTTGTTCCAATCTTTGTTGCCATGATGCCAATTCCTTTTTCAGCCACCATCCTGGCCCATGAAACGGATACCGGGCTGCTGCTAGTGATTGCCCTGGGGCTGTTGAACACCCTCGGCATCCTGCTGGCTGGCTGGGGTTCAGACAATAAATATGGTCTTCTCGGCGGCACCCGTGCCGTCGGCCAAATATTGGCATATAAGATTCCCCTTCTGCTTACCGTGCTTACCATTGTGATCCTGGCCGGTTCCTTCAGCCTGAGGGAGATCGCCATGTCCCAAAATGGCCTCTGGAATGCCTTCATGCAACCGGTGGCATTTCTGATCTACATCGTGTGCATTGTGCTGGAGACGAACCGGAGCCCGTTCGACATGGCCGAGGCAGAAAGTGAATTGGTGGCCGGGTTTCATACCGAATATTCGGGCATGGCCTTCTCGATGTTTTTCCTTGCAGAATACAGCTACATGTTTGTGGCTGCTGCCCTTGCAACCGTGATGTTTCTGGGCGGCTGGCACGGCCCAATCCTGCCTGCCCCGATATGGTTCATCCTCAAGGTCTATTTCTTACTCTTTCTGATGATCTGGTTCAGGTGGACCTTTCCTAGGGTACGAATTGACCAGATGCTCATGATGGGATGGAAGGTGCTGCTGCCTATTTCCCTCATAAATTTCCTGATAACAGCGGTGGTATTGGCGCTATGATTACGAGTTATGTACATGAAATAGTCAGGGGAACTGGTTCCCTGCTGGCAGGCATGAAGGTCACCATCAAGGCCATGCTCAGCAGGACACAAACTGTACAATGGCCCAGACAATATCTCACCCTGCCCCAAAGGTTCAGGGGCCATATCCAGCTTGTCCCAGTAGAATCCACGGGCTATCCAAAGTGTTTTGCCTGCGGAAACTGCGCCAGGACGTGCCCCTCAAAGTGTATAACCGTAAAAGGCAAGAAACCTGAAGGCGCAAAGAAGAAATCGCCCACCACATTTTTGCTCGATTTCACCAAGTGCAGCTTGTGCGGTCTTTGTGTTGAAAGCTGCCCTGTAAGCGCCCTGGGCTTTTCCAAGGACTATGCCATGGCAGGCCCTTCAAGACAGGACTTTGCAGAAATGGATCTTCTGTCCAGCCTAGCCAGCCCCTTTTCGACACAGGCTTCAAAGGAGAAGGATCATGGATAACTTCATATTCAAGGTCTACTACCTGTCCTTTGCCATAGTTCTTGCCCAGACAGTGGCAGGCGGAGTACTGGCAGTGGCTGCAAAGAATTTGATCCACTGCTTTCTTGGAATGGTTGTAGCCCTGATAGGTGTTGCAGGCCTTTATTACCATCTAGGCAGCCCCTTCATAGCATTGATGCAGGTCATGATCTACGTGGGAGCAGTATGCGTGGCCATAGCCTTCGGCCTTTCCCTTACAAGGAAGGCAGGTGAAGAAGGCCTGAAACCATTGAGTCCCATGGCCGTTGTTCCGGTTGTGCTCCCTGCTGGCATGCTGGCAGCAACACTAAAAGGGCTATCGCATCTGGAAAAGACCGGCATGCCCCGCAAGCTGGATGAATCGATCATAGGCTGGCAGTTACTGGGCAATTATCTCTTTCCCTTTGAGATAATCTCTGTGCTGCTGACCCTGGCGGTCATAGGCGCCTTGAGCGTGGCCCTGATAAGAAGGAGGGAAAAAAATGGGAATATTTGAGATCCTTCCTGGAAATATAGCTGTATATGTAACCATAGCGCACCTGCTGTTCGGCCTGGGCCTCTTTGGCATGCTGTTTCGCAAGACCTTGATAGGCCTTCTCATATCACTTGAACTACTCCTTCAAGGGGTGGGCGTAAACCTAATGGCATTTGGTACCTTTCTGGGCCACGACCACACTGCGGCCAGGGTCATCACCCTTTTCGTCCTGGGTATTGCGGCAGCAGAAGCTGCCCTGTTCCTGGGGATAGCCGTGGCGGTCTTCAGAAATTATCAAACCGTTGCCATGGACAAGCTCACACAACTCAAGGGTTAGGCGGGGTACCATATGTCAGCGAATGCAGCCCATCAAATAGTCTCTGTTCTTCCGCTTCTGGCCATACTTACCTCTTCCTTTGGTGCGCTTTTCATAATGCTTTTGAGAAACCATCCCAATTTGAGGGAGACGGCCTCTGTGGCAGCAGGCCTGGCGAAGTTTCTGATAATAGCCTCCATGGTGCCACATGTCCTGTCTGGAAAGGTCATTACGTATCAACTCTTTTCCATATACCCAGGCGTCAATTTGTCTTTCAGGGTGGATGGCTTCTCCCTGCTGTTTGCCTGCGTGTCATCGTTTTTGTGGATACTGACTACGTTTTATTCCATTGGATACATGAGGGGCCTGAAGGAACATGCCCAGACCAGGTATTATGCCTGTTTTGCATTGACCCTTTCAGGTGCCATCGGGGTGGCCTGTTCAGGCAGTCTCTTTACCCTGTTTCTCTTTTATGAATTGGTCTCAATCTTTACTTATCCGCTGGTAATGCATCATGAAGATGAAGAGGCATTGTCTGGCGCCAAAAAATATCTCATATACCTGATGGGATCTGGCAAGCTCTTTTTCCTGCCGGCGGTGATTCTGACATACGTCATATCAGGCACCCTTGACTTCGGACCACACGGTATACTTCCAGCCAGCGCCGATCACACGCTTTTGATCGGGCTCTACATATTGTTCATCGCTGGCATCGCCAAGGCCGGCATCGCACCGCTTCACTCATGGCTGCCGTCTGCCATGGTTGCACCAACACCAGTTTCTGCCCTGCTTCATGCGGTTGCAGTGGTGAAGGTGGGCGTATTCTGCATTGTGAGGGTGATATACAATGTATATGGGCCGGAACTGATGGACATCCTGAACCTAGCCCTTCCCACGGCATTCTTTGTATCAGGCACCATACTCTACGCCTCGATGATCGCCCTTACGTGTGACAACCTCAAGGCAAGACTTGCCTATTCCACTGTAAGCCAGCTCTCCTACATTGTCCTGGGGGCTGCCCTGGTCAATCTTTCAGGCACTAAAGGCGGACTGATACACATAGCAAACCATGCCTTCTCGAAGATAACACTCTTCTATTGTGCAGGGGCCATCTTTGTTGCTACAGGCAAGAAGTATGTGAGCCAGTTGTCCGGTCTCGGCAAGAAAATGCCTATAACGATGAGTGCCTTTGCCGTGGGGGCGCTGTCCATGATAGGTGTTCCAGGCACTTCAGGTTTCATAACAAAATGGTTCCTGGGCGTAGGCTGTCTAGACAAGGGAAGCGTGATACTCCTCGTGGTCATATTGACCAGCTCTCTGCTGAATGCAGGTTATTTCCTGCCGGTCATATACACGGCATTTTTCAAGCGGCTTGCCCCTGAAGACAAAGACCTTGGCGAAGCGCCCCTCACCATGGTGGTGCCCCTTGCTCTTACTGCAGCAGCCACCCTTCTCTTCGGTATCTTTCCGGAACCGTTTCTGAGGCTGATCCAGGAGGTGATCCAGTGATAGTCAAGTTCATAGATTGGGCCAGAAAGAACATGTTCTTTGTCAAGGCTATTTCTTATGCAACCCTGGTACTGCTCGTAGTGGCGGATCTCTTCGTGCCCCGGGAACATCCTCATTTCATAGGCGATTTCATTCCAGGTTTCTGGGCAGTCTTCGGCTTTGTGGCATGTGCCTTGATTATCGTGGTCTCGAAGTGGCTGGGGAAAAAATTCCTCTTTCGTCCAGAAGATTACTATGAGGATGAAGAGATCAAGGAGGGCAGGGGCCATGTCTAGCGGTTTCTTCGTCCATCCTTCCCTGTTTTTCTTTGCCGGGATGATCATCCTGCCTTTTTTAAGGGATCTTCATAGAAAGGTTTTCATGGTGGCCCTGCCGGTTGCGGCCCTGGTAACTGTGATAAATATCGATCCAGGCATCTACGGGACCATAAAGACATCATCCCTTGACTTGATCGCAGGGCGTGCAGACAAGATGTCTTTGATGTTTGCCCATGTCTTCACCCTGATGGCGCTGCTTGGAACGATTTATGGCATGCACCTTCGAGACAACTGGCAGATACTGGCGGCTTGGGGATATGTGGGAAGTGCCCTTGGATGCATCTTTGCAGGAGACTACCTGACACTCTTCCTTTTCTGGGAAGGGTTGATGGTGACGTCCGTATGCCTGGTCTTCCTGAGGAGGGAGAAAGAGGCACTAAGGGCAGGTTACAGATATTTCCTGGTCCACACAGCCGGAGGATTGGCGCTTCTTGCAGGCATATTTTTGTTGTACCACAACACAGGCTCCATCGCCTTTGGGCCGCTGCCAGCAAGCAGTGCCTCGTGGCCAGCCTATCTCATAATGGCCGGTTTCTTGCTGAATGCCGCGGTTCCGCCGCTCCATGCCTGGCTGCCGGATGCCTATGGGAGCGCAACAGTGGTAGGCTCTGTCTTTATGTGTGCCTATACGACCAAAACGGCTGTTTATGCACTGGCTCGGGCCTTTCCCGGCTTTGAGATACTCATAGTCCTGGGCGTAATAATGTCTCTCTACGGTGTAGTTTACGCTGTGCTTGAAAATGATGCGAGAAGACTGCTTTCTTATCACATCATAAGCCAGGTCGGATACATGGTTACCGGTGTTGGTATAGGGACTGCCATGTCCCTTAACGGCACGTGTGCCCATGCCTATGCGCATATCCTGTACAAGGCCCTGCTTTTCATGGGAGTCGGTGCAGTTCTCGAAGTGACTGGCAGGTCGAAGTTTTCTGAACTTGGCGGATTGTGGCGTTACATGCCTTACACATTCATCTTCACCCTTGTTGGGGGATTGTCAATTTCCGCCTTTCCGGGTTTTTCCGGATTCGTATCCAAATCGATGGTAGTTGCTGGGGCGTGGCAGAGTCATCTCATATGGGCCGCCATAGGCTTGACCCTGGCATCGGCTGGAACTTTTCTGCATACTGGTCTCAAGGTGCCTTACTTCATATGGTTCTGGAAGGAAAGACCGCCCTTTGATCCGCCCAAGAAGGAGGCACCTGTGAACATGCAGATTGCCATGGGACTTACGGCATTCTTCTGCATATTTATCGGACTAAGGCCCCAGGCCCTCTATTCCATGCTGCCTTTCAATGCCGAATACCATCCATATACCTTATACCACGTAATGGAATCTTGGCAGATACTGCTTTTCACTATGCTGGGTTTCTTCCTGCTCATCAAGAAGCTCTCCCCGGAACCGCTTATAGGGCTTGATATTGACTGGTTTTACAGAAAGGGAGGCGGCCTGTTCCTGAAATTTTGCAGGGGTGGTCTCGCCAGGCTGGAAAACGGCCTTATCATGAACATTCACCAGACCCTTTTCCTCCCTTTGTTGAAGATTATCTCCTCTTTCAGTGCCTGGAACGACCAGAAGGTGGTGGATGGCATAGTGGATGGATCCGCGGTCAGCACCATGGCACTCAGCAACAAGCTTAGTACGGCCATGCAGTCAGGCGTGCTATACAGATATCTTGCCGCAATGCTCAGTGCAGTGGCGGTAATCGTGGGGATAACCATATGGATGGTCAAATAGGCAGAAAGATTAAATCGAGGTCCTAAGGTCATGATAACCGAACTTCATCACAATACGTTGGCATATCCCGTGCTCACCCTTACAACCTTTTTGCCCATAATTGGCACCGCCGCCCTCATGTTCATCAAACGGGATGAATCCGCAAGGATATACAGCCTGATTTTGACACTTGTTGTCTTTATCATCTCCCTGCCCCTCTATTTCAATTTTCAGCCTGGACTCCAAGGGTTTCAATTTGTGGAACAGCACGCATGGATCCCGGCCTACGGACTCTCCTACCTGATGGGGGTTGACGGCATAAGCCTGCCGATGATCCTGCTAACCACCTTCCTGGGTCCCATATGCGTGCTCTGTTCCTGGCGCTATATCTCTAACAGGACAAAGGAATTTCTGGCCTGCATCCTCCTGACCCAGGGCATAATGGCAGGTGTCTTTGCAGCCCTCGACCTCGTGCTTTTTTACATATTCTGGGAGGCCATGCTGGTGCCCATGTTCCTTATCATTGCTATCTGGGGCGGGCCTAGGCGGATTTATGCAGGAGTCAAGTTTGTATTGTATACCCTTGCTGGCAGTATCTTCCTGCTGGCAGCAATAGTAGCCATTTTTTCCCACACCGGAACCTTCAGCTATCCTGACATATTCCTTAAAGGGCTGCCAGAGGCGTGGGAAACATATCTATTTATCGCTTTTTTCATCGCGTTTGCCGTCAAGGTACCCATGGTGCCTGTGCACACATGGCTTCCAGCAGCCCACGTGGAAGCACCAACTGCGGGCTCGGTCATTCTGGCGAGCGTGCTCTTGAAGATGGGGACCTATGGCATGCTGCGTTTCAACCTGACCCTCACTCCTGCGGCGAGCGTTTCCCTGGCACCCTTTGTATTGGTGGTGTCAGCAGCCGCTATAGTTTACGGGGGCATGCTATCCCTGGCCCAAAATGACATCAAGAAGTTGATCGCCTACAGTTCGGTTGCCCATATGGGATTTGTAAGCCTTGGTATCTTCACGTTCAATTTGAACGGCCTGCAGGGAGGAATGCTACAGATGATCAACCACGGCCTTACAACTGGGGGGCTCTTCCTCATGGCCGGGATGCTGTATGAACGCACCCACTCCAGGGAGCTTTCGACAAACTCAGGCCTGGGAAGATTCATGCCCGGATTTGCCTTTTTCCTTGGCCTGTTTTCCCTTTCATCACTGGCATTTCCAGGCACTGCCAGCTTCGTAGGGGAATTCCTGTGCATTTCCGGGGCATTTCGCAACAATCTGTGGCTAGGGGCCTGGATGATCCCTGGTGCCCTTCTGGCTGCTGCCTACATGTTCCGCATGTTCCTCAGGGTAATATGGGGCAAATGCGAACACGAGCCTGTAAAAGACATCGATCTGAGGGAATGGACATGCTTGTTACCCCTGGCGGTCTTAGTGATAATATTCGGCTTTTATCCTTCGCCGATCCTGAAACTCATGAACCCTGCGCTGGAAACGCTGGTCGGCCACATCAATTCCCACGTTCCCCAGGCGTCTCAAATGGCAACCAGATTGGCCGCTGCCCTTTTAAATTAAGGAGGATAATGGAAGATGTTGTCGCTCTTGCCTGAAACAACCTTAGCAGCAGCAGCTCTCTTCTTTTTTTTCAAGAACCTGGAGCTCTTCAAGCTGGAAAGCAAAAAGGCAGTATTGTTGTTTGGACTTGCCGCGGCATCTGCATCGGTGATCGGGCTTTTTTTTCATGGGGAATTTTTTAACGGAGCATACAGAGTAGACAATTTCAGCCGATTCTTTACTCTCTTGATCTCCTTTGCATACATGATTGCCTGCATCATATTTACCAGGCTTAAGGAGTGCGACCAGTCAAGGGTAGACGAGTTCTTTTTCTTCACCAGCATGGCTGCACTGGGGCTGGTCATGGCAGTGGGCTCGGTTGAACTTATGAGCATGTTCATTGCCTTGGAGGTTTCATCTTACCCAATGTACATAATCACGACCTTTAGGAAAGGTCTTGGCAGGCAGTTCGAGGCCTCTGTAAAATATATAATCTTTGGTGCCGTCTCCACTGCATTGATGCTATATGGCATCTCTTACATCTATGGCCTGAGTGGATCCACCTTTCTGGTAGATATAGCCTCTACCCTGCCCCCGAAACTGGGCAATCCGATGGCCGCACTGGGCGTGCTGCTCTTCATGGGCGGCCTTGGCTACAAACTGGCCGCCTTTCCTTTCCACTTTTGGGCACCTGACGTATATTCGGGCGCTGCTTCAGAGGTGACCACGTTCATTGCCGCCCTGCCGAAAATCACAGCAACCGCCTTGCTGATCAGGATAGCTCATCTCTTCACCGGCATTGAAATAGTGCCTCTTACCATAAGCGTTCTGGCAGTGCTTTCCATGACAGCTGGAAACTTGATGGCCCTCGGCCAGACAGGCCTCAAAAGGCTGCTCGCGTATTCGGCAGTATCCCACGCAGGTTTCATACTCGTCGGATTGATCGCCCTTGGGAACGGAGGAGCCCAGGCTGCCATGTTTTATGCCTCGGTTTATGCCCTGATGTCCCTGGCCGCTTTCATGGTTGCCGTAGAGGCCTCGGGGCGTGATCCAGTGGATATACCAATTGAACGCTTAAAGGGCCTGTGGCGCAAGTCGCCTGTCATGGCTGTCATGTTGACCATTGCCCTGGCATCGTTGGCTGGTTTGCCGCCCACAGCTGGATTTGCAGGCAAGCTCTTTTTGTTGATTTCTGCATGGAAGGCCGGCTTCGAATGGGTCGTTATTGCAGGAGTAATCAATACCTTCATAGGCATCTATTATTACTTGAAAGTCATCAAGACGTGCCTGGTAAGTGACGGCCGTGAAAACGGCTTTGCCCCAGCCCCCTTTTACCTCAAAGCAGCCTCAGTGGTCATGGCCGCAACCATGATACTCCTGGGCATATTTCCAAACACACTCCTGGACATGGCTGGCTCGGCATTCCGAGCGCTGGTCATGTGAGGTTCAAGCGCGGCACCAGGGCGATATTTTTAGAGGTAGCCAACAGTTGAAATGGATCAGGAGGCGCTTTTTTCCGAACGGACTACCATCCAAGCCTTCCATAAATGCAGGCTTCCCATGAGCAGGGCAGCCCCTATTGCCGAATAGATGCCCCAAACCAGAAGCGGCGGCAGGGGGCTCATCCTCAGGAGCCTGCCGAGCATGATCATTCCGGCAACCAGAAGCCACGCCTTCCAGGTCATGAAACCACCCAGGCAGTACCTTCCCTCCGGCCTGCACCTGATTCTATGCACGTTGCGGGAAGCGCTTTTGGTCAGTACGAATTTACCTTTGAACAGACCCAGGAGCAAAAAGAGGGGAAGCACCCAGAGAGACCTGGGACCGATGGCAATCAAATTTACCACCCCTCTAATCAATAGCATCATGCCAGCAACGCTCCATACTATGGCAGCTGCCAGGACGTGAGTGGAGGCAGAGGCAGCAGGCTTATATCTTTCAGTCCATGATTTTTTTGTCACTTTTTGTCCTTTAACATCTTATTACTTGTCCAGGCCTAAAGACCCTGCAATGGACACGATGCGCACCCAGGCTTCCTGGAACGGCAATAATGCTTTCCAAGGGCCACGAAGAGGGCGTGATATTCATTATACAATGTTACGTCCTGCGGGATATTTTCCATGAAGAGTCTTCTGGCATCCTCATATTGGCAATATTCGTCTACTATATCGTGGCGCCTCAGGCAGCGCATGGTATATGCGTCCACTACAAAGGTAGGTTTGTTGCCGCCGTAAAGCATGATGGAGTCTGCTGTTTCAGGCCCGATCCCCTTGACTGACAGCAAGGCCTGCCTTAACGGCCCGCAATCTGTCTGAAACATCTTGTCCAGGCTGCCGCCGTAGTTTTCCCATACAAAATTGATGAAATTTTTAAGGCGCCGGGCCTTTACGTTGAAATAGCCAGCTGGTCTTATGAGGGCTGCAAGTTCTTCGGTTGGAAGGTGATACAGGGCGGAACAATCCAAAATGGCCGCCTTTTTCAAATTCTCTATGGCCTTTGACACATTGTTCCAGTTTGTATTCTGGGTAAGGATTGCGCCCACGCATATCTCCATGAGCGTGTCGCCAGGCCACCACTTCTGGGGACCGAAATGCGAATATAAGCGCTTGTAGCATTCCATCAGCAATTCCTCTAGGCCGCCCTTTGCAATCACTCCCATGTGGTTATCTTTACCATATTTTTTTCTTTATGCATGCGGGTTCATGAATGATTGAACACCGATTCATTTTAGTGTAGTTATGAACAACTTCAAAAGGAGAGGAGGAAAACCGAAATGTTCAGGAGATTCTTTTTAATCTCATCTGCTTTTTCGATTGTGGTTCTGATATTGGCTGCCTTCTGGCCTCAGCATGCATTTTCCGGCGGCGGCCAGCAGTATCCAAATGGAGCTGAGGCATTCATGGTGGGCGCCATGCCGCCTCCAGGCGTAACCCTCATTAATTATGCCTATTACGGACATGCCAGTGAACTCAAAGATGATGATGGTGATGACTCCAAGCTGCTTGATGACGCAGACATCTATGCGGATATTCTCAGGCTCATATGGATCTCAAAAAAGGAGTTATGGGGCGCAAACTATGGTCAGCATCTCTTTTTCGGCGTTCTTGGCACTGACCTCGATTTCAAATCGCCTGTAAGCTCTGAACTCAAAAAGAGCCACAGCGATTTCAATCTCCTCTACGCTATTTATTCTCCACTGCTGCTTGGATGGCATCTTAAACAGGGCAGGCTCCACGTAGCAGCAAGCCTGTGTGACATCTATATTCCCTTTTATAATGAAGATGATGGGAACAAGGGCAGTGTTGGAAGAAACTTCTGGACCATTGAGCCCGTCCTGGCTGCAACATATCTGCCTTCCCCTGCTACGGAGTTATCCATCAAGTTAATGTATGATTTCAACACCAAACAGCACGACTACGAACCTGGCCCGCCAGCTTCTGTGGACCGCACGCCTGGCCAGGAATTCCACTTCGATTTCAATGTTGGATATGCTGTGACGGACAAGCTGAAAATCGGTGTTAGCGGTTACTACTATATGCAGACCACCAAAGATGACTATGACTCCATAGAATTCAGCAAAAAAATTCCACCTGCTGCCTATGGATCCGTAAAGGCGGCCCTTGACAAGGAAGAAAAACATTTAAGCAGGGCCATGGCCCTTGGCCCGGGGTTCATTTACATGAACAAGAACTTCATGGCAAGCCTGCGCTACCAGCATGAATTTGCAGTGAGAAACAAGCCTGAAATGAGCCAGCTTTGGTTTAAGATTATATACATTTTTTAAGGAGAAAGAGATGCAGGACAGCTTTAAAATCACCCTTGACGAAAAGGAAATGCCAACCGCGTGGTACAATGTGCTTCCAGACCTGCCTGAACCACTGGCGCCGCCCCTCAATCCGCAAACCGGTCAGCCTGTGACCCCAGACGACCTGAAGCCGATATTTCCCGACGCCCTGATTGAACAGGAGGTGAGCCAGGAGACCTGGATAGAGATCCCAGGAGAAGTGGTGGATATTTACAAGCTTTGGAGACCTTCACCTCTTCACAGGGCAAGAAGGCTTGAAAAGGCCCTCGGCACCCCTGCAAGGCTCTACTTCAAGAATGAGGGTGTGAGCCCACCAGGAAGCCATAAACCCAATACCGCGGTGGCCCAGGCCTACTACAACAAGAAAGCCGGAGTAAGCAAACTTGCCACGGAAACCGGCGCCGGCCAGTGGGGAAGCGCCCTTTCCTTTGCATGTAAGCTCTTTGACATGCACTGCACGGTTTACATGGTCAAGGTCAGTTACAACCAGAAGCCATACAGGCGCATCCTCATGCATATATGGGGCGGAGAAGTCTATCCCTCTCCAACAGAAAGGACCAATGCGGGCAGAGCCATATTGGAAAAGAACCCCGATTCCATGGGAAGCCTCGGCATTGCCATATCCGAGGCCGTGGAAGACGCAGCAACCCATGAAGACACAAATTATGCCCTGGGATCTGTGCTGAACCACGTCTTGCTTCACCAGACAATAATCGGCCTGGAAACCAAAAAACAGCTCGCCATGGTCGATGACAAGGCGGACATCATTGTCGGCTGCGTCGGCGGTGGCTCCAATTTCGGTGGCATGGTCTTGCCCTTTGTAAAAGAGAAGATATCAGGCAAGGATGACGTGGAGATCATCGCCGTCGAGCCAAAATCATGTCCTACCCTTACCAAAGGCCTGTATGAATACGATTTTGGAGATACAGCCGGCATGACCCCGTTGATGCTCATGTACACGCTGGGCCACACCTTTGAACCCCCGGGCATACACGCTGGCGGACTTAGATATCACGGTGATGCACCAATTCTGTGCAACCTTGTTAAAAATGGCGTGGTCAAACCAAGGGCATATACGCAGAATCCGGTGTTTGAAGCAGCCGTGCTCTTTGCCAGAACAGAAGGGATAATACCGGCTCCAGAGACCTCACATGCCATCAAGGGGTGGATCGACGAGGCCCTGAAATGCAAGGAGACGGGGGAAGAAAAGGCGATCATATGCTGTTTCAGCGGCCACGGGCACTTTGATCTTGCTGCCTATGATGATTATCTTGAAGGCAGACTGGTAGATTATGAATATCCAGAAGACAAGATACAGGAGGCGTTGAAGGACCTTCCCAAATTCCCCACAGGACTTTGATCTTAAAAGCCCCGGCCTGCAGGAGTATCGGCCGGGGCTCAACTTCCCATGCCTTTGTATATGCTCCCAAAAGAGCCATATTTCCCTCCGCCACAACTTGCGGGCCCAGAAGGACTTCTGGCAGTCGGGGGCGACCTGTCTGTAAGAAGGCTCCTCATAGCCTACAAGATGGGCATATTCCCATGGTACAATGAAGGCGAGCCGATCTTGTGGTGGTCACCTGATCCCAGGATGGTGCTGTTCCCCAGCGAACTTCATGTACCACGAAGATTGAAAAGGATCCTCAGGCAAGGCCGCTTTGAAATCACTTTCGACAAGGCATTTTCCCGGGTAATAACCGAATGCGCAAATGTACGAAGGGAAAGAGGGGAAGGAACGTGGATAACGGCTGACATGGTAAAGGCCTATATAAGGCTGCACAAGGCAGGTCACGCCCATTCAGCCGAGGCATGGCATAAGGGCAGGCTTGCAGGAGGTGTCTACGGGGTGTCTGTTGGGCAGGCCTTTTTCGGCGAATCTATGTTTGCCAGGGTGTCAGATGCCTCAAAAGCTGCTTTTGTCACCCTCATAAGGCATCTTGAGGCATGGGATTTCAAAATCATCGACTGCCAAGTTACCACTGCCCATTTGGCAAGGTTTGGAGCACGGGAGATACCAAGGGGAAAATTCCTCACGATATTGAAAGAAGCGGTGGAGAGGCCAAGCAAGGCGCCAGCTCCGCATTGGAGCATTGATGCAAAATGAGACCTCTGAAAAACTGCCTCTTTTGCCCAATAGCTGCGTTATCGTCGCGAAAAAATGCTCACATACCCCAATTATCCTTTGATCTCAAGCACTACATTCTTATCCAGGTATAGCAGCAGTCCTTTTACTTCACAGTGGGGATACAATTCCCTTATCAATTTCAGGTAGAGTTTTATCTGCTCTTTGTCTTTCTCTTCAAGGCTGACCCCTGTCTTGAATTCGCCTACCAATATGCCTCCTCCTTTCTTTACCACCCTGTCCGCCCGGTAGAGATTTCCCTCTCTGTCGGCTATTTCCATTTCCGTCCAAACCTGCCCTTCGCTGTCACTCCAGAACAGATCTCTGGCAAGGGGATGGCAAAGGGTTTTTGCAACTGCAAAGAGCTTGGCAAGAATATCTTTCTTCAGGATATATTCATGACCCCTGTCAGCACGGGATTCAAGAAGTTCCGTCAAATAGGTTTCAATAGCTCCAGGCTCTTGTGTCACAGGAACGAACCCCGCTATGCGGGCAAGAAGGGCATGAATTTCAACACCGATGTCCGCGGCCTTCAATGCCTTTAAAGATCTGCCATGAATGGATTTCAATTCATGCCTCCGGACCAGGTAACCGGGCCATTTCCATTCAGGCAGGCTGGCGGATGTCTCAATCAACTGCGTAGATGACGATGAATAGTCGTATTCGGGCCTGGGCCTCTGCCCCTTGGGCTTGGGGGTCTTTGTGCCGAACGGACGCATTGTTTCCCCGTTCAGGATAGGATGGACCAGGTTGGCAAGGCTGTTTTTGGCCCTTCCTGCCCTTGGGGGAACCAGCATGTAAAGCTCATTTCTTGGCCTTGTCACAGATACGTAGAGGACGTTGAGCTCATCCATCCAGCGCCGTTCCATCTCTTTCATATAAAGCTGGTGCAGTTTGGGTGAATACTTCCTTTCGCTGCTCTTTGTCTTATAAATTCGCAGACACGATTCCCCAACCTCAATAAGCGTACCGCGGGATTCAGGCGCCAGGGTGGCAAAGGGCAAGATGACGACATCCGCTTCAAGTCCCTTGGCCTTGTGCACTGTCATCACCCTTACGGCGTTTGTTTCCCCAGGCTTCACCTGGAAAATGTCGTCTGGTGCTTCATGCCAAAAATCAAGATCAGGCCAATCAACCGGCTGCCAGGATGCATCGCCGTGCAGCAGGGCAAGGAAATGGCTCACCATCTGCCAATGGTGTGGAAAATTTTGCTTCACTTCATACTGCCTTATAAACAGGGAGGCCATTTCATAAGGCGACAGCTGGCCGCACTGCTCCACAAAGGGCTTGAGGACTCTGTGCCAAAGGTCTGGGCAAACATCCTCGACGACCCTGGATACGTAACGAGGATTATCCTGTTTCTCAGGCCTGGAAGAGATGATCGAGCAAATCCTTTCTGCAAGAGACCAGCCAGCTGCTCCGGAGATGGTGCCCCACACCTTTTGGGCAATGCTGCCTGTAAGCAACCTGACCAGGGCCACTTTGTCTTCCGGGTTTAATGCAAAGGAGAGAAGCGAGTATATTTCGCCGACTATGGGATCTGCTTTGATTGACATTTGACGCTGGGAAAAAACTGGTACAGACGCCTCCAAAAGGGCTGCACTGAAGGTTTCAACATCTGCGTTCCGCCTGCACAATATCATGACATCGCTGGGTTCATACCTTTTCAGTATGTCATCTTTCAAAAGGTCGACACACCATCTTTTTGAGGCCTCGTACATCTTTTTCGTGTCACCTATTTCCTCCTCCATGAGTTCTAGATGAACGAACCCGTCTCCTGATTTTGTATCATAATCATCGGGGACCTGCTGGCAGGCCCCGCTGTAGGCCTTCACTATGGAACTTTCATCCAGGAAAGCAGATGCCCTTTCCTTCTCCTCGGCCAGCCATGCACAAAGATTTTCTGCTGAAAAAAGGCGGCACACAAAGGAGAGAATCTCCATGCGGCTGCGCCTGTTGTACGGAAGCTGGATCTCATACAAGGATTCCCCGGCAACCGAGGGAAAGCACCTGGGACCATCAACAAAGACTGTTTCTTCGCTGCCCCGCCATCTGTATAAAAGCTGTTTTCTGTCTCCCACGCAGAAAAGTGATCCACCCTGGGCCAGACTGTTTTCAATGAGCGGCCTTATGGTCTCCCATTGAACAAGGCTCGTGTCCTGAAACTCATCTATGAGGAAATGGTGCAATTCCTCCCCAAGCCTCAATATGATCTCAGGAGTGGCGATGTCTTTAATCACACGGTTTGCATATTGGTTTATGTCTGAAAAAAAGAAGGCTCTGCTGTTTTCTTTCCATTTCTCAAGCTCTTTACGCCATGAGTAAAGAATATCGAGATAGTTGCCTCCAGCCTGGAGCGCAGCGGACTCGCACAAGGCTGGCAGCAAGCCCCTGATTTCTGACCAAATCTCATCGATGCGGGGAGGAACCTGGCCGCCACCTTTCATGCCCTTAAAGAGTTCACCTGGATCATCCCTTTCAAAGGCCTTCGATTTCAATGCGTTGCTGATTTCTCCTCCTGCAAGCCTTTCTATTGCCTCCATGGAGTATTTCTTTAGCTCAAGGCCAAGCTGCTCCGCCTCTTTGAGAAAGAGGTCAGCAAGTTTTTCAAGCTTATGCCGGATCTCCTCGTGCTCCTTCCATGAGACATGGCGTTCAAAGGATTTCCCATATATGCTCTCTTTTTCATCATAGGTTCTTGTGAGTTCAGACAGGATCAAACGGGGCCACCAAGACGTTGATTCATGCATTTTTACTGCACGCAGCACGCTGGTTGTCAACTTCTTCAGCAATCCGGAATCTGCGGCCGCTTTCACAAAGAGCGCATCCAGGGCGGCCTCTTTGGCAAGGGTGTCAAAGGGCATTATCTCATCCATGGGGCTCAATCCCAGCTCGGCTGCGGCTCCCAAGACTATCCCATAGAGAAAACTGTCTATGGTTCTGACCTGCAATGAATCATAGCGGCCGATGAGTTCGTCCACTTTTTCCATTGCCGCCTTTTTCAAGGCATTAGTTTCCAGTTCTACTATTTCCTTTATGGCATCAAAGGAAACGCCTTTGCCAAAGGCGGTTTCTTTCAGAAATTGAAGTGTGCGCCTTCTCATCTCTATGGCAGCCTCATTGGTAAAGGTCAAGGCTGCGATTCCATGGAGTTGGCTGTTGGGAATATTGCGCGAAACGAGGTACTGGACAAAGCGGCAGGCGAGTTGAAAGGTCTTGCCGGAACCGGCCGATGCCTCTACCACCAGGATATGCGGAAAGGCAAGCTGCGTATCCTTTGGCAGGAATAGTTGATTTTCAGGCTGCACAAAGGTCATGAATGACCTGAAACAATTCCCCTGCTGTTGAATAGATGGATTCCGCCTCTATGCGGGAACCCGGTTCCTTGGTGCCGCGCAAGAGCGAAACCATTTTATTGGTAGCGGAATCTGCTTCCTGTTTTGATGAAGCCAGATCGGAAACAAGTCTTTTCACCGACTTTTCATCCAGGTTTTCCATGTCAATGGAGACACTTGGCACAAAGGCCGCCAGGGCCTTCAGCAGGGCTGCTGCCATATCCTTGCAGCGGATACCAACCTTTTTATAATCCTCCTCCTGGAGAGCGGCCTCGGCCTCCTGGAGATTCAATCTTGCATATTTTATGAAGGTGTGGGTCCGGATCATCTTGTGCTGCCTCAAGGCCTTTGGCGTTATCATTCAGGCATTGGAGTGTCAGATTGTCCCTGGGCAATTCCAGACATGCGCTGATACAGTTTCTTGGTCAGCACCTGATCCGCTGTATCACACAGGTCAAACAGCGATTCAATGAGATCAAGCATCTCGTCTTGGCCGTCTTGGGTCCGGAAATCAAAATCCTCTGCCCATCTCCCGCTGGAAAGATATTCCTTGAACTCTTCGATATCCTTTAAGCGCAGCATGCCAGGCTGATCAATCTTCCATAAATCTGTATATTCGCTCTCCATCCTTCAACCAGCCCAGTTCGCGTCTGACCATTCTCTCACGGAATTTTTTGTCATTTTCAAAACGGTCTATATTTTGTTTCAGCAAGGCATTTGTCTCCTCGATCTGGGACATAGCCACCATCAGCTTGCTTTTCTCTTCCCTTAGCTTGTAAAGGCGTATCAGCCCATATGGGCTTGCCACAAGCCAAACGGCTGCAACGAAAACAACTAGTAAAACCATCTTGAAGTAGAGGGAGCCTGTGCGTCTCCTGGCATGTCTGCGGTATGACCTGGATATGCTGGCGTTTGTCCGTGAGTAATCTTTCATGTCTGGGCTACATCAGCTCCTGGCTAAGATGAAGGGTGACTCTAATTGCAAAAATGATAATATACGCAGCAACCACTGTCTGCAAGCGATTTTAAGATTTTCTTTATTGAAAAATTTTAGGTCTTCTTTATCAAATGCCATGGTGAAAATTGCAGCTTATATCTATCCTGGATGGCATTCTTGCCCTGAACGTGACAGCAAATTTCCTCCAGGATGGAGCGAATGGGATCTTGTTTTCAATGCCAGGCCGGCCTTTGAAGGCCATCTTCAGCCCAAGACGCCGCTTCACGGCCCCTATGACGACTCAATGCCGGAGACCTCCAAGTGGCAAATAAAGCTTGCTATTGAATATGGAATAGATCTCTTCATATATGGTTTTTTCTGGTCCAGGGGCAAGAGGGTCTTTTATAAACCGCTTGACAGCGCCTTTTTGAGGGCTGGTATCGACTTCCCTTTTGCAATAATGTGGGCCAACCGGATGCCCCGGGGCATACTCCCAGTAAAGGCGGCAAGGGGCCCTGTAATCCATCCTTCCCGTTACGTATATACTGATCAGCACGATTTCCTCGAGTTGATCAAATTCGCTGCTGAAAACTATTTTATTCTTCCCAATTACTTCAGGCTTGGAAACAAGCCCCTGTTCTCCATCTTTGACAGCGCTTTTTTTATCAGGCAACTAGGCGTAAAAGGTGCAGCTCAGGCCATAAAAACAGCAAAAGGCCTTATGAGAAAAATGGGCTTTGAAGGCCTCCATGTGATGGCACTAAATCCAGCACCTGCATTTATGACAGAATATGCGAGGGCAGGCTTTGATTCACTCAGCCACTACGTGTTTCTGCCAGAATGGAAAGGGGAATACATACAGGATTTCCCCATGCTTGCAGAAAAGCGCTCTTCTGAATGGCCAGATTTTCAACGCATCAGCAGGCTGCCCTATTTTCCATCTGTATCACCTGGATGGGACGCAACACCAAGGGGGGCAGCACACGGAAAGGAGAGGCCAAAGCGTTACCCCTGGTGGCCTGTGGTAACTGGTCAGTCACCTCGTGGATTTGAAGACTTTTTAAAAAGGGCTGTTGCCTACGCAAGCCGGAACGGGCATCCGATTGTCTTTATCGCCTCCATGAATGAATGGAGCGAAGGGCACTACCTTGAGCCGGACACGTTGCATGGCCACGCCTGGCTGGAGGCCGTAAAGAGTGCGAAACATGGTTAAAAGGCCCCTGTTCCTTTCCATTGACTTGGAGATCACGAACATCTGCCACAATATTTGCAGGATCTGTCCAAGGCAGGCCATTAAAAGACCAGCCGGGCTCATGGGTGTGGAATGTTTTGACGCCTTGATGAATTTTTTGCATGGTTTTAACCCAATCCTTACCCTTTCAGGCATGGGTGACCCGCTTCTTAATGAGCATTGGGATTATTTCATCCATCTTGCAAAGTCCAGGGGTTACAATATAGGCCTGAATGTGCATCCAGCCTCGCTCAGATCTGAAGAAATACAAAACCGCCTCATGGAAGCAGCCCCCAACCGCCTATACATCTCTTTTCCAGGGCTTGCCCGCGAATCCTTTGCATATGTGAACCCGACCATAGGCTTCGATGAATCTGTAGAGATCATATCGAGAATCGCTGAGTCAGCCAAGGGAAGGTTCGGTATCGCTGTTTCGGCCATAAAAACAGGACTGGATGATTCAAATGTTGTGCAATCTTTTAAAGCAATGTGGAAAGACAAAGGAATCAGGGCAAATATATATGATTGTCATTCCCGTGGGGGGCATCTTTGTGATACAGGCCTTGTTTGCACCAGAAGCCCCGGCTGGCACAAACGTGGTTCCAAGACTTGCTCGCTCTTTTTGTTTCACACATTTGTTGCATGGGATGGGTCAATCCTGGCCTGTTGTCACGATCTTGACGGTCAAACAGCCTTGGGCCACCTGAACTCCTTGACCCCCCATCAACTCCTTGGACTCAAAAAGGAGCTGATTTCAGGCTTCATGTCCTACAGGCTCTGCAAAAATTGTGACGAGCCGCTACGCTACCTGCAGCCTGCATGGGGAAACGAACTGGTTTCAATATCCAGCAGGAAAAAGTTGTTCAAGATATTAAAGGATAATCTTTAGCTATTTTAGTTGAATCACGCAGCTTCAGCTTTGTCGCTTTTGTCGCCTGCCTTGGAAGTGAAGTCGCCTGGTACGACCTTCTTGGCATCCCCGCACTTAACGGGCCCAATCACTATGGCACCAGCTTCAATGGACAAGAGTTCTGCTTCTATCCCGCCCTTTACCACTGCGGTTTTCTTGATCCAGACCTCTTTTACCTTGAGATTTCCCTCAATCTTCCCATGGCACACAATGGATTGTGCTGTGATATCGCCTGTTATCTTGCCATCTTCCCCAAGGATAAAGTGTTCCCCCTCCACATTTCCAGAGATGGTGCCGTCAACCCGCACCTTTCCTTCGTAAACCACGTCGCCATGTATATTCATATCATTTCCAATAATACTGGTTATGGCGCCATTGCCAGCAGCAGAATCTCTCTTTCTCCTGAACAAACCCATGTCACACCTCTCTGGCCCAATTTTTATCTTGACGAATCACTGCAAGAGAGGTGCCATAACATAATTAATGCACGATTATGGCCTCAACGTATTGTGCACTTTCTTTGAGATGATCGGCTACATTCAGGAACTTTTTGGGATTGATAGGCCTGCCGTTGTGACGAATTTCATAGTGCAAGTGGGGTCCGGTACTCCTGCCGGTGCTGCCCATCAGCCCTATGACATCTCCCCTTTTCACCTTCTGTCCGCGTTTTACCAGGATCTTCTTGAAATGGCCGAAAATTGTTTCATAACCATTGAGATGATCAACCACCAGATACCATCCCTAGCCCCCCCTGTCGCAGGTCACCTCTCTCCCCATCCCGT
>JALVPX010000074.1:0-20172 GCA_027031565.1 Deltaproteobacteria bacterium | reverse complement strand
CGGCCGGTGAAGGGATCGCGCCTGCGGCCGAAACCAGAAGTAATTCTGCCATTGACAGGCCAGTTAAGCGGAATCCTTTTAATGATGTTTGAATATTTGTCCGAAAGCTCCAGCAGTTCCTCCAGGTTCTCCTTTTCAAGGGGCACATATGGTCCGCCTACTCCGGAGTCCTTGAAAAGCTGATTCCTTGGAACGATACCCAGCCCGGAAAGTATATCATCCATCAAATGAACCCTTCTGATCAAGTTACCCACCGAGCCTTGGAGAAGACGCTCCCTCTCCTTCTCAAGTGTCTCAAGCTGCTCTTTGAGTTGAACATTTTCGTCTGTGGTTTCCTGGAGCTCACAGCTTAAGAGCCTGCATTCATCCGCAATCGAAGACGGGCCTTTGCCAAAGGCGCCTATTCCGTACAAAATTATTGATGTCATGGCTGAAAACAGAAACAAAATGGCCAGGGAAATAACAGACAGCTTTTTTTTAGAAAGAATCAATGTCTTAACATGACCCTCTTCCTTGGCTATGATCAGATGAATTTTTTCGCCCATCCAACCCCCCTATTTTTTTCTGGAAATTTGCTCGAGATCCAACTCAACAACCTGTTACCAAGTAGAGAACTAATGTTGCCGCCAACAAGTGTCAACTTTTTTCATCCGCAAAAAAATCGCAATACCACATTTTGACTCCCTTTATTCTTTTAAACTCGGTTTTTCATAAGAAAAGCAAAAAAGTCTTTGAGACCCGAAATCATTTCATCTGCCTTTTCCCTGAAACCCTGTTCACGTTTTTCCAGCCCCAAGGCCTCTGCTATACCTTCACGGATGTTAATCAATACTGATGACTTGTCCATATCGGATATGATAGACCTTATCACTTCCTTGGCGCTGTCGGAACCCCAGCCGCAATCATGTTGAAAATAATATTTGGCTGCCATACCGACAACGTATGAACCGTAGGCTGCCGCCATGCCTTGTGGAAGGGCAGTCAACACCGTGCCGGCCCCAAGGGTCACGGTCTTCACAAAATGAGCAGCGCTGTGGGTAAGCCACTCAGTGGCCGCCACCCATCCCATGCTTTTTGCAATACCTACAGCCAGGCGCCCTGCCCTGCCAACATCGATCGGCTCGCCGTAGATCCTTCCCAAGGCGGCAACCATTGCAGCATCGCTGCCGAATCCTCCAATTACATCAGCTACTGGCACGGGATTGAAGGCGACTGCCGCACCCTTCAAGATGCAAAAATTGAGTATGATCTTCTGGGCATGGGCATCCCTCATGCGTATCTTCACTGCCCTTATGGTATCACTCACGTCAGATGCGAACATGGCACTGTTCAAAGCGACCAGGGCGCTGCCCTCTTTTTCAAGGATCTCGAGGATCCTGACCTTAAGGGCCTTCACGTCTGGTTCCGGCTTCAGCTCTGCCGACTCCACCCTGCCTCCCGGAAGTTCTTTCAAAACCTCTCTGGGCATGGGATCTGCAGCGGCTGAAATCACATTTTCAGCAGGAATCAGGCCTTTAACACGGCTCCTTAAAATCTCCAACAGCCTTTCCATCTGATCACGGGTATAGAGATCCGATTTGTTCAAGACAAGAATCACCGGCTTATGGACATCTATCAGTTGTTTCAGTGTGTCATATTCAAGCTCGTTCAAGTCCGAATCAGCAACAAAGAGCACGAGATCCGCCCTGGCTGCCTGTTCCCGTGCAAGCCTTTCCCGCTCCTGCCCTGACACCTCGTTTATGCCCGGCGTGTCCACCAGCTCGACCATGGACGAACCGAGTGAAGCAATGGAATAGGCCCTCGGTTTCCACTCTATCCTGCCGATCTTCCTTGTCACGCCGCCTTCCACGCCTACCCTTGCAAGGTGCCTTCCGGCAAGGGCATTTATCAAGGCGGATTTGCCTGTGGAGATTTCTCCAATGACCACTATGTCTATACGCCCTGATTCAAGTTTCTTGACCAGTGCCTTTATCTCCTGCCACTGTTTGGTCAGCTGTTCTTTTTCAGAAGGGGATGTCTTTTCAAGATCGAGCAGGGTCTTGTTCAGGGCCTGCACGGCCTTCTGATAAATCTTGTCTTCCTGCTCAAGGCCTGTTTCAGGATGATTTTCCATGCTCCTTGTCCTTGTGTTCCTTCAAGTAAGGGCGGCCGTTCATGGCCAGATTGATTAATTCGCTCTTGGAAGTCAATTTTTCCCAGTGTCTGCGGGCCAGTTCATCAAGCGGAATAGCGGATTCGGCCTTATCCTGTGAGAAATAATCCTTCATGACCCTTCCTATCCATTGGGTAACCAGGGCCTGAACCAAGCCTTGCATGGTCCCGCCCGCCAAGGTTCCGATGCCTGGAACGCCCTTTAAGGCCGAGGCAAATAATTGGCCCACGGCCGGAGAGATGCTCGTTGCACCCAATGATGCACCCAAGCTCTTCATCAATTGGCCAACAAGTTCCCGGGCAGCTTGCAAATCAACATTGCGTCCATATATGGCAGCCAGGTCAAGGATCATTTTAAAAGAAAAAGCCACGCCCACTGCTGCATCCACAAAGGGCGTAGGGCTGACGGCTGCGGCTGCGGCTGCCTTCCATGTATACTGGTTTATCTTCTGCACAGCCTTTTCGTCCCGTCTGGCCCGGATGCGCTCCAAGGTGTCAGACCTCAGACCGCGGGCCTGCAGCAGCAAGTTGTTCAACAACAAATCCTTGCCTTCCGCATTGATAATCTCCATCAACCGGGATGCCAGTGCATCAATTTCTGGCGCCAGTTCGACATCCTCCTCCGACACTGATCCATCCATCTTTATCCTGTCCCTTTTGCGTTTTACGGGCTCGGCCTGAACAGGCACTATGTCCCCAGGGGGAATATAATCCTTGAGCTGATCCCTTATCTTGCACAGCAGTAAGGAGAGATCGCTTTCGACAAACCAATCCCGCTTGTTTAAACACACAACAAGGCGCTTTCCCATGGCATGAAGATCCTGGATAGTCCTGAATTCGAAGTCCTTGAGCGGGCCGTCCAACACGAACAGGATCAAGTCTGCCTTTTTGGCTGCACTCCTGGCATCAAAACCCCTTTTGCCGCCCCTGATTTCCGCCAAACCTGGTGTATCCACGAGCCTGACCCTGCCGAATCCCGGCCATTCAACGCTCTTTACCTTGACAGTAGTGCCGCCTGAAACATCTGATTCAAAGAGTTCCCTTCCTGTTAATCTGTTCAGCACAGACGATTTTCCGCTCGATATAGTTCCAAAGGCCACCACTTCAAAAGACTCCTCTTGCTGCTTGTGCTCGAGCTGGGAAGCTGCTCTTTCAATCGCCTTTTTAAGCTCTTCCTGTTCCCGGGATTCTTGAGCAAGTGCCTTTGCCTCTTCAAGATAGGCCTTGACGGCCTCTTCTTTTTCTCGGGGGCCCATCTCCAATATTTCTTTTGAATCCCTGGCAGAACGAAGGCGTTCTCTCCGGCCTACGGACCATAACGTGTAAACAGACCAGGCCAGGCCGCCCAGCAGGAGCATGGATCCAAGCGCAATCCCTGCCAGATAGAGATAGCCCCATGCAGGCCCAAAGGATGAAACCCTTGCATATTGCTCAATTATCAAGGGTGGGAGGATCACAACCAGGTAAAAAACCAGGGCGCCTGTTGCAGCTAATAGTAACCCGGAAACAGTCTTCTTCATGCTGAGCGGTCTTTTCCAGGCTATTCTACCACCCAGATGGTGCAATTCTTGGCATAGTGGACAATCTTGTTTGAAACGCTTCCAAACAGGAACTCCTCTGCCTTTGATACACCCCTCCTGCCCACTACCACTGTTCCATATGATCCGCTTTGCTGAAAATCGAGAATGTTCTGGGCAATGCTTGTTCCAACGGCATCCAGACATACCGATGCAACAGAATGGCTGGATACGCCCTTTCCTTCCAATTCCTTTTCCGCTTTTTTGAAAAAGGCCTCGGCATTGCTTTTAATTTCGGAAATCCTGGCATTATAGGCCGCTTCATCTGGAAAAAGATCGCGTGATGGGGGCCGAAAAACCATAAGAAGGGTAATCTCAAACCCTGGAGAAGACCCTACAATTTCACCTACATACTCAACTGCCCTGAACGAATTCTCAGATGCATCCACTGCCACCAATATCTTCTTGAAATTCATTTTTGTGCCTCCATCAAATGGCCAAGGCAAGGTCTCAAGTCAGCCAGGAATTCATCCACGCTCTCATAAAAGACCTCTGCCCCCTGACTGAAATGAAGCAGAACATTGTTAAGGCTATCTGGTATGTATGGAAAGATCTTTTTCAAGTTTACTATGCGATTGACATACAGAAGGGAAAAATCCTCATTTGTCAAAGAGTCAAGAAACCTGTCGCCGAAACCCATTTCCTCGAGTTCCTGGATGCGATAGATTCCCTTGCCGGCCAGAAAGACAAGCAGGCTGCCGAGGCCGAATATATCCAGACCAAATGGACTTTCAGCAAAATCGTATGTGTAATCAAAGTCAATCCACCTATACCTGCCGGTTCGGTGCTCAATCCACAGGTGATCGCGCCTTATGTCACCATGAAGCTCACCATGGCCGTGCAGGAAAGCGATTGCCTCGCACGATCCCATGAATTTTTCCAGGATCCCGGGAAAGTGTTCGCGAAAGTATGTCTTGTGATCCGCTTCAATCTCATATACGGCCTGATCAAGCCTTTTGCCGCTTATCACCTCCAATATGCGAACGACGTTGCCTGCAGAGTCATGTCTTGATTTTCCCTGCATAAAGCGCAGATCTCCCCTAACCAGATCGAGGATCCTGGCCTCCTTTTCCGGGCTGCGGTAACAGCGTATTTTAAGGTTGCCCAACTCCAAGTCAAAGCTCTCGTGGAAGACCAGCTTCAATATGGCACGCTCACCTGTTTCCAACACAAGGCAGCGCTTCACCCAATACTTTGGATCTTCAATGCCGTAACACCTTTCTGCCTCGTCCCTGAGAACCAGGTAATGCAGCCCGCCGATTGATATGACGTCACCATAGCCTATCTCCATGAAGGACGTGGTATCAGTGAAGACCCGGCCGTATTGGGCCAATGAGAGATCGGGCCTGTATCGTTTTACCAGTTCCTTGACATTTTCAGCCATTGATGTCCTCAACTCAACTGGGCCAGGACCACCAGGGACCGGGGCACCAGCTTGATCTGCCTTGACTGGACCACTGGGCGGGGCTTGTGGGGAGGAAAGATATCAGCGGGTGAAATAGCAGCCGTGTCCACAGCCAGGAACCAATTCCCTTTTGCAGGCCTCGGCAAGTCGAACACCACGGGTTCAGGCTCGGCATTAAAAATGAGGCACAGCTCGCCGCCTTGGTCTGGATGACCATGGATCACGCACCCAATATGCCGCGTGTCCGATGACCAATCCGGATACTCGCCGCGGGAATCAAACCACGTTATCTCTTCCGGTTTGTAAAATTCATCCCTCCTCAGCACTGGATGACGTTTGCGGAAGGCGATCATCTCTTTGGTAAACCTGTAAATTTCCCTGTTTGAATCTAGATACTCCCAGTTATACCAGGAGATCTCATTATCCTGGCAATAGGCATTGTTGTTGCCCCTTTGGGTCCTGCGGAACTCGTCACCACCCAGGATCATGGGCACTCCTCTTGACAGGAGCAGGGTTGCCATCATGTTTTTTATCTGCCTGGTACGGATGCGATTTATCTCCGGGTCGTCTGTCTCTCCTTCCACGCCGTAATTGGCACTGAAATTGGTGTCTGACCCATCGCGGTTTTCCTCGCCATTTGCTTCATTGTGTTTCTTTGAGTAGGTAACGAGGTCGTGGAGTGTAAATCCATCATGACAAGTGACAAAATTTATTGAATTCAGCGGTTGCTTTCCGGAATGCTCATACAAGTCCGCACTTCCGCAAAGCCTGCTTGCAAAATCTGCAACCATTCCGCGGTCCCCGCGCCAAAAGCGCCTCACATCATCCCGGTAACGGCCGTTCCATTCTGACCAACGGCTTCCATGAAAATTCCCTACCTGATAGGCGCCGCCCACATCCCATGCCTCTGCTATGAGCTTTACATCCCTTAAAATAGGGTCTTCAGCAATGTGTTCCAGCACGGGCGGATTTGGGAGGATATTGCCTTGGTTGTCCCTTCCCAGCACCGAGGCCAGATCAAACCGGAAACCATCCACATGCATTTCAACCACCCAGTGTCTCAGGCACTCGAGTATGAAATCCCTCACCACTGGATGGTTACAATTCAACGTGTTGCCGCAGCCTGAAAAGTTCTTGTAACGCCTGCCGCCATTGTCCAGAATGTAATAAATGGAATTATCAAACCCCCTCAGGTGCAAGGTAGGCCCCAATTCATCTCCTTCGGCTGTGTGGTTGAATACCACATCCAGAATTAATTCGATGCCTGCCTTATGGAGCTGCCTTACCATCTTTTTAAACTCTTTGACCTGATCACCTGGCTTGGATGAGCTGGCATAACCCTGCTTGGGAGCAAAAAAACCAACCGGACTGTAACCCCAATAATTTTTCAATCGCTCGCCAGTAAGGGGATTTCTCGTCGTGAGTTCATTCTCATTGAAATCTTGAACAGGCAAAAGCTCCACTGCGGTTATACCCAATTCCTGAAGATAAGGGATTTTCTCGACCAGACCCAGATATGTTCCAGGATGCTTCACGGCTGATGATGGATGTATGGTAAGTCCCCTCACATGGGTCTCATATATGATGGTATCGCACCATGTTTTTTTCAGCAGTGAATCACCTTTCCAGTCAAAATCATCATGACCCATTATGAGCGCCCTGGCAGAAGTTGACGTGTTGTCTTCGTTTGATGGGAAAAGATCAAGCGGCCCTCTGGCTGAATCATATCCTTTGGCCTTGTCGAAGTCCCAGGAAGCAACATTGTGAAGGGCACGGGCATATGGATCCACGAGGGCCTTTTTGATATTGAAGCGGAACCCCTTTTCTGGAAGATATGGTCCATCCGCCTTAAAACAGTATGACCACCCGGTGCCAATACCTGAGATCTGAACATACCAAATATCACCCATTCGGTGATGCCTTGGATCCAAATCTATTTCAAAATCAGGGGTTTTCCTGGATGGTTCCTCAAAAAGCAATAATCTCATTCCAGTCGCATGCCGGCTGAAAACAGCGAAATTGACACCGCCTTTAAGCAATGTTATTCCCAGCGGATAGGGGCTTCCCCTGGATATGACTATCTTACCTGAAAGGATGTCATTACCTTTATTATCCATAAAATATTTTCATTTCGTCTTGAAAATAAAAAACAGCGCCTACTTACTTATACCACGATGTCTTTCGGGCTGAAACTTAAAAGCGGATAAAAAAAAGGCCTGGCTCATTGCCAGGCCGTTGAACAGGAGGGAATTGTGTGGAGGTTAGAGAAAGAACTCTATTATCATGAAATTTCTTTGAGTTTTAATATCTTTTTCCTGAATGCTCCACCCATGCCGATAAGCCCGGTTCCCATCAACATTATTGTTGCCGGCTCAGGCACAGGGGCCGTCCCTTTACCCATCAGGTTGTCATTTCCGCACCCCATGGTGAAATGGGCGGTAAATTCCTGACCATTCAAGAATCCCAGATCAAACCCTGTGATTGCATAGTGAATGTCATTATTTTTATCACCCTTAAAGCCGCCCACCTCGCTGCCGGACAAACCATTCAGGTATTGGAAAGTGCCCTTTGTGACTTCCTGGCCGCCTTTTACATATCTCCAGGCATTGGACGAATCATTCATTCTGTACTTCACGGTCTTCAAGGTTGCTCCTTTGCGGATATCGAACACCGAGTAGGCATTGCTGCCAAAATCAAGCTTGATGACATAATCATACCCAAAGGTCTCCTCGACATTGTAGAAGCCTGTTTTTTTAATTCCCTTTACGCTGCCGCCTGCTGCATCGCCGTCGACATCAAAAAATATGTCACCTGACAGCAAGTCAGAATAACCTGCAACGCCGTTCTTGAAATCAAAGCCGCCTACTACGCTCAAAATATTCTGATTAAGGTAAAAGGCTTCAAGATCCCATACCTGGGATGCAGCCATGTAAGGCTCCACCTCATTGTCTTCCTGCTTGCCATACCAACTGCTGCCCATGTATTTGCCATCAGAAACTGTAATATTGGTACCCCAATCTACGGGTACAGCGAACACGCTGGTTACCATAAAAGTCGCCATGCAGGCTGCTACAGCAATCAATTTCCAAACCATTGACCACCTCATTTTCCACCTCCGAAACATGTAATTTTGAATCTAAGATTATATTGGTCTTATATTATTGCACAGGACATGCCACATTCTTTAGCAAAAAATTACCATAAAAACCCTAAACCACTACTGAATGTAACAGGTGCCAAGCAACAAGGGAAAAATATTTCCATACACAGAGAGGAAAAATATTTCCACTGAATAAAAATGGAAATTAATTCTCTATCAAATTGACCGAGACTAGTTTTGAAATGCCTTTTTCTTCCATCGTGACGCCATAGAGGGTGTCTGCTGCCTCCATTACGCGCTGATTATGGGTTATGAGAATCACCTGTGAATGGCTGGATATCTGTCTTACCAGTTCATTGAAACGCAGGGTGTTTGCCTCGTCCAACGGCGCATCCACCTCATCGAGAAAGCAAAACGGGCTGGGTTTTGTAAGGTAGATGGCAAAGATCAAGGCCAGGGCTGCCATCGCCTTTTCCCCTCCAGATAGCAAGGCCAAATTCTTTATCCGTTTGCCAGGCAGGCGCACCAGATATTCCACTCCGCTCTCCAGTGGGTCGCGTGCATCTGTCAAAGCCAGTTCTGCCCCACCCCCGGCAAAGAGCATCGGAAACACCACTTTCAACTTCTGGTTGACCTTGTCCAGGGCCTCTTCAAAACGCTCCTTGCAAGTCCTGTCAATCTTTTTTATCGCATTTTGAAGGGAGGTTATGGAATCAAGAAGGTCCTGCCGCTGTTCTTCTATGAACTTGTATCGTTCCTCCACTTCTTCATACTCTTCCACTGCAGTAAGATTGACCGCCCCTATCCTGGACAATTTCATCTTTACTTCCGACAACCTTTTTTCAACTTCTATTGGTTCAGAATCTTCCTTGAAAAGTTCCTCAAATCGTGAAGCAAGATCAATATTGAGTTGTTCCTGGGCTGAATTTGCAAGGTAGGCCATTTCCTGGATCGCTTTTTCATGTTCAATGGTAGCCTGATTCAGATCTTGCTGGATTTTGCCTTTGAGCCGTTCCAGCTCGCGCCTTTTCATGGCCAATTCATCACTCTTTTCTCTCAAGGAAGATATGTCATCTTCCTTTTCTTCAACCTTCTTTTGGGCCTCTGCAACCAGGCTGCGCTGTATTTCGAGCTTCTTGACAAGCTCTTCCACACCGGTGGACAGATCCTTTACCGACTCCTTCAGACCTTTCACCTCTGCCTCGACCTGTTCCTTTTTGAAGACCACCCCCTGAATCCGCTTAATGATCCTTGAAAGCTCGCTCTTCTTGTTAGAGAGATCGCTTTCCATACGAACCTTTTCCAGCTGATGTTGCCTCAAAGCCTCCCGATGCCGCTCGAATACGCCTTCCTGGTTCTTTAGAGCCTCTTCCCTGCCTGCCAGACTTGCCTCTGTCTCCTTTTTCAGCGTCTCGTCTTGTTTGACGCGCTCTTTAAGTTCCCCAAGGCGCTCCATCAATGACTGGCGCTCTAATTCAGCTTCATCCAATTCAAATTGTATAAGACCAAGCCTTTCCTCAAGGGCCTGTTGTTCAAATATTTTCTTCTCCTGCTGCCTTTCCAGGCCGACTTTACTGCCATACAGCCCCTTTAGTTTGCTGTTCAGCCTTTCAAGCAGCTGGGTTTGTTCAGCCAGCTCCTCCGCAAACCCTTTTGACTGTCCATAAAGCTTTTTTAAGGCCCACCCCAACTCTGCCCTCTCTTTTCTCAGCTTTTTCAATTCCGAACGCCTTACGAGGGTGGATTTTGCTGGGTCTTTTACACCTGAGCCAGGCAGAACAATCTCTCCATCACAAGTTATCATTTCTCCAGATATCAAAATAACGCCCTTGGGGCTGGAGTCTGATCCCAGGCTCCTTAGGGCCTCGGCCAAATTTTCTACTATTTGCCAACAGGCCAGTTTGTCATAAACCAGGCCGGCGATTTGGGGCTTAACACGCACCTTTTCTGCCAAAGTGGAGTAAAGCTTGGCGGAACCAGGCCCCCTTCCCTCCCTGGCCGCAATGACAAAGCGCCCCGGCACCTTGGCCTGTACACACTTTTCTAGTTCCTGTTCGAAATCTGCCCCATCCAGCACCGGCGCCTTTACAAGATCTCCCAGCACCGCCTCCACCAGATGTTCATAACCCCCATCCACCTCTATGAAATCGGCCACAATCCCGATGGTACGTATGCCCCTGGAATCCCGCTTATCAGCAGTAGAAGCCTGCCTTTCCTCCATTTCTTCAAGGCCCTTTATCCTTGCATCCAGTGAGGCAGCGGCAAGCTCCTTGTCATGAATTTCCTGGTTAAGGCCCTTGATTAGCCCCTCAAGCCTCAGTTTTTCCTCTTCGCATCTCTTCTTCTGCGCCTCAGCTGTTCCTATATCTTTAGAAGTGGCCTCAAGTTCCTGTGAGATTTCGGCCAGCTCATTCCTTTTCGCTTCGAGATCAGCCTCAACCGTTGCCATTCCCCTGGTTTTTCTTTCAAGCCTTGATTCAAGTTCAAAGATCTTGTCTTCACTGTTTTGGAGTTCGCTGTTGGACCTGGCGTACCTGGCCGCCAGGTCCACCAACTCGGACTTGACCTCCTCCAGGGCCACTTTGACCTCATCCCGTGCTTCACGTGCCTCTTCCAGGCCCCTTTGCAACAGCTGCTCTTTTTTAACATGCTGCAAGAGAGTGTCTTCCAGGACACTGATCTCAGATTCCAGACGTTCTTTGGTCTCGTAAAGGGCCTGCTGGCCCCTTTGTGATTCGTCCAGGATCTTCAAGGCGCTGTCAAGCCTGCTTTTATCCCTCTGCAGCCCTGCATCCAGCTTTGCCTTTTGATTCAAAAGCTCTTCAAGTCTTGCCTGTCTTTCTTGAACCGCCAGTTTCGATCTTGCCAGATCTTCCTCAAGGGAAGTTATGCTGAGGACCGCTTTCCTGGAATCAAGATCTGCCTTATCCAGCTTTACCTGAAGCAGGGAAAGCTCCTCCTGCAAGGATGCCAGACGCCCTTCGATCTCCTTCTTTTTTTCGAGATTTTGCTGCCACGACCAGGCGAGGAGACTCGCCTTCAAGGAATCTTCTTCCTCTCGAAGCTTCAGAAACCTCCTTGCCTGTGAGGCCTGGCGCGATAGTCTCCTGAGCTGGGATTTCAATTCACTCAACAGGTCTTCCGTGCGGTCAAGATTTTCCTGCGTCTTCACTATCTTGTTTCTGGCCTCGATCTTTCGGCTCTTGTACCTCGATATGCCAGCCACCTCTTCCACGAGACGGCGCCTTTCTCCGGCGTCCATTTCCACGAAGGTTCCAACCTGCCCCTGGTCGATTATGGAGTAAGCCCTGGTCCCAGCACCAGTGTCCATAAACAGATAGTGGATGTCCTTGAGCCTGCATGGTTTTCCATTCAGGCGGTATTCACCCTCGCCATCCTTGTTCACCCGTCTCAAGATCTCGATTTCAGGCTCCTTGCTCAATTCCGGAGGGAAAAATTGGCCGTTGTTTCTGATTGTAAGGCGCACCTCGGCAATCCCAGGCCCAGAGCCGTTGGCGCCGGAAAAGATAAGGTCAGTCATGGATTTTGCCCTGAGAAGACGCGCGCTCTGTTCACCCAGGACCCATCGTATCGCATCTACAACATTGGACTTGCCGCAGCCATTGGGGCCCACAATGGCACAAATACCGCCTGGAAAACGGAGCTTAGTGGGTTTGGGAAATGATTTGAAACCTTTGAGTGTTAAAGATTTAAGCCTCACAACCTGTGTTTACACCTGGCATCCTTCAAGACTAACTGAATCCGTTTAGTTCCATTCCAATTGTTATATTCAGGAAAACACGCCAGTTCCATTTCCTGCCAATCCAGATCAATCTTGTCTCCGTGCCCCCAGGCAAGGAGATCAATAGTGCCTGAACCTCCCCCATCCCTTGCGCCCAGCCGCAACTTCAAATGCCTGTTACCCACCACTGTCTTATGGTAAAGTTCGAAATCTTTCAGTGCAACCAGCGGCCTTGGGAATCCTTCCCCAAAGGGCTCGAGCCTGGATAAAAAGGAAAAGAAACTTGAATCTGTCAAGGATGCAAGGTCAGCCCAGGCATCGATCCCGAGAATCTCCTTTGCAGGCCCATCGCCACCCATTTGTTCAGCCACTTTATGCTCAAAAGTATCGACAAAGGCATCCATTTGAGCTGCGTGCAGCCTCAAACCTGCTGCTGCCTTGTGGCCTCCAAAGGAGAGGAGATACTTGGAGCAGCTGCTCAACATGTCATGCAAGTTGAATCCCACAGGGCATCTTCCTGAACCGTGAAGCTCATCCCCCTCCCTGCACAGGAGCAGAACCGGCTTTTTGAGCTGCTCTGAAAGGCGGGATGCAACAATGCCAAGGACCCCCTTTTTCCAATTGGACGAAGAAAGCACATAGGCATGCCTATCGCCCATCTTTTCTGCCAGAGACAAGGCCTCTTTCAAGATCGCGCCTTCCTGGGCCTGGCGCTTGTTATTGAGCTGCTGAAGCTCTTTTGCCAGCACCGCTGCCTCATCTCGATCGCTTGTAACAAGAAGCCGCAAGGCAACTTCGGCATGATCGACCCTGCCGGCAGCATTTATGCGCGGCGCAAGCCTGAAGCCAATATCGTGGGCGGAAATATCTCCCCTGACGCACGCTATTTCAAGCAATGCCTTTAATCCAGGCCTGGGCTCCCTTTCCAATACCTCAAACCCTGCCTTCACAAGGACCCTGTTGTCACCCACAAGGGGCATGACATCTGCTACCGTGCCTATTGCAACCAGATCCAGGTATTTCTTCAGGTTTGGAACTTGCTCTGGAGAAGACCACGTGCCCTCATTATAGAGCCTTCCCCTCAGGGCCCGGATGAGATTAAAGGCGACTCCTACCCCTGCCAACTCCTTGAAAGGAAAAGGACACCTTGATTGTCTCGGGTTCACCACGGCAATTGCAGGCGGCAGCACTTCCGGGGGCAGATGATGATCGGTGACAATGATATCAAGACCGCGTTGCCTGGCCCACTCGATCTCGGCAACGTTTCCTATGCCGCAATCAACTGTTACTATCAGGGAACAGCCCCTGCCGGCCAGCCATTCAAGCCCCTCCGGGTTGAGTCCGTAGCCGTCCTGTTCCCTGTGGGGAATATAGACTTCACACCCAACGCCTATTTCCTGCAAAAACAAGTATACCAGTGCAGATGCCGACACCCCGTCTGCATCATAATCTCCGAAAATGCCTATGCGTTCTCCATGTCTTACAGCGTATACCAAGCGGTCTATGGCTTCTTCCATGCCTGCCATTGATGCGGGATCATGCAGGCCATGTAAGGTTGGATTTAAATGACGATCAAGCTCTTCACTGGAATTAATACCCCGGTTATAAAGAAAACAGGCAATAAGTTCAGGCACCCCGCGCTCCCTTGCAAGGGCCTGGATCCTGACCTTGTCGGCATCCGGGAAGCGCCATTGGCGGTTCAATATGAGGGAATCCATGCCGCAGAAAACTACATAGGCTTGCCCTGACTGTCAATTTGATGGATGGTAAATAATATTTTTTGATCAAAAAGCCATGGGGTGCATGCATGGCACCAATTGAAGAGATGGTGACATTGAGCTATAGACGTTCCATGAGACACGAAGACATGAAATTTATCATGGATCCAAACGGGATCTTTTTTTTAAAATTCATTTTGGAAGGCTATGACAATCTTTTTATTTTAACCACCCTTGACAAGACAAGAGGAAAGGTCTGCATAACATTTCCCTCTTCTGAAAAGGGCTTGCTGCTTGGGATCCTGAACAGCCTGAAAAACAGGATAAAGGCCTATGGAATCGATTTTTGCTGAGAAACGCCCCTCTACCATCTTTTTATTTGCATTATTAATGACGCTTTCGGGCTGTCTTGCATGGGGTACGGAATGCACTGCCGGTACAGAACGCCCAATTAGCCTGAAGGAATGCATTGATATCGCGCTTCAAAGAAACTGGGGTCTGATACAATCCAGGCTCAGGCTCGAAGAGGCCCTTTACAACGCAAAGGCATCCAAAAAAGAAATGTTTCCGAGGCTTCAGACAGACTATTCACTGCTTTGGCGAAGAGACGAAAGCGAAATCACCATATTTGGAAGAAAGACCGTCATAAGCCCGCACGAAACCTACAATTGGAAGGCGTATGTCACGCAACCACTCTTTTTGGGAGGACGCCTGTGGAACACCTTCAAGGCAGCAAAAATAGAGGTGGATATATCAAATTTGATGCTTACACAACAAGCAAATGAGTTGGTTCGCCAGGTCAAAAACCTCTATTTCGACCTGGTCAAGGCACAGAAGCTTCTAGAAGAGGCGGAAGCCGCCCATAAACGCCTCAAGGCCCACCTGGCCGATGCAAAGGGCTTTTACGAAGCTGGATTGCGCACGCGAAACGATCTGCTTGAAAGCAAGGTGGAACTGGCAAAGGGCGAAGAAGACCTTATCAAGGCGCTTCATGACGTGGACATTGCCAAGGCCCGGCTGAATTTGGTGATGCAGAGGCCCTTGTCTCAAGATCTGATTCCATCTGACCAGTTGAGATTTACTCCTTTTAAACATGACCTTGACAACTTGTATGTAATGGCAGAGGCGCAAAGGCCGGAGCTTATGGCAGGGAGGCTGGCAGTTAAAAAGGCAGAACGCCTTAAAAAGGCTGCAAAGGCAAGGCTGTGGCCTCAGCTTCAACTGACTGGGACTTATGAACGAACAGGGGATACCCCGTTTATGCGGGAAAATCCTTTTGGGGATACTGAACAGGTCACACTTCTGGTCAAGGCCTCTTGGGAGCTTTGGAACTGGGGGCAGACCTTTGATGAGATAAAGGCGGCAGATGTGAGACTAAAATTGGCCAAAAGCGCCTACAACGATTTGAAGGAACAGGTGTGTTTTGAGGTAAAGGAGGCCTTTTTACGCCTCAAAGAGGCCGAGAAGGCAATCAAAGTCACGGAATCCGCCTTGGAGCATGCAGAGGAAAACTTCAGGTTGTATAATGAAAGATACCGTCAGCAGCTTACCACCTCTACAGACGTGCTCGATGCACAAACGCTTCTCACCCAGGCAAAGAGCCGTTATGTTATATCTGTTGCCCACTATGCAAAGGCAGAGGCAAACCTCGAATATGCTATTGGAAATGATAACAAGATTTCAGTAAATTTCAGATTCAACAAGACGGACAATTGAGAAAGATGAAAAAAAAACTTTACGTAGCCACTTTTGGCTGCCAGATGAATGAATATGACTCACAGCGAATGGTTCAAATGCTATCTTCAGATTATGAACTGTGCAAGGTTCCTGAAGAGGCGGATTTGATAATCGTAAATACTTGCTCAATAAGGGAAAAGGCCGAAAACAAGGTTTACAGCCTCGTTGGAAGGTTCAGGAGGTTGAAAGACCAGAATCCTGACCTCAAGATTGCCGTTACCGGATGTGTGGCCCAGCAGGAAGGCAGGAGGCTGCAGGAACGGGCTCCGTTTGTGGACATAGTTGCCGGGCCCCAGGGAATCCATTCGCTTCCCAAGGCCTTGAAGGAGGTACATAGGGGCAGACAAGCTGTCACATTGACCACCCTGCAAGACGATTTCGTCATTCCCGAAATCAAGGCCCCTCTGCCTGAAAAGGATGCTGTGAGGACGTTCATCACCATTATGCAGGGGTGCAACAACTTCTGCACTTACTGCGTTGTGCCATATACTAGGGGAAGGGAGGTAAGCAGGCCACCTGCTCACATCATAGACGAAGCAGTCAGGGCAGTGAGTCAGGGGGTCAAGGAGATCACACTCCTGGGACAAAATGTAAATTCGTATGGAAAAGGCCTCGGAACCACCTTCTCGGGCCTGTTGCGTTCAATCTGCAACATTTCAGGCCTGAAAAGGGTTCGTTTCACCACGAGCCATCCCAAGGATTTGACCCAGGATATCATTGACTGTTTTGGTGATCTCGTGCCCCTTTGCGAACACCTCCATCTGCCAGTTCAATCAGGGTCAAACAGGGTGTTAAAACGCATGAACCGGAAATACAGCAGGGAACATTATCTCGATATTGTCGAGAGATTAAGGAGGAGATGCCCCCAAATTGTACTAACCACCGACTTGATAGTAGGCTCTCCTGGTGAAAGTGATGATGACTTTGAACAAACGATATCGTTATTGAAAGAGGTGGAATTTGACCAGATATTTGCATTCAAATATTCTCCAAGGCCGAATACAAAGGCCGCCCGGTTCAATGACCAAGTGGACGAAGAAATCAAATCTGCCAGGCTGACGCAGGTGCTCGAGCTTCAAAACGAAATCAGCCTTAAAAAATATGGCATGTTGGTCGGCCGCACGGTGGAAGTACTGGTTGAGGGTGTGAGCAGGAACGGCCGTGGCCAGCTGACGGCCAGGACACGCGGGAATCACGTGGTAAATTTTCACGGCCCAAAAGAACTGATCGGTACCTTCTGCAATATAGTTGTAGAAAAGGCTGGTTATCACTCACTGGTTGGTTCGTTGCTGGATCCCTCTTCAGCGCCTTTGCATAATGGGTCCAAAGTGTTTACATTACCGTTATCCTGAAAAAGTCAAATCCTTATTCTGGTGATTATTTATGGCAAAAATCAAGATGTACGTACATGCTATAACGTTGGATCCTGAATCCAATTCCCCTATCCTGATCCTCAAGGAGGAAGGGGGCGACAGGACCCTGCCTATTTGGATAGGGCTGCTGGAGGCTACTGCCATTGCTACGGAAATGGAAAAGATCGGCTTTGCCAGGCCCATGACCCATGACCTGGCCGTCAATCTGTTAAAGGCCCTTGGAGTAAAAATACCGAAGATAGAGATATCAGACCTCAAGGACAACACCTATTATGCCCTGATAACCCTTGATCATGGCACAGAAACCTATCAGGTCGATGCACGCCCCAGTGACGCAGTTGCCATGGCCTTGAGAGCAGATGCTGAAATCTATGTCGATGAAGGCGTAATAGAAAAGACGGCACCAACGAAGACCGCAGAGTTTGTCCAGGCGGGTGAGGCCAAGGATAAAGACAAGTGGCGGGAAATATTGGAAAATCTTGATGCAGATTCAGTCAAGTACAAGATGTAACGCGCATTATGGGCCTGATGTTTGATCTACACTGCCACTCTATCTTCAGTGATGGAGAATTGATTCCTGCCGAGCTTGTAAGACGCGTGGAGGTAATGGAATACGATGCCATAGCTGTAACAGATCACGCCGACGCCTCCAATCTCGATTTCATAGTGCCGAGAATGGTAAAGGCAGCAGAACAAATAAACCAGTCGGGCTCGACAAAGCTCATTCCTGGTATTGAGCTTACCCACGTTCATCCTGATCAAATATCGCGCCTTGCAGCCAAGGCCCGTGAGCTCGGTGCAAAAATAGTGGTATGCCACGGCGAGACTGTCACTGAGCCTGTGATTCCAGGTACCAACAAGGCTGCGCTCGATGCAGATATAGACATATTGGCCCATCCAGGCCTTATTTCTGAGCCAGATGCCCAAAAGGCCAAAGAAAGGGGCATATTCCTGGAATTGTCTGGCAGAAAAGGGCACAGTCTTACAAACGGCCATGTTGCCAAAATGGCCAAAAAGACAGGCGCCGGCCTTGTGATCAATTCGGACGGCCATGCACCGGACGACTTCATGACCCAAAAGAGGGCGAGGCTGGTGGGAATGGGAGCCGGCCTCACTGAAGATGATGTTGAAAATATCTATGAAACGGTCTGGCAGGTCTTAAAGAAACTTTTTTAGCAAGGATTTGAGCTGACCAGCATAAAATACCATGGTCTGCTGGGCCGCAAGGCATCAATCCTGCTGTCGGCTACCTCTAAAAATTAGGATTTTTATTCAAGGGCAAGGCGCGCAAAAAAATAACCGCAGACATATTGTTGATATTTCGAGGATTATTTTTTGAGTGCAACGCAGCCATTGGGAAAAAAGACAATTTTTAGAGGCAGCCCGTCAATAGATTAAACTACCACCCTTAATCAGCTCCACGAGTTCCGAACCGGACAATCTTGCAGCCTCATCGGTTCCTTCGAGGACGCCTGAAATTAGATCCTTTTTCTCTTTATGCAGGGTAAGAATCCTTTCTTCGATGGTCCCCTTGGCAACCAGCTTATAAACTGTCACAGGCCTGGTTTGGCCTATTCGGTGCACCCTGTCTGTTGCCTGATCTTCCACTGCCGGATTCCACCAGGGGTCCATGTGGATTACATAATCTGCTGCGGTCAGGTTCAGTCCTGTTCCTCCTGCCTTTAAAGATATGAGGAAACAGTCTGCGCTTCCGCGCTGAAACGAATCGATTAGCCCGTCTCTGATTCTGACAGGGGTTTTCCCAGTGAGCATCAGGTATGAGATGCCTTTTTTTTCAAGCTCGCGCCTCACTAGTTCAAGCAAGGTGGTGAATTGACTGAATATGAGTGCCCTGTGACCACCATCTGTAAGGGCCTCCAAGGTATCAAGGAGTATAGTAATCTTTGCTGAAGGGCCATCCCATTCATCTACCACCATGGCAGGATGGCATGCTATTTGACGCAGTTTCGTCAAGGCAGTCAGGATCTTGAAACGACTCTTTTCTCCACCTTCATCCTTTTCGATGTCCTGCAAGGCCTTTAAACGTACAGACTCATACAAAGTAGATTCTTCTTCACTGAGTTCTGCATACAATACCTGCTCGGTCCTGCTGGGAAGCTCTTCCAGGACCTCGGCCTTGGTACGTCGGAGGATAAAGGGCCTGACAACCTTTGAAAGGGCTCGCCTGGCTCCTTTGTCCTTCTCTGCCTCAATGGGAATAACAAATTTTTGCTTAAAGGCCTCCCAAGGACCAAAAAGGCCGGGCACGATGGCCTTGAACAGACTCCAAAGGTCGGACAGATGATTTTCCACAGGCGTGCCCGTCATGGCAACTTTCCATTTCGCATTCAAGGTATGGACGGCCTTGGCCGTCTTGGTGTGGGCATTTTTAACTGCCTGGGCCTCATCCAAGACCAGAGTGCCCCATTCAACCTTGTTCAGATCATCTATGTCACGCCAAACGAGTGAATAGCTCGTGACCAGCAGATCTCCTGGACCGAGATTATTCAGCATTTCCTTGCGGTTTTTGTCCCTGTACAAAATAGGATTAAGGGTGGGCGCGAATTTTCTGGCCTCATTTATCCAGTTGAAGCCCACCGATGAGGGAGCAAGGACGAGTACCGGGCCGGCATCCACGTTACGCAACAACACCGCCAGTACCTGCAGTGTCTTTCCTAGTCCCATGTCATCGGCAAGGCAACATCCCATTCCCCAGGCAGCCATTCTGGCCAGCCACTTGAAGCCGTCAACTTGATAGTCACGCAGTTCAGCCTTTAATGTGACATGGGGCTTGGGATCCAACTCCATTGCAGCCTTGAACTGCTGCAGTTTGTTTTGCCATTCCTCGTGGGCCAGTACACTGCCGGCCTGTTCCAGCAACGCCTCCAATGCCGGCAGGGCAACATCATTTACGACCGGCTTTCCATCCTTGTTGCGGCGGGCCACGTCAGCCAGCATTTTCAAGCCGGACACGAGCTCTTCGGACAAGGCCAAATATTTATTGCGCGACAAACGCACATAACGCTCTCCACGCGCCACACTGTCCAAAAGGTCCTCAATATTTGTATCTACAGACTCAAATTTTATTCCCCCATCCAGCCCAAACCAGTCCCGATCGCTCGATATGCGGACATGAAGATCAGACAGGCTGGCTGGTCGCGTGATCCTGATCTGCTCGCTCTCTTTCGGCCACTCGACAATTACTTCCTTTTCCGGCAGGTATTGCAGTCTTTCTACCACCTGTAGGGCCTCTGCCTGCTCGCTAATGGTCCAAGTCCACGGCCCGCTTTTGTAGTCTTCTGGGAGCTGCAGGATGTTCTTTATCTCGGATGCGGTTTCAATTTCGTGATCAAAATTCCGTATCACCAC
>JALVPX010000073.1 GCA_027031565.1 Deltaproteobacteria bacterium | reverse complement strand
CTGGCCGGTGTTGATCAAGGGCATGAGCTGTTCCATGGCCCTAACCATAACCTTTTTCATCAATATTTGTCCATCCCGGCCCATTGGCTCAAGCATGGAATAGATCTCCCTGGCGCTGTTCACGTTGCTGAAATGGAGATCCTTTACTTCATGCTTCCACAACGCCTTGAGCAGGCCCACGGCCTCTGAAGGCTCAAGGGGGCCGAATTTTACATGGGTGTTTTCCCTGCCAAGGGCCATTTTTAGCAATTTGGACCATTGAGTCGCAACATATATGGCCTCAAAAGGGCGCCTTCCTGCTTCGGTAAAAGAGAAGGCCACATAGTCACCCATGGTTATAAAGGCCTCTTCTGGAAGATTCAGCAAGTCGAGTGCAGCCCTTTCCGAGGTCCTTCCTGTTGCCAATACGACTGTCCGGGATCCCGCGGCCAGGCACACATCCATTTGGGCGGTTATTGTGGCCTTCCAGGCAGCAGCAGACACGGGCTTCACTATGCCCGTGGTGCCAAGAATGGAAATTCCGTCTACTATTCCAAGGCGCCTGTTCAGGGTCTTTCGAGCCAGTTCCTTTCCCTTGGGCACCTCGATGGTTATCTCAATGGAGTAATTTTCGCTGCCCACTGCCTCTGAAACCGCTTGTTTAATCATCGATCTGGGCACCGGGTTGATGGCAGCCTCCCCTATCTCGACTGGAAGGCCCGGTTTAGTTACCGTCCCTACACCCCTTCCTCCTTTTATGGAGATGGACGGCCTGTCCTGGTTCAGTCTTCTGGCCTTGGCCACGATTTCGGCTCCATGGGTTATGTCAGGATCATCGCCGGCATCTTTTATGACACTGGCCCAAGCGCTTGAGCCATTGGAACCCCACTTGTGGATTCCCATCCGCCTTTTCAAACCGTCGGGGAAGGTTATGGAGACGGTTTTGGAAAGCTTTGCAGGGGCGATGAGGGCGAGGGTGGCTGCCTTGGCAGCAGCCGCAGCACACGCACCGGTGGAAAAACCTTCCCTCAGCCTATTATGGTGTTTTTGACGCCGTTTCATCCAGGATAGCCAGAAAATGGTTGCGCTTTTTAATTTTCCATCTATCCATATAGACAAAAAAGGATCATTTCAAGGTTGCCTTCTCCATGCATTCATGCAACAGACCCAAGAAAAACAGGCAGGAAACCAGCCTTGTAAGGCTCCAGAAATACCTTGCAGATGCAGGCGTATGCTCGAGGCGCAAGGCCGAAGAGCTGATAAAGGCGGGCAGGGTGGCTGTGAACGGCGAAATAGTAAGGGAAATGGGAAAAAAGGTTCTCCCTGGCGCCGACATAGTACTTGTGGACGGAAAGAAGGTGGCACCGCCGCAGTCCCACACTTATCTGATATTGAACAAGCCCAGGGGATATCTTTGTACTGTCCGCGACCCGTATGGAAGGCCTACCATTCTTGATTTGCTGCGTGGAGTAAGGGAGAGGTTGTACCCTGCGGGCCGCCTCGACTACGACAGTGAAGGCCTTGTACTTATGACGGATGACGGCGCCTTGACCCACAGGCTCCTTCATCCAAGCCGCAAGGTCCCAAAAATATACCTGGTTACCATACGGGGACGGTTATCAAAAAGGGATATTGCCGCACTGGAATCAGGTGTGGACCTGGATGGCCGCAGGACCCTTCCTTGCAGAATCAGCCCTTTAGGCCGCACGAAGGGGCAGAGCGTCGTAGAGGTGGAACTGAAGGAGGGGCGTAAACGGCAGATCCGACGTATGCTTGATCTTGTGGGGCACCCTGTCATTCGCCTGAAAAGGGTCAAGATCGGCCCGCTGGAACTTGGTGACCTCCCCCCCGGCAAGTGGCGCTACCTGAGTGAAAAGGAGGTCAAGGCCTTGAAGCAGGCCGTGGACCTGGCATGAGGAGTGTCCGCAGGCTATGCGGCCTGCTCCTGCAGGTGATTGTTGCCGTTTGAAATCCCGTAGCCCTTCATCTTGTACAAGAGGGCGGGCAGGCTGATTTCCAGGAGCTGGGCCGCCCTGGTCTTGTTGCCCCTGGTCTTTGCCAGGGCCCTTTTTATGAGCGCCTGTTCCAATATCTTGCTGTTCTGCTTGATGGACAACACAGTGGGATCCAGGCCGGGTACAGGCGCGGATGCCTCTGAGGATTGCTCTGCATTTCTAAGCTGTGAAGGGAGATCCGCAGGCTGAATCATGTTGGTTTCTGCAAGAACCATGGATCTTTCAATCACGTTTTCGAGTTCCCTGACATTTCCAGGCCATTTGTAGACAAGGAACAACCGGAGGGCCTCCTGGCTTATGCCGTCCACCGTCACACCGAGACGGCTGTTGTACTTTTTGATGAAGTGTTCAGCAAGAATCGGAATGTCTTCCCTTCGTTCCCGCAGAGGCGGCAGCACGATGGGCAGCACATTTATCCTGTAATAGAGGTCATCCCTGAAGGTACCTTTCTTGACCTCTTCTGCCAGGTTTTTCGCCGTTGCCGCCACAATGCGCACATCGATCTTGATGTTCCTGGTGTCTCCTACCGGTCTTATTTCCTCTTCCTGGAGCACTCTCAGCAATTTTACCTGGAGCGAAAGGGGCAGGTCGCCGAGTTCGTCTAGAAAGAGCGTTCCGCCGTTTGCCTCTTCAAACAAGCCTTTTTTTGCCCGTATGGCATCGGTGAAGGCGCCCTTTACATGGCCGAACAGCTCGCTTTCCAGCAATGTTTCCGGAATGCCGCCACAGTTGAGGGCAACAAAGGGGCCCTTTCGCCTGGCGCTGTTGAAGTGCAGGGCCTTTGCCACGAGCTCCTTTCCCGTGCCGCTTTCACCAGTCACCAGTACAGTGGTTTTGTAGTCTGCTACCTTTTCGATGACGCCGAAGATGCGCTTCATCCTCTCGCTCTTGGCAACGATGTTGTGAAAGGAGAACTTTTCCTGCACCTGGGTGCGGAGCTGTTCATTTTCTTGACGCAACCTTGCTGCTTCCTCAACCCTTTTCAGGACAAAGAATAGCTGGCCGGCAACTATGGGCTTGTGGATGTAATCCTTTGCACCAAACTCCAAGGCTTCAAGGGCCATATCGCTGTCGGCCTTTCCTGACATCATGATGATGTTGGCCTCGATGCCCGCCTGTTTGACCCTCTTCAGGAAATAGAAGCCGTCGCTGGGTTTCATGTATATGTCGCACAGGATGTGGTCAAAAGGTATTTTTTCAGCCAGGGACAACCCTTCTTCGGCATTCTTGGCAGTGGTGACCTCATATCCCCCTCTTTTGGATTGCAGCAATCCCGCAAGGGTCTCCCTTACGTCATATTCGTCGTCCACTATCAGGACTCTTGCCTTGCTCACTTGACACCCCTCGCTTTTGTATTCAATTAACTAATTTTATTGAATAAAGTTAATGCACTGATTTAAAATATTTAACGGTTTGTTAAGGGGTAATGCAAAATGCGTGCTAGTTTGTTAGTGCATTCAAATAGAGCCTTATCAGCCCCTCTCCAAAGAAGATATAGGCTACAGCCCCGGCCGCAAGGAATGGCCCGTAAGGTATGGCTGTATGGCGATTTACGCGATTTACGGCCATGATTAAGAGGCCGGTTACTGAGCCTGCGGCAGCACTCAAAAATATTACCACAGGCAGACATTTCCATCCAAGAAATGCCCCGATCATTGCCAAAAGTTTGACATCTCCTCCCCCCATGCCTTCCCGCTTGGTTATGAGGTAATAACCCCAGGCAACAGCAATCAAGATGCCGCCGCCGAGCAGTACGCCTGCTGCTGAATCGATGAAAGAGATGCTTGGCAGGAAAAAAGAGGCAACCAGTCCAAACACGATGCCTGGAAGCGATATGACATCCGGGATGACTTGGAGCTCGAGGTCGATGAAGGTGATTACTATCAGGGCTGCTGTAAAGATGGCGTAGACGAAAAATTGAGGGGTTGGGCCGAACTTGTGAAAAAGCAAAAGGGCCAGCAATCCTGTCAGAAATTCCACAAGGGGATATTGGATGGATATGGAGGCACTGCATTTACGGCATTTTGCCCTCAAGAAAATGTAGCTGAACAAGGGAATGTTTTCCCACCAGGAGAGTTTGTGGCCGCATTTCATGCATGCCGACGGCGGATAGACGATGGATTTCCCAGCAGGTATCCTGTATATGCACACGTTCAAGAAGCTGCCTATGCAGGTCCCGGCAAGGAAAACAATCATATAGTAGATCGCATCACTTGAAAGGCTCATATCAAAATCGACTCAGATGGTGTTTCCCAGCATTCGCCGAACTTGTGGGCATGGTGCATGCGAAACGTGTTCTCATATTCTATTATGCAACAAAGGGCTGTTCATTTCCAGGCGGAGGCAGGACCAGCAACTTTATCTTACCCTCCTGGGTAAGGCGGATATATTCCTCCTTGATGTCCCGGAGCCTGCCCAGGGATTTTATGAACTTTGCATAGATTTTGAAATATTCCGATTCATCCTTTGAAAAGCGCACCTGCACAAACTGCATGCCCACCCCCTGGGGCTCCTTGCCCTTGTGATGTATGTAACCCTTGAGCAGCACAGGGCCTATGACAGGAAGATCGAGGATCATTTCTGTTATGAAGCCGGTGGAGTAAGAATTTCGTATCACCACGAAACATCCTTCCAGAGAAGCGTTGGTCGTATAGCCCCAGGTGTCGTGTTCCGGAAAATAGACTCTCATGAATATGGGGTAGCGCGGGCTTTTTCTGCGTTCAGGCATCGGCAGTATCCTCAATCGTGAATCGGGCTGGAAAATGCAATTTTCATACTTTTCGGTAATAATGGATATGATCTGGAAAAATAGCACGAAGCAGAAAGACAGGCGAATTTTTAAGTCCTGTAATGACAAGAAGATCAAAAGTGAACAACATGAAGATATTGGTTGTAGACGATGAACCATCCATAACCCGGCTTTTGTCCCGGATTTTGTCAAAAGAGGGCTATCAGGTGGAGACCGCCTTCAACGGCATGGAGGCGCTGGAGCTCTTCAACAAGTTCAGGCCCGATTTGGTCATATCAGACTTGAAGATGCCTGGCATGACCGGCCTGGAGCTTCTGCGGAATGTCAAAAAGGCGAATCCCGAAACGGATTTCATAATATTGACCGCTTTCGGGACCATTGAAAATGCGGTTGAGGCAATGAAGGAGGGGGCGGCAGATTATCTCATAAAGCCCCTGAAGGAACCTGAAGAATTGCGGATAATAGTTGCAAAGATTGCCGAACGCAAAAGGCTGCTCGCATCGGACAAGATCAGCAGGATGCAGCTGTCTGAGGATCTGCCGCCACAGGAGATCCTGTTTTGCGGCATGCCGCATGTCCTTAAAGAAGTGGAAGAGGTGGCCGGAACAGGCGCCACGGTGCTGCTTCTTGGTGAAAGCGGTACGGGCAAGAGCGTTATAGCAAAGGCGATCCACCAATTGAGCAGAAAAAGGGGGCCCTTTGTCTCAATAAATTGTGCAGCAATCCCGGAGAACTTAATCGAGTCGGAGCTTTTTGGTCATGAAAAGGGTGCCTTTACAGGCGCGGTGAAGGGCAAAAGGGGCAAGTTTGAGCTCGCCAACGAGGGAACCATATTCCTGGATGAAATGGGTGAGATGCCTTTGCCTGCCCAGTCCAAGCTGCTGAGGGTACTCCAGGAGCGTTCCTTTGAAAGGGTTGGCGGAACTGTCACCCTCACAACAAACGCAAGGGTGATTGCTGCTACCAATCAAGACCTGCAGAAATTAGTTGCAGAAAAGCGCTTCAGGCAGGATCTTTTCTACAGGCTCAATGTCTTTCCAATTACGTTGCCGCCCTTAAGGGAGCGGCCAGAAGCAGTAGACGTGCTGACCAAGTTCCTTGTCCAGAAGATAGCAGCCCAGGTTGGGAAGAAGATAGCCTCGATACCGGGAGATGTCCTGGACAGGCTTAAAGGCTATGAATGGCCGGGTAACATAAGGGAGCTTCACAACATATTGGAAAGGGCGGTGATCTTGAGCCAGGGGGAGGAATTGGAGTTGCCAGGCCAGTTTCAGCCTGAAGCGTCATTATCATCCAGACCGGTAGAAAGTGGTAAGAAGCAACTCAAGAGCCTCAAGGAGCTTGAAAAAGAGGCAATCAAGGATGCCCTGGAACAGACCAGTGGTCACAGGCGCAGGGCCGCAGAGATACTGGGCATCTCGTTGAGG
>JALVPX010000072.1 GCA_027031565.1 Deltaproteobacteria bacterium | reverse complement strand
TGTCTACCCTTTGCATAATGAAATGTCATGGCAACGTCGCACAGGGCGCACCTGAACACATGGCCGCAATCCGGGCAGAAGACATAGGGCGCAAATCCCCTGCGGTTCAAAAAAAGAAGCACTTGTTCATTTCGTTCAAAGGTTGACTTCATCTCTGCATACAGTCTCGAGGAGAGCCACGATGGTTTCTTGACCGCAGGTTTCAGATGTGCATCCGCTCGTTCCCTCTTGGTACGATCAACTATTAAAATTTCCGGCATGGGCCTTTCTGCAATGCGTTTTGGCATGCGAATCAAGTGATATTTGCCCTGTTCTGCATTGTATATCGAAGAAAGGGAGGGTGTGGCAGATCCAAGAATTACTGCCGCATTGCACAATTTGCCCCGTACTACGGCAAGGTCCCGCCCATGGTAGCGCAGGTGCTCATCCTGCTTGTAGGAGGGGTCATGCTCTTCGTCCACTACTATCAGCCCCAAACGATCGAGGGGAGAAAATATCGCAGACCTCGTTCCAACGACTATGTCTGACGCCCCGTTTTTTATTCTGGCCCATTGATTTCTCCTTTCGGCCGGCGTAAGGCCGCTATGCATTATGCTGACCCGCTCACCAAAGCGATCCAGAAAACGGCCCACGATCTGCATGGTCATGGCAATTTCAGGAACCATTACGAGGACCTGCCTTTTGCTTTCCAAGGCCCTCTGGGCCGCCTGCATGTAAACCTCGGTTTTGCCGCAGCCGGTTACGCCGTGCAGCAACACGGTTTTATATTCCCTTTTGCCGATAATCGTGTCTATTTCGGTAAGCGCTCGTGCTTGATCAGGGGATAAGGTCCATGCTCCGCCACCTTCCGACCACCTGGTGAATTCAGGGCCTTTCCTGCCCGGCCTGAAGGGCCTTGAGACATCTTTTTGTTTGCCCTTGAAGGCAGAAATAATGCCGGGGGGCATGGCCTCTGCCACTACCATGCCTATGGGATGAAAGTAATATCGGGCCACCCATTCCAGGAATTCGAACAATTTTTCACTTATCAGCGGGGTTGGATCGAGTTGTTCCACAACCGGCTTGATCTTGACCGAGGATGAGGGAGGCCGCCTGCACTTACCCCTAACGATACCTGCCATTTTCCTTTTCCCCACAGGAACCAGTACCCGGCTGCCCTTGGCCGGGACCGGAATTTCCGGCGGAAGGGCATAGGTGAGGCAGGAATATATGGGCAGTGGTACGATTACATCAATCAGTGTGCGGTGATTTGTGTCTGCCACCTCAAAATTAAAGTTTGGCAACCAGTTCTTTCAAATATTCCTTGAATGGTCCTCCCAGTTCAGGATGTTCCAATGCGAGATTGACGGTGGCCTGCAGAAAGCCGAATTTGTCTCCTGCGTCGTAACGTTTGCCATCGAACCTGTAGGCATAAAGCGCCCGCTCTTTTCGCAAGATGTCCAAGGCATCTGTAAGCTGTATTTCGCCTCCTACTCCCGGCAGGGTCCTGTGCAGGCAGTCATATATCTCGGGCCGCAAAACATAGCGTCCAATTATGGCGAGGTTTGAGCTGGTAGTGCCTGCTGGGGGTTTTTCAATCAGCCGTGTTACCTTGAAGATTCCCGGAGCCACTTCATCACCCTCGACTATGCCATACCTGTGGGTCTCGGATTCTGGAATCTCCTGCACGGCCACCACCGATTCCTGATATTCGTCGAACACCTCAACCATCTGGTGTACGCATGGAATCTGGGAGTCAACGAGGTCATCACCAAGCACCACGGCAAAGGGCTCGCTTCCTATAACCTGTTCGGTCACCATGACGGCATGGCCAAGCCCGAGGGGCTCTTTCTGCCTGACCGACACCACGTTTATAAGATTGGAGATGTGGCGCACAATTCTCAACAGGTCGAGTTTTCCCTTTTGCGCCAGGAAGGTCTCAAGCTCAAAGGAATAGTCGAAATGGTTTTCTATGGCCGCCTTGCCGGAGGCAGTAACCAATATGACATCCTTGATACCAGAGGCCACCACCTCTTCCACGATATACTGGATCGTGGGTCGGTCGACTATGGTTAGCATCTCCTTTGGGATTGCCTTTGTGGCAGGGAGAAAACGAGTGCCCAGCCCGGCCACAGGCACAACAGCCCTTTTAACCTGCATAGAAACCTCCGTTAACGAGTTGCATCAGTGGTTAAGGGATCATCCTGATAAACCACTGCCATGTTTGAAAGCCTACATGGAATTGTACGGCTTGAAAAGGCCCGGCTTGTATAAAAGAAATTGCTTTGGGCTACAGCGCTGCAGCTGCCAGTTCCGCCCTGCACTCCTCAATGATTTTGTAACGGAATTCCTTTTGTTTGAGCGCCTTTGGAAGCAGGTCCACGAGACTTCCCAGGTCCAATGGATTAAGGGTCATATCGACGGAATAGCTGAAGGCCTGGAGGGTATTGTACCGGTTGCCCGACAGGTGAAAGTAAACGACAAATACCTTTTTCCGCCTTTCTGGCTCCAAGGTGTTTATAAAGTGGTGGATTTCCCGTAAAGGCTGTTCGGGATCAGGCCCGTTTTGAAACAAGAGGACCAGATCAAAGGTGTTGTACCTGAACCGGCTTGCTATGTCTGCAGCAGTTTTAATTTCACGTACCCTGAAGTTTAACTGTTTCAATGCCTTGTTGGCCTCCAGCCTCGCCTCTTCCTGCGGGCAGTAAACGAGTGCCGTCCTTATGCCAGGCTCAAAAAATTCGGGATCATCCGTGACATGTTGCTGGGCATCACTGGCAGGCGGCGGATCCGGAGGAAAGGTCTCCGGCGCCCTGATTTCTATCTTCTCTCCGCACTGGGGGCAGGAAAGATAGGCACTGCCCTGTGCTGGTATTTTATCGTCCCTTATAGTGTAGCGTTTATTGCATCCCTTGCAGGTTATTTCCATTGTTGCCTTCTCCCAAGATTAAACTGGTGCCCGGACGTCCCAGTCCAGATCGATGCTCAACCCTTCGATATCGGAGGTCTTTTCTCCGCGCTTGTTCTTTTCTTTATCAATGCCCTGGCGCACTTTGGCCCTGCTGCTGGCATAGGCAAGGGCAGTCTCTTCATCTATCACGCCTTGCTGGAAAAGCTCGATAATGTGCTGGTCAAAGGTCTGCATTCCCACGCCGTGGGCGCTTTCTATGATTTCGTAAAAGGTCTTTCCTTCCCTTTCGCCGTTTATGATAGCGTCTTTTACGCGGATATTGTTGTGCATGATTTCAAAGACGGCCACTCTACCGCCTTCTTTTTTGGGAAGCAGGCGCTGGCCCACGACCCATCTTATTGAGTCGGCCAGCCTGAAGCGCACCTGGCGCTCTTCTTCGGTGGTGAACATACCAAGGATTCTGTTTATTGTGTGGCCTGCGTTAACAGTATGAAGCGTGCTGAAGACCAGGTGACCTGTTTCCGCGGCATTCATGGCTATTTCGACTGTTTCCCTGTCCCTCATTTCGCCGACCAGCACAACGTGAGGCGCCTGACGCAGGGCTGCCCTTAGGCCGTTGCTGAAGGCATCGAAGTCCTTGCCCAATTCCCGCTGGTTGAACGTGGCCTTTTTGTGTTCATGAACATATTCAATGGGATCCTCCAGGGTAATGATGTGGAGGGGCTCGTGTCGGTTAATCTCGTCCAATATGGCTGCCAGAGAGGTGGTCTTACCAGTTCCTGTCGCACCTGTAAAAAGAATGATCCCATTTTTTTCTCGTGCCATCTCCTTGAAACAGGAAGGCAGATCCAGCCCCTCAATGGTGGGGACCTCGTTTTCCAGGCGGCGCATGACGATGCTGTATGTCCCCCGCTGGGAAAAGACATTGACACGGAACCTTGGGCCGTCATGCAGGTGATACGAGAAGTCACAAGAGCCATGCTTGATCAAGTCGGAGATGAGCCTCTTGTTGTTGTCGATCATGGTCAAGGCAAGCATTTCTGTCTGAAAGGGCGTCAAGAAATCTGTATTCAGGCCTGCTGGCACCTGATGGAGCTTGCCGTCTGCAGCCACCTGGCAAGGCCTTCCCACTGTAAAATTGAGGTCAGAAATCCTAGGATGGGCCTCGAGCAATTCATTGAGCAGCATGTCGAGATCAGATCTGTGCATATCAGGCCACCTCCGTGAAATCTATGGGCGCGCTTCGAGCAAAGGGCTTGAATTTGGCCTTGTCCACACACTTGTTATATGCCTCATCCGGATCGATCCAGCCCTTTTGCAGGAGTTCCATAATGGCGTCGTCCAGGGTCTGCATTCCATATTTTTTCCCTGTCTGCATGGAAGATGGAATCTGATAGGTCTTGGCCTCACGTATCAGGTTCCTGACCGCCGGGGTGGCCACGAGAATCTCAAAGGCTACACAGCGGCCCGGGGTGTCGACACGCTTGAACATGGTCTGGGAGATTACGGCCCTCAAGGCATCGGCAAGGGTGGAGCGTACCTGGGCCTGCTGTTCTTGCGGAAATATCTCGATCACCCTGTCTACGGTCTTTGCGGCGCTTATCGTATGAAGCGTACCCATTACGAGGTGACCGGTCATTGCCGCCTCGATGGCCAGGGATATGGTTTCAAGATCACGCATTTCGCCAACGAGTATGATATCCGGGTCTTCACGAAGGGCACCCCTCAGGGCAGCGCTGAATGACCTGGTGTGAAGGCCCACTTCCCTGTGGTTTACCAGGCATCCCTTGCTTTCATGCACGAATTCAATGGGATCTTCCACCGTTATGATGTGATCTTTCCTGTTGCGGTTTGCATGGTCGATGATTGCAGCCAGGGTCGTTGATTTACCGCTTCCGGTAGGCCCTGTAACGAGAACCAGCCCCCTTGGCAGCATGGCCAGTTTCGTCATGATCGCAGGCAGGCCCAATTGTTCTGCTGTCAAGATCGTGCTGGGAATCTCCCTGAAGACGGCACCAATGCCGTTTTTCTGCATGAAAAAATTTGCCCTGTAACGGGCGAGATTTGGGATCTCATAGCCGAAATCAACGTCTCCAGTCTCTTCAAAGACCTTGATTTTTTCTTCCGGGGCTATTTCATATAGCATGGCCTTTAGTTCATCATCATTGATGGCATTGTATTTGACCCTATGGAGGTCGCCCCTGATCCTTAATATTGGTGGGGAACCGGCTGCCAGATGGAGGTCGGACGCCCCCTGCTCATGCATCAATTTGAAAAAAGCATCTATTTTTGCCATAGTACCGCTCTGATACCGCCTTGTTTATGAATATTTATCAAGATTTTCTTTGCACTATTATCGGCAAAAGGTGCAGAGTCCTAAAAGGGGGCATTCCCAGGGCTGGGCCTGAACCATGCCGAGCCATGGCCTGGCATTTGCAATAAAGACGCCTGGTTATGAACATGGCGGCAAGTTGTATATGAAAACGTTTGGAGATGCAGATGTTAACAGCTGAAACACCAATTATCAGCTTCCAAGGGGTGTCAAAAAAATATCCCCCCAATCACCTGGTTATGTCAGATGTCAATTTGGAGATCGAAAAGGGAGAGCTGGTGTTCCTCACTGGTCAAAGCGGTGCAGGCAAAACAACCTTGCTGCGCCTCTTGTTCAGGGCCGAGCTCCCCACATCTGGCAAGATAATAGTAGATGGAATGGACCTGTCCTCATTGTCCAGATCGCAGGTTCCCTATTTGAGGCGGAAAATAGGGGTCATATTCCAGGATTTCAAGCTTCTTTCAAACAAAAGCGTGTTCGAGAACGTGGCGCTGAGCCTCGAGGTGCTTGGGCTTCGCAAGGAACAGGTAAAGAAGAGGGTGTGCCAGGTCCTTGAGGGAGTGGGTCTTGGCCACAAGATGCACCAGTATCCGCCGCAGCTTTCTGGCGGTGAGCAGCAGCGGGTCTCCATTGCAAGGGCAGTGGTCAACCGGCCGCCTATCATCCTGGCAGACGAGCCCACAGGAAACCTTGACAAGCTCAGGACCGCAGAGGTGATGCTCCTGATGCACGAGTTGAATGCCAGGGGTGCCACTATCCTCTTTGCCACCCATGATGAACGGTTGTACCAAGACAGCCCTGGCAGGGTCTTGAGGCTTGAATCCGGCAAGGTGGAGGTGGTGTCATGACCCTCAATATCTTATTCAGACGGGCCTTTTCAGACATAAAGCAGAATGCCGGAACACAGACCGTAACTACAATAGTTGTCACACTGTCTCTTTTGATATTCGTTTTCTTCTCTTTCCTTTATTTTAATTTAGAGCGTTTCGTCGGGCATTTTGGAAGGGAGCTCGGTATCGTGGTCTATTTGAAGAAGGATCTCGCCCCTGACCGCATACCAGCCGTATTTGCCACCTTGCAGAAGATGGAAGGGGTGAAGTCTGTGACCTATGTCTCTCCTGAAGAGGCCTACTACCGTCTCGAATCCTATCTAAAGGACGAAGTAAACATCCTGGACGGCGTAGAGCCTGGTTTTCTGCCCCCATCTTTTGAACTCGAGATCGACCGGGCACTTTTTCAGCTTACCCGCATCAAGGAACTTGCTGAAAAGATAGCTAGGTGGCCGGAAGTGGACAAGGTCCAGTATGGCCAGGAATGGCTCCACAGGCTGGAGGCCTTTTCCCATCTCACGAAGATGGTCGTGGCAGCAGGGGGTGTCTTGCTGCTCTTGAGCGCGGTATTCGTGGTGGCCAGCACTATTAAGCTCACCGTCTATGCCAGGCAGGAAGAGCTTGAGATACTTCGCCTGGTGGGCGCAACGAATTCCTTTATCCAGGGTCCGTTCTTGATCGAGGCCTTGCTGCAGGGGCTCATTGGTTCAAGCCTTGCAGTGGGAATCATCTATGCGATGTACACATATACAAAGCCTATGCTGGCTGGTTCGCAGCTTTTGAGGGGCCTTGATTATCAATTTCTTCCTTACACCTTTTGGGCACCGGTGATTGGTGTTACCACCTTGGCCTGCATTGTAGGGACCCTGTTTTCCATGCGGAGGTTTTTAAAGCTGTGAGCAGGCATTTGCTGAAATGTTTATTGGTTGCTCTTGCCTCCTTTGTTTTGCTGATTGTGCCTTGTCAACATGCGCCTGCAAGGACTTCCACCTACAAGCAGATCAAACAGAAGAAAAAAGAGCTGAAGACAGTTGAAAAGGGCATAAAAGAGAAGAAGAAGCTTATAAACGAGGTAAAGAAAAAGGAAAGGTCGCTCCTTGAGGAGCTTGAGAATCTGGACAAGGATATCGAAAAACAGTGGCACAAGCTTGAAGAGGCGCGCAGGAAATGGACCGAGGTTGAACTTGAATTTCTGAAGGCACGGGAGGTGTTCCAGAAACAAAAAGCCCTGCTCGACGATCTTCAAAAAAAGGTTGAAAGCAGGCTAAGGGGTCTTTACGAGACCGGGACCATAGGCACCCTGAATATCATTTTTGCAGCTGAAACCGTGCCGGAGATATATTCCAGGCAGGCCTATTTAAAAAAGCTCCTGGCCCACGACAAGGAAGTCCGGAAAAGATATTTGAAAGAGCTGGAACGAGTAAAGGCCGTAAAAGATGACCTGCAGTTCAAGAGCAATCTCTTCAAAAAGGCGGCCTTAAAGATGGAGCAGGAAACCTTGCAGCTAGAGGCGAAGAAGGAAGAGAAAAAAAAGCTGCTGCAGAGGCTCATACAGCAGGGTGAAGATTATTCACAGAATCTGGCCGAACTTCAGCAGGCCAGGCAATCTTTGAAGGCTCTCCTTAAGGAGTTGCGTAAACAGGCCTGGCTCGAACGCAAGAGAAGGGAAAAACAGAGGCTGAAGGCGGCCCTTTCCTCTGGCGCAAGCCTCGTTAAGCAGAAGGGTGACCTTGAGCCCCCGGTGTATGGGGCCATTACCAGAAAAACCCCTGCTGGCAAAAAGGTAAGGGGTGTCCTTATAGCTGCTCCATGGGGTTCAAACGTAACGGCCTTTTTTGATGGCCAGGTGGTCTACGCAGGAAGCCTCAAGGGATATGGCAATGTGATAATATTGGACCATGGAGATGGTTTTATGAGTCTTGTGGCCCAGCTCTCTGTGCTTTTCAGGCAGGTGGGGGACATGGTGCATGAAGGGGATGTAATAGGCCTGTCTGGCAGCGGGCCGTGGATACCAGAAGGTGTTTACTTCGAGCTCAGATGGGAAGACAAGACCTTGAATCCCCTGCCATGGTTCAATCCCTCGTGGCTCAAGGTAAATCGTGCATTTAAAAAATAGGCCTTTTTAGCGCGACTATATTGCTTATTGCGCCTCTTTGATTTAAGAAATAGCAAACAACTTAGAGCGTTTGAAATGGTGCGTATGAAAAAGACCCTTCGAATCACAACTATTGTTGCCATCTTGTTACTATTGTTTGCGGCAGCCGGTTCCTACCAGATGCGTCAAATCGCCTCGGCAAAGGAAGAAGATACTTACGAAGAGCTCAAGACCTTTGCGGCAGTGCTGGAACTCGTGCAGAGGAATTATGTCGAGCAGGTAGCCCCCAGGAAATTAATTTACGGGGCCATACAAGGGATGCTCCAGTCCCTGGACCCGCACTCGGCATTCATGAAGCCGGAAGATTTCAAGGAGTTGCAGGTAGAGACAAAAGGCAGCTTTACGGGCATCGGCATTGAAATTACTTTGCGGGACGGCGTATTGACAGTGGTGTCCCCCATCGAGGGCACACCGGCCTTCAAGGCGGGTCTGAAGGCAAACGACAAGATATTGAAGATCAACGGCAAGAGCACCAAGAACATGACCCTCATAGATGCCGTGAAATTGCTGCGCGGCCCGAAGGGAACAAAGGTAACTATTTCCATATTCCGTGAAGGCTGGCGCCAGTTGAAGGATGTAACCATTGTAAGGGACGTAATTCCCATAAAGAGTGTCCGCTACAGGATGCTAGAAGATGGCTACGGATATGTGAGAATAAGCAATTTCCGGGAAAAGACCAGCTCAGAACTCAAAAAGGCATTGAAGGAGATGGAGGGCAAAAAAGGCCTCAAGGGGCTGGTGCTGGATCTGCGAAACGACCCAGGCGGATTGTTGGACCAGGCCGTGAAAGTGGCAGATGAGTTCCTGAATTCCGGCCTTATTGTTTATACCGATGGCCGCGTCAAGAGCCAGAAGATAAAGTTTGAGGCTCATCCAAACGGCGAGCCCCATGATTACCCCATAGCGGTACTGGTAAATGAAGGAAGTGCCAGTGCCTCTGAGATCGTTGCAGGAGCCCTGCAAGACCACAAGAGGGCGATTATTATTGGCACCCAGACCTTCGGCAAGGGTTCTGTGCAGACCATAATACCTTTGCCGGATGGAGCAGCAGTGCGCCTTACGACAGCACGCTATTTTACACCGAGCGGGCGCTCCATCCAGGCCGAAGGCATACACCCCGACATAGTGGTCCCCTTTGTGCCAGAAGAAAAGAAAGAGGCCAAGGAAGACAAGAGCCCGTTCCATTTCCTGAAAGAGAAGGATCTCGAGGGCCATCTTCCAGGTGAAAAGGAAAAAAAGGCCACGCCTGCCAAACAGGAAGAAAAAGAGAAAAAGAAGGATGGGGCAAAACAGGGTCCTCCAATGGACAACCAGCTAAAAGAGGCCTTGAGGATCTTGAAGGCCTGGCAGATTTTCACCGAAATGAAGGTATCTGCCAAATAGTCTCTTTCCTTTTCTCTTAATAATTGGGAAAGCGCATCAAAAGGCAGCGAAGGGTAAGGCAAAAACGGGCCGCTCCAGACTCTGGAGCGGCCTTTGGATTACTCTGGCGTCTTTTTTTGCTGGGCTTTTTGAGTGCCCTGCTCCTGATAATCTTTCTTCTCCCCACCCCCAAAAAGGACCTCTCTTCGACGCAGCCCGCCTTCGAAGAGCCCCTGCCTGCTGCTCCCCGGAATTCAAAACACCTTGAGACGACAGCCCCCAAAAAGATGCCGGTGGTGGCAATCATAATCGACGACATGGGTTACAATTACCCCCTTGACGAGGCCTTTATAAACCTGCCTGCTGCATTTTCCTTTGCCTTTCTGCCATATGCCCCTTATACGAGGGAGCTGGCGGAACAGGCGGCAAGGGCCGGAAAGGACGTCCTCGTTCACATGCCCATGGAACCAAGGTCCGGGAGTGTCGATCCAGGGCCCGGCGCCATATACCGGTCCATGGATCTTCAAACCATAAGGAACAAGCTGAACAAGGCAATAGAAAAGGTGCCCTTTGCTGCAGGCATCAACAATCACATGGGTTCAGGCCTGACAGCCGATATCAATATAATGCACATTATAATGGCGGAAATAAAAAAGAAGGGCCTGTTTTTCATAGACAGCCGAACCACGAAGGATTCTGTTGCATACAAGGTGGCCAGGGTCGTGGGCGTTGAAGCAGCAGAACGCGATGTCTTTCTTGACCACGTTTTCGAAGAAAGGGAGATCTTGAAGGAAGTGAACCGGCTGGTGGAAGTTGCCGGCAAAAAGGGCTGGGCTGTTGCAATCGGGCACCCGCACATGGCAACTTACAGGGTGCTCTACAATTGTTTGCCCCTTCTGCAAAAAAGGGTAAAAATTGTCTCTGTGAATCAACTCATTGAAGAAAGGTTGGATGATAATGAAATATGGAGAAGAAGCCATTCAAAAGGCAAAACTGGAGCCTTGGCCAAACCCAAGTCCTGAACAGGACTATACTGTAGAAATAACATTTCCTGAGTTCACCTGCCTTTGCCCCAGGTCTGGGTATCCAGACTTTGCCACAATCAGGATAAATTATGTTCCAGACAAATGGATCGTGGAGCTCAAGTCTCTCAAGCTTTTTCTGAATGCATACAGGGATCGCCATATTTCACATGAAGAGTCCACTAATGAAATCTTCGCAGCCCTGGAAGCGGCCTTAAAGCCAAAATACCTTTACGTGGAAGGAGATTTTCATCCAAGGGGAAATGTCCACACAGTTATCAAGGTGGAAAAATGACCTTCCCCCGAAATTGTGGACAGTCCGAAAAGCTGCTGCAACAACATCAGGAGGACTGATGTGGTTTCGAAGAGAAGGACGTACACCCGTGAATTCAAGGTAGAGACGGTTGACCTGATAACTGGCAGCGGCCATTCTGTTGCTGAGGTGGCCAGAGATCTGGAGATCCACCCCAGCATGCTCTATAAGTGGATTCGTCAGTACAGCGAGAATCCCGGCGAGGCCTTTCCTGGCAAAGGAAAGCAGACCTCTGAAGCTGAAGAAATCAGCCGTCTTAGGCGTGAAAACCAACGCCTGAAAATGGAGCGTGACATTTTAAAAAAGCAATGGCCATCTTCTCCAACAACCCGAGGTGATCTTTGGCTTTATGCAGAAACACCAAGCTGAATTTCCCATCGCGGTCATGTGTGACGTGCTGAATGTTTCCCGCAGAGGCTACTATGCCTGGCGCAGAAAGTCTGAATCCCAGCGTAGCCAGGCGAATGCCAAGCTGCTTGAGGCTATTCGTAAAGTGCATCAACATAGCCAGGGTACTTATGGTAGCCCTCGCGTTTATCAGGCACTCAAAAAGCAGGATATTCCCTGCAGTGAGAATCGCGTCGGTTACCTTATGCGGGAAGATGGCCTACGTGCAAAAACGAAGCGACGCTATAAGGCAACCACGAACTCGAAACACGACTTCCCGGTTGCGCCTAACCTGCTGAAGCAGGATTTTTCTCCTGCAAAGCCCAACCAGGTCTGGGCCGGTGACATCACCTATATCTGGACCACTGAAGGCTGGCTTTACCTGGCGGTGGTCATGGACCTATTTTCCTGGTCGGTTGTTGGCTGGGCCATGGACAAGCGCATGACCCGACAACTGGTCATGAATGCACTGAACATGGCAGTACAAAGGCGACAGCCATCATCACTACTCATATTTCATTCTGATCGCGGTTCACAGTATGCCAGCGCTGACTTCCAGTCATTACTGGCCAAACACGGTATGTGTTGCAGCATGAGCCGCAAGGGCGACTGCTGGGACAACGCCCCAATTGAAAGTTTCTTTGGCAGCCTGAAGCAGGAACTGGTATTTTACCAGAGATATCCGACCCGCTTCCACGCTCGCCAAAGCATTTTTGAGTACATTGAGCGGTTCTATAACCGGAGCCGTCTTCACTCAACGCTGGGCTACAAAAGCCCGGCTGAATACGAGACGGCCTATTTTAAACTTGCAGCCTAACCCGATGTCAACTAAATCGGGGGAAGGTCAGAGGCGCACGATTTCCCTCTTATACGCCATAATTATGGTCTTTCTATCTGTCATATTAACTTGCTCCTCCGCCTTCTCATCAACGGCAAAAGACCTTGTAGGGCCTATTCGATTGAAACAGGCCTCTTCATACAGGTGGTGTAGTGGTGGCGCCCGGCCCCTAATCCCTCTCAAAAGCGGACTTCTCCTAAAGACAGATGAAAAGCCCTCTTGCGTTCAATTTGTCTTTGAGCTTCCAGAAGGCCTTGGGCATGGCAGTCATATCTACATCGGTCGTGTATACACAGCCATATCACTAAAGGTAGGCAGGAGACTGATTTTTAGCGATCTCGATAGATTGGCCCTCTCTGGTCCAAAGGCATTGGACCTGCCAGTGCTTATCTTGCCGCTACCTGATGGGGCTGGCGGAATGGAGGTTACCATGAAGGTAATGTCTTGGTATTCACTGGTGGGCCTTGAAGAGCCGCCCATCATTGGTTCTTATGGAAAGATCGTTGGTACTGTCTTAAAGCGCGAAGTCCCTGTCTTCGCCCTTGGGATCATCTTTTCTTTTATAGGCCTCTTCAGCGTGATATTTTATCTCTTCGGCCTGAGAGACTTGCTCTTTGCCTCTTTTGGCCTTTTTTCCATACTTGTAGCAGCCTATTCCATAACTAGTCTCAGCCTCCCATTCCTTTTCACAGACTATAACGCCATGCTCTTTAATTTTTTGGCATTCCTCTTCATACCCATGCCACTCATCTGGTTCATGAGGCACTTTTCACCTCCTCTTTCGAAGAAGGCCGTGACCGTCCTTCAGACGCTCCATTCTATCTTGGCCTCTTTGGGCCTTTTAATCCTCCTGGTGCCCACTAGCGCCAGCGCATTTTGGACCGCATTTACTAGTATAACCTCTGTGGTGAGATCTATGTACATAGTGGACGGGTTGGTGGTGCTGGTACTCTGTGCCATGGGTATAAGGGAGGGTAAGGCGTGGGCAGGGATCGTTTTTTGCGGGCTCTTGCTCATGGTGGCAGGGGTCGTCCATGAGGTCCTTAGAAACAGTGGGATGATCCAGACGAGCAATCTCCTCTATCCCTATGGTATGTTCGCTTTTACGCTGTCCCTCTTTGTCGTAGTGGTACACAGGGTCTTGGCTGAACACAGGAAGGTGGTGACGTTGACAAAGGAAAAGGGGAGGCTCCTTCGGGAACTCCACGACGGACTGGGGAGGCACCTTACAAACATAAAAATGCTCTCAGATATCGCACTTTATAAGAAACCTTCCACTGACGAGCTCTATAGGAATGTTGGCCACATCTCAGAGATATCACACAGCGCCATCCATGAATTAAAGGGTTACATGGGCGCACTCGAGGCCCATACCGCCTCGTGGAAGGGATTGATAGACTTTCTCACTGAAGAAGGGCGGCGTCTCTTGAGACCCCACGGGATCAGATTTGAGATCAGGGCAAGAGAAGAACGGAGTCCTCATACACCACCATCTGCGCTTCAGTGGTTTCACACCACAAGGATATTCCACGAGGCAATAGAAAATGCCATAAAGCACTCAGACTGCCAAGTTATTGAAGTAATCATAGATATAGGGCCCAGGGCATTTAAAATGAATATAAGAGACAATGGAACGGCCAGCGAAGTGCGCATTGCGCCTGGACGCGGGATCTTGAACATGGAATCAAGGGCAAGAGAGCTTGGTGGGTTCTGTAAGGTGGATACACGTCCTAAAGGTGAGGGGGTAGAGGTGACGTTTTGGTTCCCACTGGCAGAGTTTTAAGTGTGCCCTAGAGACCTTCTGGAATCACATATTAGACAGGGGCTGAGATGAAGGCCATTGATCTATTGATCCTGGAAGACGACCCAATTTTGGTCCAGACCCTCCAGATCCTATTTTATGGAGAGCCGAGTTTTTCACAGGTGAAGAGCGCCACTACCGGCAAAGAGGCCCTCAAGATCCTGGAAGACTTTAGGCCCGATGTGGTGCTCGTGGACCTTGGGCTCCCGGACATGGACGGCGCAGATTTCATAAGGGCTGCCAAGGGCATCTACCCAGACGCAGAGTTTCTGGCCTATACTGTTTACGACGAGATCGACATGGTGCTCTCTGCCCTAAAGGCAGGGGCCACAGGTTATGTGCTGAAGGGTTGCACACCTTCTGAGCTCATAGAATCGGTACTCAAACTCTACGAGGGCGGCGTACCCATGACCGCAAAGGTTGCAAGGGCGCTAATCAAAGAGTTTCAAGGTGATATATCACGAGGGGGAAGTGGCGAGTCATTGACCGATCGGGAGATGAATATCCTTAAGGCCCTGGAGCGAGGCCTCTCCTATAAGGAGATCGCCTCACAGTTCAAGGTAAGCTACCATACCATTCATACCCACATAAAGCGCATCTATGAGAAGCTGCAGGCACACGGTAGGCGCGAGGCCCTTAGAAAGGCCAAGATGAAGGGTCTTCTCTGACCCATCCTCCCATTGTACCCAACTTGTACCCACTTATGGGAATTGAGTGTTGGTCCAATTAGGTTCATCCTCTAAGTAGAGTGATGTCTCAGCGTTATTTAGAGCACGCTTAAATGCACAAGACAGGGGGGAACAGGGGAAATGATCAGCCAGAAAGGTCCTAAATTTTGGATTAAGCCCTCACTTTTACAAGGGATATCAATGGGTTTACTTTTGTGCCTTATGGTGATGGTAGGATCATCCCAGGCACAATCCCCACTCGATACAACCACGCTAGGTCCTATACCAGGGACGGGGGTGCTTGGGGCCAATGACACCTCTCTTGTAGATACCCTAAACGGCCCGGATCTTACAGGGATCTATACAAGATTCCAGCTCAAGCTCCTTCCAATAAAATATGCTGTAAACTTTTTGAATCAGACCCACTCAATAAAAGGGGTTGGGCTGTCCAGGTGTGGTTATCCCAACTCTAATTATCTTTTTCTGGCATCGTCCAATCTCGATTCAGACATCTCAGAAAAGACAGGGATATTGTTAAAGGTGGATCTTGGGTCAATCGGGGCATCCCAGGTCCTAAAGGCCTCCGTCCGCCTCGCCCTTGCAAATCCAGCAAATGGTGTGGAAGGCGACATGGATTTCTACGTATATGAGACCTCAAATGAGTGGGACCCAAATTCCTTTAAAACCATCTGCCTTAGCGACTACTGCTACTCCAGTATTGAGACATTCGTGGACTGGAGTAGCGCGTCCCATCATGCTACTGGGACCATAGAAGAGGCTGATGAACTTGGGGACAGACAGGTCCTCTCAGTGGACATAACAGACCTTGTCAACCAGTGGCTTGGAGAGGGACGGGAGGAGGCCTCGATCTTTTTGATGCTCCATGAGCGTGTGAGTGACGATGGCCCCTTTGACTCCTTCGTATTCTTTGGCCAGTCCTCTAAATACGATACCTTAAGGCCAAAGCTCCAGGTACTATTGAGTGGCAGCGGAGGAGGGCCAGAGTGTGGAGATGGCGTATGCTCGTCAAACGAGACCTGTACCTCAGACTGTGACTATCCAGCGGACATTGTGCCGCCCACTGTCTTACTAGCCACATCAAAAGATGAGGGGCACGCAACATCGAATCTTGAAGTTATCCCAGCGCTTCCCGCTGGTCTTGTTCAACTCTATGAACCAGGCGAGGCGCTGACCCTCACTGCAGAGGTCTACGAGTGCGATACTGGGAGCAACACCCAGCAATACGTGGAGCCCAATTTCACAAACAACCTTGTAGAGATCCCATCCTATCTGGGTGGGAACGAGTCCATGCTTAAGACGGCGTACGACCTTGATGCCCTTTTGGGTGTAGGAGGCGGGGCCCCTAAGAGGATCATGATCTGGGAGGCCGGTAGAACGAGCTCTCCCAAGGACGTCCAGTTGTGTGCCAGTGACTCTTGCAGTTGCTCTGTTACAGTGCATCCTGATATCGGTCCGCATCTCTACTGTACTAGGGCAATAGATGAGTATGGGAATATGTCTGATGTGCGGTGTAGAGAGGTCTATGTTGGTACTGGGTTAAGGCCTACTATACGCTATCAGATCATCAACAAAAATATGACCCTACCTTCTGGTATCTATCCAGGAGAAGAATTCTATCTTAGGGTGCAGGTTGCTCAAATACTTGGAACGAGTGATTTTGGGCTTAAAGCCATTGAAGTCTCCATTCGTTCGTCACATAATGAGCAGGTCCTATATTACCCCTATGTATTGGACAATAGTCCGAGAAGGTGGGAAAATACCTTTGAGTTTACAGTGCCAACTCGTCTGTTGCCGCGGCCGGCAGACCCCAAGCATCTCTACATAACCATTATGGCACGAAATACAGAAGGGCTCAGGACAGTAGCAAAGGGACGGCTTTCAGTAAAACGCCCCATCCAGATGGAATATGGCCTGCCATTTCCCAACAGCGGTAACGATGAAATGTGCTGGGATGAATATCTCATGACCTTTGGAGACGAGATATATGCACGGGTCTCCATATGTCCATTTCCTCCTTTCGTCCTCCCCAATACCTGCCTGGATGATTTCGGGTGTGAATGCCATGTTGGACGTCCAGGGTCTGGACTCCAAGAGGTAGTAAAGGGCCTTGGGGGCTGGGTGCAAAAGCTCATTCTGGAGATACTCGGACTGGATTCATACATTGAATCCTTCTTCTGTGTAGATTCCTTGGATGATATAGGTGTCCCAACAGTAAGGTCCCTCTTTTACTACCCATTCTATCGTTACCTTGCAGCAGCACAAGGGAGGTGTACTGGCTTTACTACAGCCACGGCTGCCATGTACAGGTCTGGTTCCTACAGCCCACTCTATGGTGGTGACAAGGACATCTCCCAGTGGGATGAGTCTGTGGATACGACAGTGAGAAGGTTCCTAGACGCCCACCAGGGTACTGTCATAAGTAATGAGTTCATATCAAGGTTAATCCAGAATTTCTACCTTTCCACCAACGAGGTCTTGGAACAGGTGGCAGAGGAACTGCGCTCTGACAGGCACGGTGGCATCTCCATCCTGGGCTGGCCTGTGAAAGACGATTTCTCCTGTCGGCCCACTGGCCACACACTCTTTGTAGATCACTTGGAGTACATGGAAGACAACACCGTAAGGCTATACGTGTATGATTCAAACAGAAATTATCAAGACTACACCTTGCCGCAAAATCTCTCCCTTTTTTCAAAATATCCATATATTACCTTTTATAATGACCAGGATAATTTTGAGTTCCTGATGCCTGGGGGAGATGTCTGGTCCAGAGGGGACAGCTTTGGGACGTGTTATGTGGAGTTGGCAGACGATTGGAATGTTCAAGTGTACACCGAGCGTCTCGGTGGGATCGCCCTATATCTACCCACTGATCTCCTCCTAAGAGACGACTACAGCCTG
>JALVPX010000071.1 GCA_027031565.1 Deltaproteobacteria bacterium | reverse complement strand
GGACTACGCTGTCTGTCAGCACCCTCCGCCGCAGCTTCCGCAAGAAGACGGCGTGCAGCCGCAGCTTGCTGCAGACAGGGCTGCATCTTCTTCGGGGGTAAGATCGCGCACACCTTTTATAGTAACGTCAAAATGCAGCCTTTCGCCCGCAAGCGGATGGTTGAAATCAGCCACCACCTTCTCGTCGGTAACCTCTTTTACCACAAAGCGGACCGGGCCTTGGGGGCTGTTCGCCTCAAAGGACATCCCGGGCTTGATCTCCACGCCTGAAGGAAACTGATTCCTTGGAATATCCCTGATTAGATCCGCATTGACATTGCCATAGGCCTCGCCGGGATCAACGGTTATCTTGCCTGATTCACCCTCTTCCATGCCTTTCAGGGCATTTTCAAGGCCTGGAATTATTTGGCCTGTGCCGCAGATAAATTCTAAAGGCCTGTCGGGCGTGGAACTGTCTATAATCTCGCCCGAATCAAGGCTTAGTGAATACTCCAGGGTTACGTGCTTTTTGTCATCGACTTTCATTCTTTTCTCCTTTACTTACAAGCAGGCCTTTGGCCTACAATGAATCTATTTCAACAACTTAAGGTCTTGTATCCGTTTGGTCAACCCAAATATTTATTTATTTTTCCATTCCCTGATCGCTGCAGCGTGCCTTGAGCTGTTTCACCGCTCAACCATTCAACCAGGCACATCAAAGAATTGTCCTTAGTTACCAGTTGGGGAAACAAGATGGGTCATCGTAGCGGTCCAATCTCTCATGCCGCCTGCTGTTCTTGTTCACCCTTTTTGGCTTTGTGTTCGAGCCTGTTCTTCAAGTAGGCCTTGATGAAGGGGTCGATGGCACCATCCAAGACACCTTTCACGTCGCCTATTTCAACACCTGTCCTGTGATCCTTGACCATCTGATAAGGATGCAGCACATATGAACGTATCTGGCTGCCCCAGGCGATCTCCTTCTTTTCTCCATGGATCTTCTGTTTTTCTTTGTCTCTTTTCTCCTTTTCGAGTTCAAACAGCCTTGAACGCAGGATTTTCATGGCAATGGCCTTGTTTTTGTGCTGTGAGCGCTCATTCTGGCACTGCACTACAATGCCTGTGGGTATGTGGGTAATCCTCACTGCAGAGCTGGTCTTGTTAACGTGCTGGCCCCCTGCCCCGCTGGCCCTGTAGGTGTCTATGCGCAGATCCTTTTCGTTGATATCGACCTGTATGTTCTCGTCTACTTCAGGAGCAACGAATACAGAAGCAAAGGAGGTGTGCCGCCTTCCAGAGGCATCGTAGGGTGAAATCCTGACCAGCCTGTGTACACCTGTTTCAGATTTCATATACCCATAGGCATAAGGCCCCTGAACCAGAAACGTTGCGCTCTTTATGCCCGCCTCTTCACCAGGCATGAGATCAAGCATTTGGACCTTCATGTTGTGGGCTTCACACCACCTGAGATACATCCTGAGAAGCATGTCTGCCCAGTCCTGCGAGTCAGTTCCCCCGGCCCCTGCATGTATTGTCACAATGGCATTGTTTCGATCAAAGGGTTCGGAAAGGAGCTGAGCCAGTTCAGCCTGGCCAACTCTTTTCTCCAGCTCCTTCAACCCCTTTTTCAGCTCCTCTAACGAGGCTTCATCCTCTTCTTCCCGGATGAGCTCAAGCAATATGGTCAGCTCTTCAGCCTGTTCCTCCAGGGACTCGAGGCCCTCCTGCTGATCGATGAGCACCGCCCTTTCCTGCAATATCTCCTTGGATTCCGGCCTTTCCCAAAATCCTTCCTTGAGCATTTCCTTGTCTATCCTGGAAAGGCGTTCCTTTATATCATCCTTTTCAAAGATACCCCCGCAGGAGTTCTATCCTTTTTTTCACGTCTTGCAGCCTCCGGGCTGCATCTTCGAGCTGAAGAGAAAATGTTGCAGTGTCTTTATTCATATGTCTTTGCTCCTTTTCATATTCAAACCTGCTATCGGAAAAAATA
>JALVPX010000070.1 GCA_027031565.1 Deltaproteobacteria bacterium | reverse complement strand
TACTCCGTCATCCAGGAAAAGGCCCTCCAGGAGAATGCTGAAAAAATAAAGGCTCTTTACGCAGAAAAGGGATACGCTGGTGCCACAGTGGCTTACTCTATAAGGCCGGTATCTGAACAGGCAGCGGACGTGGTCTTTGAAATCAAGGAAGGAGAAAAGGTGCAAATAAAGAAGATCTCTTTCCAGGGAGTGCATACCTTTTCAGAAGATGACCTCAAGGATCTCATGGAGACCTCTGAAAAACGCAATTATTGGATTCCAACGCCTGGCAACATAATAGCCTTTTTCAAGGGCAAATCTCCTGTCTTAAAAAGCGATGCCCTTGAGAGGGATCTTGGACGGATTGCAGCGTTTTATCACAATCACGGCTATGTGGAGGCCAAGGTTGGAAGGCCAAGGATAAGGCGCGAGGGAAAATGGTTATACATCACGATTCCTGTGGAAGAGGGTACTCCATATAAAATCGGCTCCATAGATATTGATGAAGACTATTTTCATGACAAGGAACTGCTTTTCAAGGAGCTTAAGATAAAACCCGGTGAGACATTCAACAGGGAGATCTTGAGAAGGGATATACTGAAAATAACGGACCGTTTTGCAGATGAAGGCTTTGCCTATGCAGATGTGAACCCAAAGATACATAGAAATCCCGACAAAAAGACCGTGGATATTACCTTTGTCGTAAACAAGGGACCCAAGGTCACCTTCGAACGCATTGAAATATCAGGCAACACCAGGACGAGAGACAAGGTAATACGCAGGGAACTCAGGGTAATGGAAGGTGAACCATTTACTGCAACAGGGCTCAGAAAAAGCAGGGACCGCCTGAACCGCCTCGGCTACTTCGAGGACGTCAGCATTTCTCCGGCAAGGGGTTCCCGTGACGACACCATGAAACTGGATGTGCAGGTCAAAGAAAGGCCCACTGGAACTTTCAGTGTGGGTGCTGGCTACAGCTCAGTGGACAAGCTCATCTTGATGGGGGAAATAAGTCAAAGGAACTTCCTTGGCAAAGGCCAGACCCTCAGCTTTAAAGGCATTCTTGGTTCAACTACCAATCGTTTCACATTCAGCTTCACAGAGCCATATTTCAGGGATACCCGGCTTTCTGTGGGCATTGATGCCTACAACTGGGAACGTGAATATGATGACTACACCAAAGACAGCGTGGGCGGCGCGCTCAGATTGGGCTATCCCTTGACAGACAATCTACGCTTCTATTTGGGTCTTCGCATCGACAACACCACCCTTTCCGATGTATCTGATGACACATCCAATATAATCAGGGATTCCATGGATATAAGATCAACCCGTTCCCTCAGCCTCGGGTTGATCTATGACAACACAGACAGGTATTTCTTCCCCCGCCACGGCTGGCACATCTCTTCATCCGTGGAACATGCAGGCGGATTCCTTGGCGGAGACAGCGCTTATACCAAACTGGAAGGAATAGCCGGCTACTATCACCCACTGTGGAAAGACCTCATCGGCCACCTTAATGGAGGAATCGGCTACGTAGTTGAGAATTCGGGCGGAAAGCTCCCTGTTTATGAACGCTTTTTCCTGGGGGGAATGGACTCTGTGCGCGGTTTCAAGTGGGGCCGCATAAGCCCGGTAGACCCGGAAACAGGTGAAAGGATCGGCGGCGAATACATGGCCTACCTGCAGACCGAGGCGATATTTCCTCTCATAAAAAGCATGGGCCTGCACGGTATACTCTTCCTCGACATGGGCAATGTGTGGGACAAGGATCAGGGATATGACATGAGTGAAGTTAGAAAATCGGCAGGCTTTGGCATACGCTGGCTTTCCCCTATGGGGCCATTAAGGATAGAATGGGGCTACAATCTCGACAGGCAGCCCGGCGAAGACCGCAGCAACTGGGAATTCAGGATCGGCGGTGCCTTTTAATGAAAAAGAGCCTTGAAGAAATAGCACGATTCCTCAAAGGCGAGCTGAAGGGGGACGGTCAAA
>JALVPX010000069.1 GCA_027031565.1 Deltaproteobacteria bacterium | reverse complement strand
TCTTGGCCATGGCTTCTACCTGGTGCTTCCCTTTTTCGGACCATCTTCTCTGCGTGACGGAGTTGGCTTTGTAGGGGATCTCTTTCTTGATCCCATAAACTATATAGGTGATCTCAAATGGTATGCTGGGGTACGGCTGGAAGAGATAGTGAATGATGCCTCACTTCACATGGGCGTCTATGAAGATATCAAGCGCGAGTCGCTAGACCCCTATCTTTTTATAAAAAATGCATATATTCAGCAAAGGGCAAAGGTGGTGAAGAAGTAGCTGGAATGGCCTCTTTTTTTCCTGTGCACGGCGTGACCTTGTCTCAATATTTTTTTTATGACCATTTCGTTCCAACGGTTTTGTTTCAATTTGCCTCAAAACGGGTTATCCTTATCAAATAAAATTGGTGGGTAGCCAGCAAAATGTTGGCCCTTTCAATAAACGAGGAGATGAGCCATGGAAAAAAGAGTTGCCCTTTCAGCCGCCATCTTTGTGTTGTTCACTTTCTCAGCTTCTGTCTGGACACACGGCCAGGCAGGATTTTTGGATAAGGCCCTTGAGACATATCAAAAGGGCATGAACTCCCCTCTGTCCAAGTCGATGGGGTCCCAGGTAACGGATTCGGAACTGATTACAGGTTTCAAACAGGCCCTTGAGATAGGAGCAAAAAAGGCGGTTCAGCTTGCCTCCAGGCCGGGTGGTTTTTTGAACAATCCTGACATAAGGATACCCTTACCAGGCAAGCTTCAGACTGCAGCAGACATGCTCCGGAGATTCGGCCTTGGTTCCCAGGCCGATGCCTTTGAACAGAGCATGAACGAGGCTGCTGAAAAGGCTGCAAAAGAGGCACTGCCGGTATTTTCCCAAGCAGTCAAGGATATGACCTTCGAAGATGCAAAGAAGCTGTGGAAGGGCGGAGACACATCCATTACCCAATATTTCAAGAACAAGACCTTCAAGACATTGTATGAAAGATTCAAACCCGTGGTCCATAACAGCGTGGAACAGGTCGGGGTTACGCAGCGATACAATAATTTTGTAAGCAGCCCTGCCATAAAGGGCGTCGTTGGCAACACGAACCTTGATCTTGATCACTACGTTACGAACAAGACCTTGGACGGCCTGTTCAAGCTGCTGGCCCAGCAGGAAAAGGATATAAGAAGCAACCCTGCGGCCAGGACTACGGATCTGCTTAAAAAAATCTTTGGACAATAAGCACACTTGGAACAGGAGTGAAATCATGGGCAAGCTGTTTAAGGTCCTGATCGTTTTTATCGTAATAATCGCTGCGGTGGCAGCCGGGTTGTCAATTTTTATTCGTGTATACCTGACCGAGGAACGTCTTAAGGCCATGATACTCCCGCAGGCCGAAAAGGCGTTGGGAAGGAAGGTGGAGATAGGGGCGATAAAGGTTAGCCTCTTGAAGGGAATCACCGTCAACGATTTTGCAATAAAAGAAAAGGATGGGAAGAGCGATTTCGTTAAGACCACGGAATTCGTGCTCCATTACGATTTAATGCCTCTTCTGCAGAAAAAGATCGTTGTAAGCCAGATAAAGTTGATTAGCCCTGAAATACAGGTGGTGCGCCGTAAAAACGGTATATTCAACTATGAAGGCCTTGAATTCTTGAAGGCAAAAGAGAAAAAAGAACCTGAAACCACACCATCTGCAGGAGAAGCGGCTGCCGTCCCCCTGGCCCTTACCATTGATTCAGTAGTGGTGAAGGATGCGCGAGTACACTTCAAGGATGAATTAAACGAACTTCCCTTGATAGATGCCAAGGCCGACTGTTCCCTGTCCATGGATATGGGCCCTGACATGAGATCCATGCTCTATTCCGGCACTTCAAGATTCAGCGCTGATGTAAAGTATGGAAAGGCAGCCTCTTCGATCACTGGTTCTGCCAAATTTGACAACAACCAGGCCGCGTTTGACATCGTGACCGGGGTTGATGGGCAAAGTTTCAGGCTTGCAGGGGATGTCAA
>JALVPX010000068.1 GCA_027031565.1 Deltaproteobacteria bacterium | reverse complement strand
GGAATTGGCATAGCGCCCCCAGGAGTGTTAGGGGTAAAGGCGGCAATTCATCTTACTGTAGTAAGTCAGGGGCGGCTGGAGTGTCTCCTTCACCATTTTTAAAGGTCCGCCGTGCGACTTTAAAGGCTCTTCATCCTCTTCACGTTAAAAATGGTTCAGGAGCCAACACCAGCCGCCGCTCCTACGCCTCTATATTCTATAAGCTTTTTATCTCAAAGAGTCTTTGATCCTCATGCTTTTAAAATCGACAACACTGCCTTTTAACACGCCTTGTTGAGAGAAAAGCCGTTGTCTTTGCAGGCAAGGCCGGATCAGGTCTAGTGGTGTCTCCTGAAGAGTTTTCGGCGTGAATGGGGCTAGGATGTGGAGTAGCCGCACGAAAAGAACTCTGAAAACTCTGAAGGAGACACCACTAGACCTTGTAAGACATTGTAAAAACAGAAAAAATCATTCAAGCTTTTTTAAAGCAGGCTTCTCAACTGTTAGTTATGGGGCGGCTGGTGTGTCTCCTTCACCATTTTTAAAGGTCCGCCGTGCGACTTTAAAGGCTCTTATATCCTCTTCACGTTAAAAATGGTTCAGGAGCCACTCCCAGCCGCCGCTCCTACGCTTGTACAGTCAAAACGCTTTTTATCCCAAAGAGTTTTTGATCCTTATGTTGTTAAAAATCGACGGCATTGCTTTTTAAAAATTCCTTTTGAAGGAAAGGCCATTTTGTTTGTGCTGGTGCGGATCAGGTCTGGTGGGTGTCTCCTGAAGAGTTTCGGCATAAATGGGACCAAGATGTGGAGTAGCTGCACAAAAAGAATTCTGAAAACCCTGAAGGAAACACCACCAGGCCTTGTAAGAGTCAAATGCAACCTTTTTGCAGGCAGCAGCTGACATCAAACCGAAACTGCCAGAGCTGCCCAATTCGTTCATAAGTTTGAATATAAAATTATGCTGTACTAAAAGTTTATTTATTGATAGTATGACTGGATAAGAGGATATATTGCCAGCCTAGTCCATATATTTGGCCACTGCATGGGTAGACGCTGTGCAGGGCGGGATGAGGAGAGAGACAGATGAAAAATAAGTGGACGATACCTGTACAGCAAGTGCTTCCCATTCTCACATTCTTTTTAATAGGACTACTCGCAAGTTCCCTGGCTACAAACGTCTTTTCGGGTACCATTTCGGATGAACAGGGCAAGGATTTTCATCTCGGTGAAGATGGATTGCTCTATCCCATTCATGGAGATGACAAGGCTGCCTGGAGATTGGGCAAAATAGAACCAGCCCTGGAAACAGAGGCGCTGTCAAGGGATTACATTGACGTCATTATTTTTTTGGACAATTCTGGCCTCGGTGCCATAGCCGAGAGGATAAAGGCAAAATATCTTTCACAGATTGAGGGCTTAAGCCGTGAAATTCAGGCGTTAGAAGGCCTGTACAAGCCGCTAAACTCAATCAAAGAAGGGGAAGAAAGACAAACAATTACTGAGATCGAAGACTTTGTATCAGTGCAGGATAGAATCAGGCTAAATAATCTAAGGAGGGATCTTGACGGCCTGATCGATGATATGCGCCAGCAGATAGGCACCGCACTAAAAAAGGCGGTTTCTGCCGCGCAGAAACAGCTTTCTGATATCATAAAAGAAAATGGCGGTGAGATCTCGGGGAGAACTTTGGCATTAAGCACGATCACTGCCACAATTCCAAGTCATGTCTTGGATATATTGGCTCAAAGCCCTTTGGTGGTATCCATACATAGAAATCGTTCAACAGAATATGAGCTTGATGTAAGCATGCCCGCCTGTTCCTTCAATACATGGTGGAATGACAACATAGACGGTGGTTTTTTTGATTTTGGCATAGTTGATACAGGTGTACAGCAAGACCATCCTGCATTTTCGGGGATCAGTTTCTATACTGATTCAGGCGGATCTTCAGATACATCCGACAACGGGCATGGCACCCATGTAGCTGGTATAGTAGCAAGTGGCAACCCGACGTACACTGGAGGGGCCTTCGGTCTGGAATCCATTATCTGGTCCAGCAGTTCCGGAGGGCAAGGGGCAGTCATAGACCACATGGAATGGCAAGCCACCACGCCTTCCCAAAATCCAGAAGTAATCAACCACAGCCTTGGCTATGGCAGGGCAGATGATACGGATTACAGCGATACAGACGCCTTTTACGACGCCTTTGTCTACAACTATGATATTCAAGTAGCAAAATCGGCTGGGAACAAATATTGGAGCAACAGCAGCCCTACTATAACCCATCCGGCACCTGCATATAATATACTGGTTGTGGCGAACATGGATGACGACGATACCGTGGACCGCAGCGATGACGTGAGAAGCGGATCCTCGAGCGTCGGACCCACGCTTAACAACCGCAGGAAACCTGATATTACCGCTCCGGGCACCGACATCATATCCCTTAACAATTCTTGGTCGGGCTCCAGGTGCAGCAATACAGATCCTGACTGCTGGGAATCCAGGAGTTCCAGGCAAGGCTGTGCATTCTCCCGCTGCACCGGTACCAGCATGGCAGCACCCCACGTGGCAGCAGCAATCATATTGATGGAAGATGGCGGAAATCACGTTCCCATGGCCCAAAAGGCAGTACTGATCAATACTGCGGATGCATGGAGCAGCCAGGATACGGAGACCACCTCTGATGACGGGCCTGTAAACGGATCCCACTGGGATAAGTCCTATGGCTGGGGTTATTTGGATATGGGTGAGGCGCATTTCAACCGCGGCGATTATTTCCTGGGAACTGTTGTGCCGAGGAACGACAATGCAGTTGCCGATGACTATAAACTTTACAAGGGCTGGATGTTTTTAAACGAAAAGGCAACACTGGTCTGGCAGAAACGAGCCGATTACGTGGCCGGTGAGCCCCCCTCCACGAGCTACACTCTGAGCGACCTAAACATCCGTTTGTATGATGAGAGTGACGGATCCACGGTTGACTACGACCTGGACGGCAACGACAACGTGCACCAGGTATCTGCAGATCACAACATGCACGCGGTCATAAAGGTATACTCGTGGAGCACGGCTTTCTCAGGCGCATCATCGGAACCCTTTGCCCTCGCAACTGAAGAGAATTTTTCAGAGGCAGAGCCTCCGAGCTTTTATCGTAATTACACCAGGCCGAACTATGTGGGGCCCTATCAAACCTTTGATGTTATTGTTCGTATATTCAATAACGGAGACGTAACTGCCTTCAACAATACAGTGACCCTGCAAAACATAACTGGCATATCCGTGGACGGTTCAAACAGCCATTCACTGGCCCCCATTCTTCCAGGGCCTTATCCTGATAATCCGCAGGAGACCACTTATACCTTAACAACTTCTGGTGTTTCGGAAGGAACCTACTGGCTGCCACTTGAATTTGAAAGCCACTGTTATGATGAAGTTTATACATATTCCACTTCCCAAGGGGTTAGTATTATTGTGGAAACCACACCACCAGTTTCAAGCTGCACCTCCCCGCCCTATGCAAATGGCGCCATCAACGTGAATTGGTCTGCTTCTGATGCCCAGACAGGGGTAAAGCAAACCTATCTCTATGTTAAAAGGCCTGGTGATGTTGCATTCTCTTATGCAGGCCTTGCCAGTGCAGGCACGAGTGGCACGTTTCACTATATGCCAACAGGAACAGACGGTGTCTATTATTTTGCAGTGAGATCGGTGGACCAGGGAGGAAACTGGGAGGCCCTGCCCACTTCCGCAGATTCTTCTACTTTCTATGATACTCAAACCCCTGTCTCGAGCTTGTCATCTCCTGAGTATGATACAGGAGGAGCCATCCCGCTCACGTTCTCAGTAAGGGATCCTTTGCCTTCCAGTGGCATTGAATTTGTTGATTTTTGGTACAGAAAAGACGGATCCGCAATCTGGACCTATACAGGCCTTTTTTCAGCCAACACCAGCGGGGTTGTGAACTTCACTCCATCAACCGGAGAAGGGATCTATCATTTTGTTTCCCGTGCAAAAGATAATGCACAAAACCTGGAACACCTGCCAAACGGCAACGGCGATACCACTATTTATGACCTAAACCCTCCGACGGGCTCCATTTCCATAAATAACGGGGCAACCCGCACCACCGCCTTGACAGTCACCTTAAATCTCAACGCATCTGACTCAGCCAGTGGTGTGGCATCCATGAGATTCAGCAACAATGGTTCCATATGGTCTGCCTGGGAGTCTTATTCAACTGTTAAGACTGACTGGGATTTGTCGGAATTTGGGGGGAGTTCCGCGCCTGGCACCAAAACCGCCTGCGTGCAATTCATGGATGCGGCATCGTGGATTTCCAGCACCCAATGCGACACCATTGAGTATGTCTTGACCTGCCCTGGAGACCTGGACCTGGACGGAGATGTGGATGGAGAGGATCTTGTGCAGTTTTCTCAGCTGTACTCAGCTCATCATCCCGATGCCGATCTCAATGGAGACGCCTTGGTGGATCAAAACGATGTGGGCGCCTTTGCCGCAAATTATGCCAGGACCGGCTGTTTTTGATGCAGGCCGCAGGCTGCGGCAAGCCCGCTGCGCCTTTGGAACAACCTTTGTTAACCTGGCGGAAAGGGTTTTGTATTAAGGCTATCTCAAATACAGCGTATAGGTTGAAGTCCCTTCCATTCCCGGAGCAGAAAAAGGTATAGTAACGGCATAGCCATTCTCAATCTTGAAATCCAAGGTATATGAAGCACTATCTGCAGGTATTGAAAAGTGCGTGGTACCACAAGATACAGTGCAGAATGGATCGCAGTTTACCTCTTCAATATTTACCCTTAAAGATGGTTTGCAAGACTCATCGTAAACGATCCGTCCTGTAAGTATAGCGGTTACAGGGCCAGAACCGTTACAGCCTCCTCCAGGTGAAGTAGCTGTGTATTGCCATGTGCCGTTTCCTTGCCCTGTGAATACTCCATTGTTGCGCAAGAGTTCTATGGTCCAATTCAATTGCACCTCAACAGAAACATCCGCAATTGTATCGGTGGCTATGCTTCTGCACACTATTTCAAGCCTGTCCGGAACTGCGTAAGTGGTACAACCAACCCCGCCGGGCCTTATCACAAAAGATGTTTCCCAGAGGTAATAGTATGTGATAGTGCCAGGAGGTGATGCAGCCATTAAATATATTTTGTAGGTGCCTTCGGGAAGTCCTGCCACGGGGATATCGCCAAAAAGGAATTCGTCTACAGGATTGATCACATTGGTCTTCCAGGGTTTGAGGCCTTGAGACAGTGGCGCAAGTGTTTGCCCGTTCATCGTTACCAAATAAATGTTCACTGGATCAATGGGTGCTGCATAAATTCCAAGGTAGAGGTCCACAGGGGACGAAAACCCTGGGAGTGCTATGTGAATCTTGACAGTTGCGCCTCCTGTGGCGACCGGCCCAACGCCTACAGGTTTTGCCATAGAAGGATCAGCACTTAATACAGGTTCAGGTACGGCAGGATAGCTCCAATAGTGATGAGCTGCAGGAGCAGGCATTGCCTCGGCAAAGGCTGCAACAGGCGCAACAGTTATAATGATGCAAAAAACAAGCAGCCTGGCCTTCATCCTTATCACCTCCTGTTATTCTTAATGTTATTGGTAATGTCTTGAGGCAGCGTGTCAAGTTTGGCCTATGGTTTCAGGCCGATGTGAGAAAAAGAGTACCTGGTGGTGCTGCACAAGTAGGTGAAAGGCGTCGGAATCGCGTCCTATGCAGAATCAAAAAACGCCCGGCAAACTGCCGGGCATCTGCTAGACCCCTCAGGTTCCGCCGAAACCGATGGTCACCTGACCTCCCTCCACAATCACGGGAACCTGTCGCCTGCCGCTGGTTAGCTCAAGCATCTTGTCCAAGTCTGACGGATTTGCCTTTACATCATGGTATTCAATCTCTGCACCTTCTTTTTCATAGGCCTCCCTGGCCCGCGTGGTAAAAGGTCAGCCAGCCTTTCCAAAAATAATGATTTTTGTCATTGCATAAACCTCCCTGTTGCACTTTTAGAAAAAGCTGTATCTTGCATTACTATAATATACACGAAACGTTCAATCATTAGGCCACCTTTAAAAATTGTCTTTTTGCCCGATGGCTGCGTTGTACTCAAAAAATAATCCTCGAAATATCAACAAGATGTCTGCGGTTGTTTTTTTCGCGCGCCTTGCCCTTGAAATATCAACAAGATGTCTGCGGTTGTTTTTTTCGCGCGCCTTGCCCTTGAACAAAAATCTTAATTTTTAGAGG
>JALVPX010000067.1 GCA_027031565.1 Deltaproteobacteria bacterium | reverse complement strand
CATCTATTGCATCCCTAGCACCTTTTAAGGCCTGGGCAGCTGTATTGCCTCCAGCAGTATCGGCCACATCGTTTCCAATGATTGTATCCCATACCTCAGCAATTCCGATCTTTTCCGGGGTTCCTGAAGGAACGATACCCTCCTTGTCATTTTCGACTTCCAGCAAAAAGCCTGCGTCAATCAGTTTCTCAACCATTGCTGCTACATGACTGCCTGGATAGGCCAAACGTTCCTGGAGGCTGCTTACTGTGGTTAGCACCCTGTTCTTGAAGTCCTTGCACACCTCAAAAAGCACGTCATAGGCCATCGAAAGCTGCAGAGAGGGCAGATCAAACAGCCTGCCTGGCAGATATTTTTTGGAAACATGAATGGCATAGGCTACCTCCGCACCTGCCAGAAATACCAGCCACCCCACATAGAGCCATAACAATACCAAGGGTATGGTGGCAAAGGAGCCGTAGATTGCATTGTAGCGAGCCACACCAAGTTGTATTTTAACATAGAGGGCCTGGACCAGCAGCCACCCCACCCCGCCAACGAATCCTCCTATGCAGGCAGGCTTAAAGGGTACATTTGTGTTCGGGAGAAATCTGTACAAGATAATGAAGGTGGCAACGAGCACCGCAATGGTGAAGAGGTTTATCAGCATGGGAGCCGCCCAGGAAAAGGGAAATAGTGCATGAATCCAGGCGGAAAGCTTTTTGGAGTGAAGGGCAGTCATTGCTGCTATGCCGACATTTATGGCCACAGGAAGCAGTATCATCAGAGCAAGGTAGTCCATGACCTTTCTGCCTAACGGCCTGCTGCTTTCTGCTTTCCAAATGGTATTCATCGCTTGTTCAATGTCCCCCAGCACGCCAATCACTGTTATGAGCAGACCCACGATGCCCACCACGCCTAGGGTGGCGAAATTGGTCCTGTCAACGTAGTCAAATACTGTGTCAACTGCCCTTCGCATATGCTGAGAGAGGGTGACCACTTCCTCCTTCTTTTCAGGCACAGGCATTTTCTCTCCGCCTCCCAGCTGCTCAATGAACACGTATGCGGCCTGCCGCATCTGATCCCCTGCCCCCAGCCCTTTCAAGACCGCAGTGCCAAGCGCCAGGACAGGCACCATGGAGAGCACCACAGTGAATGTAAGCGCCCTTGCCCTCAAGGTGATGGCATCATGCTTGAATTCAAGATAGGCTATATGAACGATACGAAAAAATGAGCACAAGGCCTTTACACAGACGTGGGCCTCCCTGGCCTTGACTTTCCATATCCACTTTTCAAATTTGTCAAACATGGAAACCACTCCTGATCATGAGTTTCTTGAGCCTATTTGCAAAATATACTATTTCAAATTTCAATTCATTTTACGATAGTAATCTTTTTCTCAAAATAAAATTTAATTTTTAAGGAGTACCAAATGGACCCTTTGCTTGAACCTAAAAGACCTGGGGATTCTGCTGTGCGGCTCGCCCAGGTGATGCAGCCTGAAGATGCCAATCCTGCAGGCAACGTCCACGGCGGAACGATAATGAAACTGGTGGACAATGCCGCCTACGTGGTTGCCGTGCGCCACTCCAGGAAGAATTGCGTAACGCTTTCCATAGACAGCTTCAAGTTTCACTATCCGGTATATATTGGAGACCTGCTTATATTGAAGGCAAGCGTAAATTATGTAGGAAGGACCTCGATGGAAATTGGTGTAAGGATAGAAGCAGAACATCTGTTCAGCGGTAGTGTACGCCATACTGCATCAGCATATTTAACCTTCGTGGCACTGGGAGAGGACGGCAGGCCTGCCCAGGTGCCTAAAATCATGCCGCAGACAGATGAAGAAAGAAGGCGCTATGAAGAGGCTGAAAGGCGCCGGAAACTGAGGCTGAGTCTTGGGAAATGATGTAACATCCAGGAACGTTCCTATTGACATAGTGGGCGATATTTTTGATAATTCACTAATAGGTGGCAGTGTCAACCATAGTAAACCCAACCTTTCAAAGGAGGAGGCCATGAGCGTTTACAAATTCATCGAACTCGTCGGCACCAGTGAAAAATCGTGGGAAGATGCAGTAAAAGAGGTGGTAAATACCGCCAGCAAGACGTTAAAGGATTTAAGAGTGGCAGAGGTCATGGAAATGGATGCCAAGATCGAGGGAAATGAGGTGGTGATGTACAGGGTAAAGGTGAAATTGTCGTTCAAGTATCATAAATCTTAAGGCTACCTCTAAAAATTATGATTTTTGTTCAAGGGCAAGGCGCTCGAAAAAAATAACCGCAGACATATTGTTGATATTTCGAGGATTATTTTTTGAGTGCAACGCAGCCATTGGGCAAAAAGACAATTTTTAGAGGTGGCCTTAAGTTGTTTACGCCCTTTTGTTAGTAAGAAAAAGTATTATCAAGGCCGCTATCTTAGCGGCTTTTCTTTTAAAGATCTTAAGGTAAAAACAATGAAGCCAGGACTTTTACTGCAAAAAAGCTCCCTGAGTACCAAATTTACAATGATTGTGGGCGCCATAGTTTTTTTTATCTGTGCGGCCTCTTCTTTAATCCTTTACACATATCTGAAACAAAAGGCCATAGAAGACACCTACGAAAAGAGTAAAATCGTTTTTTATTTGATGGACGCTGTCGGCGCCTACGTACGTGGGACTTTGCGGCCCAAAATGTTCGAGGTATTGAGCCAGACCCATGCTAGACATGATTTTGTGGCAGAAGCCATGTCTACTACAAGGATCAAGCATGGCATAGTGCAACAGCTTAAAAGGGAAATCCCCTATTTCGACTATAGGCGGGTTTCGGACAATCCAAGAAATATAAAAAACAAGGCAGAGGGCTTTACCCTCGACATGATAAAGAGATTCAGGGAAAACCCTGATCTGGACGAATGGCACGGGGTGGCAAATGTTGGCGGTAAAAGGCTCTTTTTTGTTTTAAAACCAATCAGGACCAGAAAAGAGTGCCTGCGATGCCATGGAAAACCTGAAGAGGCTCCGCCGGGATTATTGGAGCAATATGGCCCAAGCAATGGTTTTTACCGAAAGGTGGGTGACATTGCCGGCCTCGAAGCAGTTTCAATCCCGTTCAATTTGGTATTGGCAGAAATTCGGAATATTGCCATAACCATTATGGGCGTTGGTATAGCTATGATGTTCTTCTTGTTTGCTCCGATTGAAGTAGCTTTTTTACGCCTTGTAACACAGCCCCTCCACCGGCTTACTGACAGCTTTAAGGCCATTGACAAAGGCGACCGTCCGCTAGGAGAGACGATTCCTGTAACCTCTTCGGATGAAATAGGAGAAGTGACAGAATCGTTCAATACCATGGCCAAACACCTTGCAGAAGCACAAGAAACGCTCAAGGCGAACACCGAGCTGCTGCAATCAATCGTAAACGGCATAAGCGATCCCTTGGCCCTCGCAGATACCGACTGCTCACTTGCAGTGGTGAACAACGCATATCAGGCCTGGATAGCCAAGGAATCACCTGCAGTTTTAGGATATTCCTGCCACGAGCTTGCACACCAAAGTGAGACTTTGTGTCCTGCATGTCTGCTGGAAGAGGTACTGGCAACCGGAAAGGAGGTCAACGGTGAATGGAAAGGCCCAGATGGAAGATACTATTTTACGCAGCTGTATCCCATATATGATGAAGATGGAGAAGTTAAACAGGTCGTTCACTATATCAGGGATATGACATTATTGAAGCAGGCAGAGGCAAAAATGATGCAGGCAGAACAGCTTGCCTCATTAGGCCAACTGGCAGCTGGTGTTGCCCATGAGATAAACAACCCCTTGAGCACAATATTGTGCTATGTAAAAATCCTGTTGAAGGGGGTCGATAATGAAAAGCCGATAGCAAAGGATTTGGCGGTGATTCAAAAACATGCTGTTAGCTGCTCGAAAATAGTTGACAGCCTCTTATCCTTTGCCCGGCAGAGCAAGACCTCCAGAAAAATGTGTGATATAAATGAAACTCTGACCGAAATCGTGGGCATGGTTAAAAAACAATTCGAAAAAGATGGAGTCAAAATAAACTGCCAGCTTGAACCAAATATACCAAGGCTTCTGATTGATTCAGACAAGATGAAGCAGGTCTTCATGAACCTGCTCATGAACGCCAAACAGGCAATTACAGGAAAGGGGAAGGTCGAAATATCTTCAAGATATGTTCCTACAAAGCATTTGGTCGAGATTGAAATAGCAGACAATGGCCATGGAATCGATGCACACATATTGGACAAGATTTTCGATCCCTTTTTTACTACAAAGAAAACAGGAGAAGGTACTGGTCTCGGCCTCTCGGTATCATACGGGATCGTAAAAGAACATGGAGGAGAGATACAAGTTGAAAGCCACCCTGGCCGCGGGGCAAAATTCACTATTATTGTGCCAGCACAATAATAGTTGAGTATCTTTAAATTAAGACATGAAATTTTGGTTGCATCTCCATGTATGAAGAAACATTATTGATTGTAGATGATGAAAAAGATCTTCTTTCAGGCCTCAAGAGATTGCTTGAACCTGAACTCGACTGCCGAATATTGATTGCAGATTCAGGCGTTGAGGCCCTTAAAACCGCATCAAAAGAGAAGGTGGATGTGGTCTTGTCAGATATCCGCATGCCTGATTTAAATGGCCTGGAACTTCTTGACCAATTGAAAAAAATTGACCCCAAGATCGCTGTACTGCTCATGACTGCTTACGGCAGTATAGACCTTGCCGTTGAAGCCCTCCGCAAAGGCGCTTACGACTTTATTACCAAACCACTTGACGAAGACAGGCTTTTCCATTCCCTGAAAAATTGCCTTGAAAGGCAAAAACTCTTGAAAAGGACGGCAACGTTACAGGAAAAGATCAGGCAAAAGGAGCTCTTGCACCAATTTATCGGCTCAAGCCCTGCGCTTCAAAAGGTCTTGAGCACCATAAGGCTCGTGGCAAAGACAGACATGTCGGTTCTTATTACAGGAGAAAGCGGCACTGGTAAGGAATTGGCAGCCCGCACGATCCATGCACTGAGCGAAAGGAGAAGCAGGGAAATGGTAGCAGTAAACTGCCCTGCGATCCCTGAGGCTATCCTGGAAAGTGAGCTATTCGGCTACAAAAAAGGGGCCTTTACCAATGCAACCCGTGACAAAAAGGGACTTTTCGAGGTAGCCCATAACAGTACGCTTTTCCTGGATGAAATAGGAGATCTTCCGCTGGTGCTTCAGACCAAATTGCTCCGGGTACTTCAGGAGCGGGAGATCAAGCCCCTTGGTGACAATGTTACCAAGAAGGTGGATGTCAGAATTGTGGCCTCTACTAATCAAGACCTGAAAGAAAAGATGGCAAAGGGAGAATTCCGGGAAGACCTTTATTTCAGGTTGAGTGAACTCCTCATTGAAATGCCTCCGCTACGCAAGATGAAAGAAGATATACCGATTTTGGCCAATCACTTCCTGGAGATCTACAAGCAGCAATTAAAGAGACCGGAAAAACAGCTCTCCTCAGCAGCCATGACCAAGCTGACCAATGCGGCATGGAAAGGCAATGTTCGAGAGCTGCAGAATGTGATCAAACGTTCCATACTGTTGAGCCCCCAGGAAATTATCCAGCCTGATGATATCCAATTGGAGTCTGATGAATCAGAATGTCTGGTAAAAGACCTGGACGAGATAATCAACAGGCCCTACAAGGATGCCAAGTCATTGATAATGAAGCACTTTACTACAAAATATATCACCTATCACCTGGAAAAAACTGGCGGAAACGTAACGGAAGCAGCCAGGCTCGGAGGGATTGAAAGGCAATCATTCCAGCACCTTATGAGAAAATATAATATCCGATCAGAGGAATTCAGGAAGTAGTTTCAACATCAGGTCAACACAAGACGCATGAGATCCTCAGCCAAAATTACAGGCCCATCGTACTCGTTACGGCAGGGTGTCAAAATGTCGTGCTTGTCACATTCCGGGTAAAAATGGGTGAGCAGTAGCTGCTTCACTCCTGCCCTGGCTGCCGTCCTGCCTGCTTCAGAAGGCGTGAGATGGCCCTCTACCTTCATGCCTTCAGGTGCTGCACATTCGCAAACAAGCAGGTCAGCTCCTCTGGCAAGATCTATAAGATTCTCACTAAAGTCTGTATCGCCTGAAAAGACAACGGATAAGCCGCTATCTGATTCGATCCTGTATGCCAGGCTGTGAGGGGTATGCCGGGTAGGGGCAGACCTTATTACAATAGGAGGTATCTGCACGGCAGCTCTCGTTTCCACAGGCAACTCTTCCATAAGAAC
>JALVPX010000066.1 GCA_027031565.1 Deltaproteobacteria bacterium | reverse complement strand
TATCACTCCGTTTCCAATCTTGCAGTCATGGGCAATATGAGAATAGGCCATTATCATGCACTTTTTCCCTATTGTGGTCAGGCCGCCGCCTTCATCGGTTCCCCTGTGTATTGTGACAAACTCCCTCACTATGGTTCCTTCACCTATTTCCACGGAGGTCAATTCACCCCGATATTTGATGTCCTGAGGATCAGCACCCACTGAGGCAAACTGGAATATATGCGCCCTGGCACCTATGGTTGTCTTGCCGTCAATCACCACATGGGGCCCTATTTCTGCTCCTTCACCGATCCTTGCATGGGTTCCTACAATGGCATAAGGTCCTATTTTTACCCCTGGTGACAACTCTGCGCCTGGAGCCACCACAGCCGTGGGATGGATCTGAAATTTCAAGTCGTTGCTCTGCATATTGGTTATAAAGATCCTTTCCTTTGTATTCCAGCCATCAAGACAGCCTCTGCAGCCACTTCTCCATCAACCGCGGCGACCCCTTCCATCTTCCAAATAATGGCCTTCCGCTTTAGCAGTTTGAGATCCATGATCAGTTGATCACCTGGCAGTACAGGCCTTCTGAACCGCACCTTGTCCATGCCTGCAAACACAAAGAGTTTATTCTCCATGTCATCAGGGGCCGTAAGCTTGGCAAACAAGATACCTATCTGGGCCATGGCCTCGAGTATGAGAACACCGGGCATTATAGGACTATCCGGGAAATGGCCCTGGAAAAAGGGCTCGTTTATTGAAACATTTTTAAATCCCTGTATGAATTCTCCTGCCTTGAATCTGGTGATCTTGTCTACCAGCAAAAAGGGGTATCGATGCGGTAGAAGTTCCTTGATTGCACCTATGGACAGCGGCAGATCTGGTGTGTTACTCATTTTCCAACCCCTCTTTCCTTTTGAGTCTCGATATTTCCTCTTTAAGAGTCTTGATCTCCCTGGTTATCAGGGCAAGGTTTTTTATTCGGCTTTGCTGTTTAAGCCACTCCCTGTAAGGAAGGGCAGGGCTACCAATTACGGTTTGTCCTGCTGATATGTTTTTTGAAACCCCTGATTGGGCGGCTATTTTCACACCGTCACCGACCGTTATGTGACCGCTGATTCCAACCTGCCCCCCAAGAACAGCACCTGCGCCTATGCTGGAACTGCCAGCTATGCCGACCTGGGCTACTATTATGGAGTTTGGACCAATGGTCACATTGTGGCCGATCTGCACCAGATTGTCTATCTTGGTGCCTGCTCCTATCCTGGTTTCTCCAAAAGTGGCCCGATCAATGGTACAGTTTGCCCCTATTTCCACATCATCTTCTATTATGACCAGCCCCCGCTGCGGGATCTTTATGTGCCGTTTTCCATCCCAGGCATAGCCAAAGCCGTCGCTGCCTATTACGGTGCCTGAATGTATCGCAACCCTGTTGCCGATACGGGCAGCATCATAGATGGTAACGTTTGAATGGAGGATACTCCCTTTGCCGATATAACAATTGGAACCGATAATGCATCCCGGGTGTATGGTCACTGAGGCTTCTATGGTCACGTTGTCCCCGATAACCACCCGCGGGAAAATGGACACCTGTTCCGCAATGGAGCAGCCTGAGCCGATGATTGCATCAGGGCTGATACCTAAAGCGTGAAATTCCACCCTGGCAAACTCTTCGGCCAGCTTTGCAAAGGCAACATATGGATCCTCTACCAATATGTGGGGTTTTTCAATAGGGTGCGGCCATGTTTTCGGCAGTATGAAAGCACAGGCATGGCTCATTTTTACTGCCTCAGCCATGGACGGCTTTACTGCAAAGCTGATATGTTCAGGGCCTGCGTTCTCAAGCGACTGAATATCGGTGACTGTTATTTGACCGTCCCCCTTCAGCTCGCCTTTGAGGAATCGTGCTATTTCTTCAAGGCTCTTTTTCATTAAAAGGCACCGCCGATCCTGAATTCCCAGTTGCTGCGGTCTTCGCCGGGCTGCCTGTCGAGGTTGTAACCCCATTCTATCC
>JALVPX010000065.1 GCA_027031565.1 Deltaproteobacteria bacterium | reverse complement strand
GATCTCCCCTACGAGCCTCTCTTTTTCATCCACCACGTAAATCTCGCGCACCTGCGGGTTTTCAAGAAGCCTTCCAGCCACTTCTTCAATTGGATAATCCACAGGCACGGTTATGTACGGCAGGTTGACCGCCTTTTCCAGCACATCTTTGACCTTCATGTTTCACCTCGACGAGCGTTTAGCTCACCTCCCCGGCCTTTTTAAAGGCAAAGGTGACCAGGGGCGGAGCAATCAATTCGTTCAATATGACCGAGCCTATTACGGCATTGACCACGATGTCGCTTACCCCGCTGGGCAGAAACTCCTCGGCAATGAGTACAAGGCCAACTGTCACTCCGGCCTGCGGGGAAAGCCCCAATCCCAGGTACTTCTTCACTGCAGGCGAGGCACCGGAAAGATTTGCACCCAGCCACGTGCCTGCCTGTTTGCCCATGACCCTGACAATGAGAATTACTATACCCAGAAGACCCGCCTGTTTAATCACCGTCATGTCGAAATGGGCTCCTGCCAGGCTGAAAAAAAGACCAAAAATGGGCTCTTCGATCTGTTCAAGCACATGAAAAAGCTGATGGTGCCTCGGCTCCCAGTTGGCCGCAATGAATCCGACTGTCATGTTGGTCAGAAGGGGGGATGCGTGCAGCACTATGGATGCCCCGCTGGCAACACATATCGCACCGAGCACGATCATAAGCACGGAGCTTGGCCTCCTGGCCAGATGAACCCCGTATTGAAGGCCGATTCCGGCAATTGTACCCAATATTATCGAAAGGCCGATCTCCCACAATGGGGTAATGGCCATATAAAAGAAGGAGACAGAACCTGGATTCAATAAAATATTTGCAACAGTGGATGCGATTGCAAAAAATATGATGGTTAGGCCGTCATCCAGGGCAATGACGCCCAACAAAGTAGTGGTAAAAGGCCCCTTGGCCCTGTATTCAGAAATTATCGCAAGCACGGCACCAGGAGCAGTAGCAGCCGAAATTGCGCCGATTACAATGGACACGACCCACGTAAGAGCCCTTTCAGAGGCGCATATCTGAGGAAAATCTGTCAAAAGAGGCCACACAAAGAGAAGACTTGCCGTAGTGAAAAGAAAGGCCCCTGCAGCCTGTGCCACTGTAATCCAGGCAATACTCTTTCCAAGTTGTCTGAGCCTTTTGTAGACAAGGCTGCCTCCAATGGAATAGGCAATAATGGCCAAGGCGACCTCTGTAAGGCTGGCAAGATCACGGGAAGTTAGCGAGCTCGGCAGTACGTTGAGAAACGAGGGGCTCATCAGCATTCCTGCAACCAGATAGCCGCTGACCCGCGGCAGCTTGAGTGCGTTGGCTGCCCATCCGCCCAGGAAGGAGCCGATAAGTAGCAGGCCTACTGCAAGCAAGGGATGATCTATCACATCAAAAGACCTCGCACCCGTAAAGAAGCCACTGCTGCAAGAGGTCCAGCACGTCAAGATTACCCACCAGGCGATCATCCTGATCTAGTACAGCCACATCCAGCAGATCCGCTTCCATCATCCATTCCAACACATTGTGCAGCAGGTCCTGCTCATGGCATGAAGGCACATCGTTCTCCATTACTTGAGCAGCCTTTTCCGAAGAAAAGAGTTCCATGTTCTCCTCGCTCAAAACCAGGGCATCTTCCAGCTTGGACGACAAGAAGTGGCTGAACACAATGTCTTTGAGGTTGTTCAGGGTTATGTAGCCTTTGAGCCTGGCCTCCTCATCCACCACGTAAACCACCCTGCGGCGCAGCCCCTTGACCATCGCCCGTGCCACGTCATGGAGGCTGGTATCCGGGGTAACGGTAGCCACGGGATGTTTAGAAGACATTTCTTTAAGGCATTGTTTTACGGTTATCTTGCTTTTACTCATTTTATGTTTCCAGGATCTTGTTCATCTCCCTTTCCAGGAAATCAAGGTGTGCCTTTTCTTCGTGCGATAAATCCAAAAACAGCTCCTGGGCCTCTTTGTTGATGCTCTTTTCAGCCATACGGGCATAGAG
>JALVPX010000064.1 GCA_027031565.1 Deltaproteobacteria bacterium | reverse complement strand
ATAGGGGCCTGTTCAGAATCTTATTGCCTTGCGAGCCTAGTCTGTGAATTGACAGACCTGTGGTCAAAGGAAGAGGACCCGGACAAGGCATTATATTCACTGGTTCTTCAAACGCTTGCAGCCTTGTTCAATGGAAATACGCCTTATGGATCAATCCTTGGTTTCAAGCTGCATCTCCTTCGGTATGCAGGATACAAGCTTGGTATCGGGCAGTGTGTAAATTGCAAATCAGGCCTGGAGGCCCCTCAGATTCATTTCAGCATCGAAAGGGGCGGAGCGGTTTGTGCAGCCTGTGCAGATGGGCAAAAAGACATGATCAAGATATCCATGGGCGCACTTAAGAGTCTTCGATTTTATCAGCGCAGCCATGCGGCAAATTTTGGACGGCTCTGCCTGGCCCCGGAATTGTTTGAAGAAATCTGGAATCTCCTTGCCCAGTTTAATATCTATTATTTGCGAAAAAGCCCTTCCTCTTATAAGGTGTTGGCCGATTTTCTTGATTTCAAGAGGTGAAAAGTGTCGGTTAGAAAAGACGAACTTCCTGCGGGGAATGAAGCTGAACGGTATATTTTAGATGAACTGAGCGCGCAGGAGTCGTGGCGCCTGTTCAGGATCATGGCGGAGTTTGTGGATGGTTTTGAGGCACTGTGCAAGATTTACCCGGCAGTGGCCATATTTGGATCCGCCAGGACCCAACCTGAAGACAGCTACTACCAGCTGGCTGAAAATATAGCAATGGGAGTGGCCAAGGCAGGGTTTTCAGTGGTGACTGGCGGCGGGCCTGGGATCATGGAGGCTGCCAACAAGGGTGCAGCCGAGGCAGGAGGCAGGTCTGCCGGCCTTAATATCAAACTGCCCCATGAGCAGGAACCCAATCCATATCCCAATATTTCCCTTGATTTCAGGTATTTTTTTGTCAGGAAGGTCATGCTCGTCCGGTATGCAGTGGCCTTTGTATGCCTGCCCGGGGGCTTTGGCACGCTGGATGAATTTTTTGAGGCCATCACGCTGATACAGACGCGTAAGATAAAACCCTTTCCTGTCATTCTCGTTGGAAGCGACTATTGGAAGGGGCTGGTCACTTGGATAGAAAAGCAGCAGCTGACCCACGGCATGATAGACAAGCATGATCTGGCGCTATTCCACGTCCTGGATGACCCGGAGCACATAGTTGACGTGATAAAACGTGAAGCCCCGTTGAATTACTCAAAGGAGCCTATTTGCCCTACTTAATACGCTCAAATGCAGGCCCTTGATATGATATCTGTTTGTGATCTGGCCTCTTTTTCACGATCAAAAGAGTAAAATATGACCTCTCCTCTCCATCCCACTCTTCGATATCAAAACTGATCTCTTGGCCAGGCAGTCCGCACCTCCTTACTGCCACCGTACGGTCTGCAAGCCCTTTTTCCTTGAGCAGTCGCACAATTTCTCGATAATGCCTGTAGGCCTTCATAATTATTATATTATCTGAGTATGTCAGAGCCATTTCCAGTTCATCTATCCCCTTGGCACCTGAAACAATAGTCAACGATTCCTCTGCCTCTGCCAGCGGCAGGCCCAAAACCGCAGCAGATGCCTGATAAGAGGTGATGCCGGGGACTATTTTCCAGCCAAATTCATTGTTGCAGTTTAGTTTTCTCAAGAGATAAGTGAAGGTGGAATATGTAGAAGGGTCTCCCAGGGTAACGAAGGCAGCATCATCTGGCATGGTCAACACGTTCTGCACCTTCTGGCAATTGGCCTGCCATGCCTCTTCCAGCCTCTCTTTATCCCTGGTCATTGGAAAATAGAGGGGCTGAACGTTTGCTCTTTCATTAAAATAGGAAGAGGCAATCTCAAGGGCCAGGCTCTTGCCGTTCCTGTTTGAGGACGCAGCAAAGATCCATTTTACACGCCCCAGGATTTCCACTGCCTCCAGGGTCAGCAGATTGGAATCGCCTGGTCCAACCCCTATTCCATATAGTATGCCGGTGGCCGCGGTTTCTTTGGTCATCTAATTCTCCGCCGTTTTTTTTGCTGGCTTGGAAAATGTTCATGAATGAATTTTGCCAGGACCTCAACTGCCTTCACGGCATTCGGAGCTGGACGAGAGAAAAGAAATTCGTCAACCAGCAGGACATTGCCCTTGGAAAAGGCGGGAATAGCGGAGAAAAACGAAGAGTCGTATTCAGTTGACACCCCCCTGTTCATAGGGCCTTTCTGGATGATATAGATATCAGGCTGGGCCCGCAGAATCTCTTCCCTGTTATAACGCACGATCCTTTTGGGCACATTCACGATGTTCCTGCCCCCTGCCAGCAAAATTATATCATTGACAATATTTCGTGTTCCTGCAGCAAGGAGATTTGTGCGATTGATTTCAAAAAAGACCTTGGGCACGGGATCAGGAGGGGGGAATCTCCTCTTTATGTCTGAAAGCGCTCTGCTAAGCTCCTTTACAACGCATTCAGATTCTGTCTCAGCGCCCAATAGCAACCCGATCTTCCTGATGGAGGAAAACATTTGATCAAAGGTATGGGGCCGAAACAGCGCAACAGGAATGGACCTGCGTTTCAATGCATCTGTTACCATCAATGCATCATGCCTGCTCGATCCCTGCAAGACAAGGTCTGGTTTGAGACCCATTATGATTTCTAGGCTCGGGCGCATGTGCGTTCCTACGAGTTTCACACCCTTGTTTTTCTGGATCAGCGGATCGTGTGCGGTTGCACCAACGATTCTGGATTCAAGTCCCAGCCTTGCCACGATTTCAGTCAAGGCTGGGTATAGCGAAACAACACGTTTTGCCGGCTGGTTAAGCACGATGGTTGATCCGCGGTCATCGATTACGGTCAGACCCTGCGCCTTCACGCCTGACGGACAAGCTATAAAAAAGAGGCACAAAAATAGAAAAACAAATGTCGTAAGCGGGTTGCTCATTGCTTTGTCTCAAAATTCAAAATAAAAAGGGCCTTTCGAACAAGGCCCCTTGAAAAAATGTCGAATCTTTCAGAACCAGGCGGGAGCCCGCGCCCGGTCTGTATATCCATTGTGGAAAGGGGGTCTCCTGGCTCATGGATCGTTCTACTCGCTGCGCCTTCCCATCCCAATAGAAGGGACAGTGGCTTGCTGCAGCATTCGTCCCCATTTACAGTGGCGGCCCCGCTCCGGATTCTCACCGGATTCCCTCGCCTTACCACAACGATTATTCTTACAAGAGGGGTGGACAGCAGTCAACATGAGCCAACTATTTTATTATTTTGAAATTTATGGTAGAGGTTAGGAACAAGGTAGAGGAGTAAAGCCATGAGCGCTATGCCAACCAAAATATTGGTGGTGGAGGATGATGAAAGCATCGCTACGATGCTGAGTACCTTTTTCGAATCCCATGATATCAAAGTAATCAAGGCATCAGACGGGCTGGCAGCCCTGGAAGCGGTATCAAATGATCCGCCTGAATTGATAATATTGGATCTGGTGATGCCGCATCTTGATGGCTTTTCATTCATGAAACGCCTGAGAGAGACAGGTAACAACACCCCTGTCATCATGCTTACATGCCAGAAGGATACAAGCGACAAGATCAAGGGATTAGAAGTCGGGGCGGATGACTACATCACCAAGCCATTTTCCTTGAACGAACTTATGGCAAGAATAAAGGCTATAATGCGCCGCTGCTCCTCCATGCCCCGGAAAATACAGTTTGACATCGGTTCTTTTTCCCTAGACGCATTGAAGAGGACCGCCACGAACAAATTGGGCGACAGGGAAGTTCGTATCCCCCTGACCAAGACCGAGTTTGATATACTGCACTATTTATTGGCTCGAAAAGGGGAAGTGGTTTCCAGGGAAGAGCTGCTTGAGAAGGTGTTGGGTTATGATCCCCAGATCGAGACCAAGACCCTTATAATGCACATAGGGAACTTGAGGCGGAAGCTGGCCGAAAACGAAGTGGATGAATTCACAATTAAGGCGGTTCCTGGCGTAGGTTACAGGCTGGAAGAGGGAAAAATGGTATAACATCATGAATCGCCTTGATTTTGCAGTTTTTATTTACCGCTTTTTTCCTTGGGTTCTTGATGACATAAAATTAAGGTGCCCATGCTTTATAGGGCCTTTGCACCAACGTAAGGGAGTTGCATGTTCAAACCATCCGCTACAATAATAACAACAATCGTTCTCCTTTTCTTGAGTGTTCATGTTGTATTTTGTGCCAATGCTAATGATGACATATTTATACCTATAAAGGTTGAGAAGAATATCTGCTTGATCAAGCTGGCCCGAAAATTTTGCAACAGGCCCCAGGATTGGGTTGAGATAGCATCTTTAAATAAGCTGAAGCCCCCTTACAAGATCAAGTCAAATTCCTACCTGCAGGTTCCCTTAAGGCTTCTTAACATAGAGATAGTAGCCCTGAAGGTTGAGAACCTGACGGGCAAGGCATATGTGCTTACAGAGGATCATCAGAAAAAATGGCTTCGCGAAGGCGATATCGTGCTCCCTGGCAACGTGGTGGTAACCAAGGAAGAAAGCCAGATGGATCTGGTTTTGCCGCGGGGAAGGCGTATTACAGTCAAGCCCAACGCAATTCTTGAAATAGTTTACGTGATACGCCTTGCAGACGGCTCGCTTAAGGCCGGGTTTCTCCTGGAAAAGGGCCGCCTTTTCAATATCATTCAGGAAAAGCTTCCACCAGGCGACACCTTTGAGATAAAGACTCCTGTTGCCCTTACAGGCGTGCGGGGCACCCGCTTCAGGGTCAAACTCACCCAGGAGGATGCTAGTATCATTGAGTCCCTGCATGGTGTCGTAAGTGTTGCTGCCTCTGGAAAGGAGATAGCCCTGCCAGAGGGCAAGGGTTCCATTGTGAAAAAAGGCTCGCCGCCAACAAGGCCTCTGACTTTGCCACCGCCTCCGGCCAAACCGGAGATCAAGACGCTTTACAGGCTGCTGCCTGTAGTTGTCAAAACCAGGAAAGAAGCATACAGCAGGCTTCACATTACCCTTCTCAAGGATGGGGGACAGGAGCGTTTTGTCACTGAGAGATTTGTGAAACCGGGCGAAGAGGTCTCCTTTGCAAAGCTTGAAGATGCGCACTATGTGCTTTTTATGACTGGTATTGATGAAAGAGGTCTTGAAAGCCCGCCGGCAAATCCCTTTTTCTTCCAAGTAAGGACCGTACCTGCTGCTCCAATCATTTCACAGCCTCATAAGGGCTTTGAAACATGGAGAAAAAGCGTGAAGGTGGAGTGGCTCAAAGTGGAAGGTGCCGCTTCTTATAGGGTTTTGCTGGCAAAGGATGAACAGTTTAGCACCGTTATCGCTGATACCGAGGTCAGACAGCCCACATACCTGGCTGAAAACCTCAAGCCAGGGACCTATTATTTCAAGGTTGCCTCAAAGGCAGGGGATGGTTTTCAGAGCCTTTTTTCAAACGTACTCTCCTGGAAGGTGCTAAAGACGCCCGGAAAGGCCTCTGTGAAGGAAGACAAAGATACGATCTATCTACAGTGGGCAGCTGTTGGCCACGGTGCAACCTACGAAATCCAGATGGCCAAGGACAAGGATTTCAATAAGATCATCTTTGAAAAAAAGGGATTGACCAAGCCCGTTTATGCATTGAAGAAGCCTAAACGCGGAGGCACCTATTTTGTGAGGGTGAGGTCTGTCAGCGCATCTGGGCAAAAGAGCGATTTTTCAGTGCCCCAGACCTTTGAGGTTGAAAAAGAGCCCTGGGGATATTGCGGCTACGTGTGCGGTACAACTGCGCTGATTCTCTTGGGCATTATTATTTTGTAAGGTTGGTCGTTTTACCAGGTGAAGAACCGTTTTTTCGTAATACTCTTTGCAGGAGTGTTGTGGGGTCTTTTCGGCCTGACTCCCATACATACGTATCTGCGCGAAAAGACCCTGGACACATTTTTTGAATGGCGGGGGCCGATCGATCCAGGCCAGGACGTGGTAATTATTACAGTTGATGAAGCGAGCCTGGACAAATTTGGAGCCTGGCCCTGGTCCAGGTGCCTGCATGCGAAACTGCTGGAAAAGATAAAGTTTTCCAAGGCCGTTGGTCTCGATTTTCTTTTCCCGGAATCGACGTCATGTGATGAAAGATTCAGTCACGCGCTTCTACAAGGCCCTCCCACAGTGCTGGCTGTGGCCCGAAATTCCTTTGGCAGCATCATCAAGCCTGCAAGCGGCATCAAAAATTATTCAAGCCTCGGCCATATTGACGTGAGGCTGGGAACCAGCGGTGTGGTGAGGCGGGCAATTTTGAAATATGAGCCTGATGTGCCCTGTTTTGCCCTTGCACTGCTCAAGGTCGCAGGTTTGCGGCTTCCTTATACGCCT
>JALVPX010000063.1 GCA_027031565.1 Deltaproteobacteria bacterium | reverse complement strand
GCGAGGTGACTTCGTGCCCTCACGATTTCCTCGGTGATATCCAGCCGGTCCGCTAGGATGGCTGCCTCTGCTGCAATCCTGTTTTCATCGAGCGGCAGATCTTCCAACAGCTGCTGCACCCTCTCCATCAACGCCTTCTGGGCCTCTTTTGTGTGCTCCTGCGCCCTTCTTTCAATGCCTTCAAGCCCTTTTTCAATGAACATCAGCCTCTTTTCCAGGTCCCTTACGAGATTGGCACCCTCCTCCGACGACATTTCAACGGCCTTGTCCAGCAGCTCAAGCAGGGCCGGTTTTATTCGCTGCCAGACAATTTCAAGGTCGGCATCTGTTTCGACCGGTCGTATTGCGTCTCTGCACACGTATAGAAACCTTCCTATGTCGAGTTCGCCTGGCAGTCCCAGGCCTTTTTTGATCTGCGAGGCTGCCTCAAAAAAGGTCTTTGAAGTGGCCATGTCTGCTTCAAAGGCATTGGTTTCAAGGTCGGCCGCCTCAAATTGGACACCCAGTTCAATCCTCCCGCGCTCAAGGCATTCCTTCACCTTCCTTCTGACCCGGTCCTCAAGCTCGATCATCCATTTGGGCATGCGAATATATACGTCGCAATATCTGGAATTGACCGACCTCAATTCCATGGCCACAGACCAGTTGTCACCTTCCCGGTGCACCTTTGCAAAGGTGGTCATGCTTCTAACCATTTTCTTTGCCGCCTCCAACGCCGGTCATTCCTGAAACATTTCGTGACATTGCTTAGGCCCTATCTCGCTGTTCCAAAAAAATCTGTCTCGCACCCTTCAAAAATCCCTGAACCTGCCCTGAAGCATAATCTGGGAAGGTCCAGGGAAGACTCTTGAACCGCTTTCCCTGATATATGAGTGTGAGATCTGCAAACACCCCTCTGCCCAAGTAGATCCTGTGGGTGAAATTCTTTCCGGTGGCCAACACCAGCCTTTCGGCTGTCAACAGGCCGGGATCTATATTCACAACCCTTTTCCCATTTGAAGCGGTTGTCTGTTCAAGGTCATTGGTCATGTGTTTTACTTCCACCAGACAATCCTGCCTTACCAAGTCTTCAAAACTTACCAGCTTCCTGACGAGGCCAGGCCCAAATTCGGGTTCATAATATGTAGTGTAATCAAAGGCAAGAAGGCCGCTTTCAAGATCGATGTCACCAAAACGTTCCCGGAGTTCGCCAAGCGCCTGTGTTATGACATTTTCATGCCTTGCAAATATGCTGCAAACAAGCTTGGCCGGTCCCGGTTCTTTAAGCGTGCTCATTAACCATGCCTGTTTTTTTTACTTAAAGCCTCGGACAATTCATTTACGCTGACCGAGGCAGTACCCACTTTTGCCACCACAAGACCTGCAGCCACATTGGCAAGACTGGCAGCCTCAAAAAAAGTGGCCCCGCCCGCCAGGGCAGCCGAGAGAACTGCAACCACGGTGTCGCCTGCACCGGTCACGTCATACACTTCCCTGGCTTCAGAGCGTATTTCCCTGGCTCCCTGATCTCGATGCCAGGCATACATGCCGGCAGCGCCGCGGGTAATCAGTATCTTTTGCACCCCCAATTTGTCGTGCAGTTTCCTGGCCAGGGCTTCCGGTTCCTCCCTGCCATGGCTTCCTATCATGGCATGCGCCTCTTGTTCGTTCGGGGTAATCACACTTGCCCCCTTGTAACACCGCACATTCACAGGCTTGGGATCAATGATAAGTTCAATTTGTTTCTGCAGCGACATGGATGAGAGCAACTCCACGACATCCATGCTGATTACACCCTTGGCATAATCAGAGACAATAATTCCATCTGCACTGCGGCCGAGGGAATCTATTGCGGCTTTCAGGGCGGATTTCGTGGCCCTATCAAGACTTCCTCTGTACTCCCTATCCACCCTGACGACCTGCTGCCCCTGGGCTATGACCCTGGTTTTGACAGTGGTGGGACGCTCCTCATCTATGATGAGCTTAGCTTGCATTCCTTGTGCCATGAGCATGTTACGTATGGACTCTCCGGC
>JALVPX010000062.1 GCA_027031565.1 Deltaproteobacteria bacterium | reverse complement strand
TCTGTCTTCCACAGCGAACCCACGGAATATCAGGAAATTTTTGTTCAGGCTGCAAATAAGATGAGGGGCGAGGTGTATGGGGCAGAATTGTCTCTTCGATACAATATCAATGATTGGTGGTCAGTGAAGTGTTCATATACATACACGAAGATGTACCTGCACCCAAAGGGTTTCATTACGACTAACTTGAACGACAAGGACTTGGAGGGCAGGGTGCCTGAGAACATGCTCTATGTGCGATCTTCCCTGTTTTTGTCAAGAAATGCCGATATTGATGTCACCTTGAGATATGTGGATTCGCTTCCTTCTCTTTCTATACCATCTTATCTAGACATGGATGTAATTTTTACGTGGAGGCCTAGTCCAGGTCTTAAGATCGATCTGGCTGTTCAAAACCTGTTTGATGATGCGCATCCTGAATTCAATTCAGATTTTCTGGGGCAGGATATGGTGGAGATAATGCGCACGTTTTATGCAAAGGTAAGCTGGAGCTTTTAATGGTCGCGAACTGGACAGCAGATAATAACAGCAGGTTTTGGGCAGACAGTTGTCTTGGTTTCCTGTTTTTTCTGTTGTTCATGCTTGTTTGCTCTACTAGCGGCCTTGCCATGTCAATGGAGGACTATTTTTCCATGAGTCTGGAAGAACTCATGGACATAGAGATTTCATCTGCGGCAAAGCGCCCGCAAAAATTGAAGGATGTTCCATTTGCTGTCTACGTGATCACCCAGGAGGATTTGAAGAGAACCGGGGTAAGGTATATAGCAGATGCGCTCCGGATGGTTCCAGGCCTTCATGTTGCCCAAGCGTACGCAAAGCGCTGGGCAGTAAGTGCCAGGGGTTTTAATGATGAATATGCCAATAAACTTCTTCTCTTAATCGATGGCAGAAGCGTCTATTCTGCCGCTTTTCCCACCGTGTTGTGGGATGAACAGACCATTCCCATAGAACTTATAGAACGTATTGAGGTTATACGCGGACCAGGGGGAGCCACCTGGGGGGCAAATGCAGTAAATGGAATCATTAACGTGATAACCAAGAGGGCCGATGCAACCCAAGGGCTTTCCCTTACTGCTGGAGCAGGCAACGAAGAAAAGGGTTTCGGTGATATGATTTGCGGGGACTCAATTGGAGAAAACCTTTTCTATCGTATGTACGTCCAAGCCATCAAACGGGACAATTCTTATAACAAGCCATATTATGTGATGAAAGACGGCTGGTATGACTACCGTGCTGGTTTTCGAATGGATGGGGATTTTCATGGAGCAGATTCTGTTACCATCTCAGGAGATGTGCGTTACGGTGAAAGGGCTGCTGCCTACAAGGTTTTTTCTTATGTGGAGCCATACTGGTGGAAGGAAAAAGGTGATGTTGATGTAAAAGGTGGGAACTTGATGCTCAAATGGGAACACCTCTTTGAAGATGCCTCCCAAGTAACCCTCAAGACCTATGTGCAAAGGAGTCACAGGTTAAACCCCATCTTGAAAAACAAAGTTGATACTGTCGACGCAGAAATCCAATATCTATTTTATCCGTGGTCTAGCCACAGCACCACCGTTGGCGTTGGGTTCCGGGCAAACAAGGTTTCCATGCAGGGCAAATGGTTTGTTTCCTTCAGAAGTCCAGAAAGAAATGACTACATTTACAGTTTTTTCTTTCAGGATGAGGCCTCTTTTCTAGAGGATAATCTGAAAGTTACCTGGGGAGCCAGGATCGACCATAACTCATATACGCACATGGAGATCCAGCCTACAGCAAGGATCTTATGGAAAAAGAACGAAAAAAACATTTTTTGGGCTGCAGTCTCGAGGGCGGTTCACACCCCTGATCTCTCAGCCAGAAGTGCAAATTGGGTTGTAGGCTTTATAAATCCATCCACTTTTATTCCACTTTCCACCTATAAGCTTTTGAAAGGGGACGAAGATTTCCGCTCTGAAGTGCTGTGGGCGTATGAAGCAGGCTATAGATACTTCCCTGGTAACAAGTGGAAATTTGATCTTTCAATCTATTTTGACAATTATTC
>JALVPX010000061.1 GCA_027031565.1 Deltaproteobacteria bacterium | reverse complement strand
AAGACAGACGAGGGGGATGTGCAAATTGGGCCAGGCGATCTGGTCACCTTTCCCAAGGGGCTTGATTGTGTATGGCAGGTAAAAAAGGCGGTAAGAAAGCATTATAATTTTTCATAGCAGTTGGCGCTCTACTTGCCCCGCAGCCTGTTCCAAGGCAGCCAGTCCAACCAGCCGCCTCGGTCTGAAGAATCTGGAAGCCTTGTCAAAATTCAGGGCCTTAAAAAGCAGCGGGATCGTGTCCGCTTGAAAATTGGCCAGGGCATGTAAGGTCATTGGCCACATATATGGAAACAAGGCGTTACCGAACCTCGTACGAACCAATCAGCGCCATCACCTTTTATGGTTCCTTGCAGCAGATCGATTTTGATGGGTACCGCTTTCTTTTTGACCTTGAGGGGCGCATCAAGTGGATAGCTCCTTTGAAGGCAGATCTGTGGCCAGGTCCTGAAAACTACCTCAGAAGAACTTTGGGAAACAAGTGGCTCCTTTACGAAAGCGATGCCTATGCAGGTGTCTACGAACTGACTGGGCGCTACTACCTGCCAGTGCCCTTGGCAGGCCCATGGTCGCCCTGGCAAGACATGCGGGCAGGCGAAAAACTATCCAGATTGAGGAATCTCTTGGAAGAGGCCTCCCAGGCCTATCCTGTTGCAGGGGCCAGACAGTTAAATTTTTTGGCACGTCAGCTTGCCGGAATTCTAAAGGGGACAGTGCCTGTGCTGCCGCCAGATGCCATAAAAGCGGAATATGACCTGATACCCCTTTTTGTTTCTAGGGGTTGCATGCACAATTGCTCCTTTTGCTCGGTAAAAGCAGGAGGTGATCTTGAGATCGTTTCCGACAATGAACTTAAATGCCAGATAAAGGAGATGAAATCGTTCCTGGGGGCTGACATGGCAAATTACAACTCGGTATTCCTCGGCCAGAACGACGCCTTGGCAGCAGGAGCGGCAAGGGCAGCGGAAACGGCCTCCCTGGCCTACGACTCTTTTGGCATTGGATCATCGATCATGCAAGGAACAAACCTCTTCCTGTTTGGAAGCGTTCGCTCGCTTCTGATGCACGGCCTCGACGATCTCCTTGAGCTGGACAAAATACCGTACAGCAAGGTGTTCATTAACTTGGGCCTTGAATCCTTTCATGAAAATACCCTGGAAAGATTGGGAAAACCCCTCACCTCCCTGGAAGTGTTGCAAGCCTTTGACAAAGGCATGGAACTGGCTCGAAGAGGCCGAAAGCTTAATGTATCGTTCAATTTCGTGATTGGGAAGGATCTGCCCAACGGACATCTCCAGACAATGGAAAAATACTTGTCCAGCATTTCCCTTCCCCCTGATCGCTGCACCATCTACATCTCGCCACTTCAACATGAAAAATGGAGGCCGGGCGAGCTCATGAGACAGGTCATGCACCTAAAGGCCAAGTCTCGCCTCAGGCTCCATCTATATTGCATCGTGCCTTTGTGAAGGTTTGAGCGCCTTTCCATGGTCTGTCTTCCAGCAGATGATAAAATTCCCTCTTTACCACATATGCGCTGGCCTGTACCAGTCGGCTGCTTCCCGTTTCCACCTGGACTGACTGCCTTTCATAGATACTGCCCTCATATTCATCCAGGCGTTTCCAGGCCGAGGCTGGCAAATCAAAATAGATGAGCCCCTCCACTCTGTCAGAACCGGAAGGAACAATGCCTGGATAGGCTGCCCCCTTGATGCACAAACGCTTAAAGCCATGCAGTACCGCACTCATACATTCTGGAGTGCAGCCGGATATCTTCAGCATTGTCTCTTTATTCATCAAAGTACCATAGGCAAAAAGATGCATGATTGCGCCTTTCTTCTTGGGCAAAAGGTCGTGGGCGATTATCTCTGTTGCAGGATGGGAACCTTTCACTTCTTGAGACCTCTGAAAAACTGCCTCTTTTGCCCAATAGCTGCGTTATCGTCGCGAAAAAATGCTCACATACCCCAAGTATGCTGCGCTTTTTTCGCTCCTCAGGCCTTGCTCTTGAACAAAATAGTTGTTTTTCAGAGGTCTCTTAAT
>JALVPX010000060.1 GCA_027031565.1 Deltaproteobacteria bacterium | reverse complement strand
ATTCCTGTTTCATATGGCAGCAGGTCGTGTCTGGTCTTGAGTGCCATGACTATCTCTTCCATGGCAGTGTTCCCGGCACGCTCCCCTATGCCGTTTATGGTACATTCGACCTGTCTTGCACCCCTGTGTATTGCCGAAAGCACGTTTGCGGCTGCAAGGCCAAGGTCGTTGTGACAATGCACACTCAACACGGCCTTGTGAATGTTCGGCGTGTTTTCCATCACATAGCGGATCATCTCGGCAAAGTCCCATGGAATTGCGTAGCCAACTGTATCAGGGAAATTGACCGTGGTAGCCCCTGCATCGATCACTGTTTTAAAGACCTTGCACAGGTAGTCCAAATCGCTCCTGCTCGCATCTTCGGCAGAAAATTCCACGTTGGGAGTAAGGCTCGAAGCATAGGAAACCGCCTCCTTTGCAATTTCCAGGACCTCGTCGCGGTTCTTCCTGAGCTTGTATTTGAGGTGAATGTCCGATGTGGCGATGAAGGTATGAATACGCGGATTTTCACCACCTTTTATGGCATCCCATGCAATATCGATGTCCTTCCTGCTTGCCCTGGCCAAGGCGCATACCTGGAGACCACGCAGCTCGTCTGCAAGGCGCTTTACCCCTTCGAAATCTCCCTGGGAGGCCACTGGGAATCCTGCCTCCAATACATCTACGCCCAGCTTTTCAAGCTGCCTTCCAATCTGAAGCTTTTCTTCCATATTCAAGGAAACACCGGGAGATTGTTCTCCATCTCTGAGCGTCGTATCAAATATTATGACCCTGTTATTTGCCATGATCGCTGCTCCTGATATTGCCGGGTTCCTTTCCTTGTTTGATCCTGACAAAGGGTTTCCTGAAAAATTTTATGGTAACCAAGGCAGGCCCGGACGTAACATAGGCCGATACCATGAAAAACAGTGTCACCTTCGGTTCCATTGCGATTATTGCTATTGCCAGGATCACGCCCACCATGCTTGAAAAGGGATGGCGCTGAAACCAGGGAAATTCCTTGAAGCTGAAGTAACGTACCGTGCTCACCATCAAAAAAGACAAGATATAGATCATGCCAAGCACGAACACGTTTTGCACCGGCCCATAAAGCCCAAAATGGTGACAAACCAGCACAGAAGAGGCCACCATGGCAGCGGCCGAAGGGCACGGAAGACCCAGGAAGTATGCCTTGTCGCTGGAATATGCACTAAGAGAATTGAAGCGCGCGAGCCTCAACGCAGTGGTGCCCACGTATAAAAATGCCGCCACCCACCCAAGCCTGCCGTAGCCTTGAAGGCCCCATGAGTATGCAAGCAGGCCGGGAGCCACGCCAAAGGCTATAAGATCTGACAAGGAGTCATATTCTATTCCAAAACGGCTCGTTGTTTTGGTAAGCCTGGCAACCCGTCCATCGAGTCCATCGAATATTCCAGCGATCAAGATGCCGATGGCAGCCCTTTGGTAATTGCCCTGGAAGGCGGCTATAATGGCATAAAAACCGCTGAAGAGTGCAGCCGATGTCAGCAGGTTGGGAAGCAGATAAAATCCGCGCCTTGCGGAAACAGCCTTGTCTTTTTTTCCGTAATGGGCCTTGTCTTCCATGTCTCGACCTCAAATGGTGACAAATGTCACTCAATTTGCTCGTTTCGCCAATACTGACTGCCCGGCCTTCACCTTACAACCCTGCTTTATCTCAACAAGATATTGCGGGGGCAGATAAATGTCCAATCTGGAACCAAACCTGATGAGTCCGAAACGCTGGCCGCGTTTTAACCGGTCCCCGGTTTCTGCCCAGCACACTATACGCCTAGCAATGAGCCCTGCAACCTGTACCACGGTTATTTCATTGCCCTTCTCATCTTCGATAAGAAGCCTGTTCTGCTCGTTGCGTATAAAGGCATCCTTCTTGTCTGCTGGCAGAAACCCGCCTTCTTTGTACTCTATCTTTTTCACCTTTCCTGTCACAGGAAAACGGTTTACATGTACATTGAACACATTCATAAATATGCTTATCCTGGTGGAAGCGTGGTCGGAAAGGGCGCCTTCCTTTGCCTGTATAACCTCGATCACCTGCCCGTCTGCCGGTGACACCAGCAGGCCAGGGGCATCAGGTATCACCCGCTCGGGATCCCTGAAAAAATAAAGCACAAAAGCCGTGACTGCCAAGGCAGCCACGGCAGGTATGTCCCAGTGCAAGATGGCAAATATTATGGAAGCCGCAACAGCAAGGAAAACAAAAGGTATGCCTTCCTTTGCCACGGGGACCCTTTCCGGGTGCATAAAGCTATTTCTTCTTGAGCCAGCTCATCATGCCCCTTAAACGGGCTCCTACTTCCTCTATCGGGTGTTCTTTTTCCCGGCGCCTGAGGGCATTCAAAACAGGCCCCTTGACCTTGTTTTCAAGCATCCATTCCTTGGCAAAACTGCCGCTTTGGATTTCATCCAATATCTTCTTCATCTCTTTGCGTGTTTCTTCGGTAATGATGCGCTTGCCCCGGGTGAGGTCACCATATTCTGCTGTATCGCTTATGGAATAACGCATGTTCGACAGGCCGCCTTCATAGATGAGATCGACTATAAGTTTCAGCTCGTGACAACACTCGAAATAGGCGATCTCCGGCTGATATCCAGCCTCGACCAGGGTCTCAAAACCTGCCTTTATCAAGGCACTGGCGCCGCCGCAAAGAACACACTGTTCGCCGAACAAGTCTGTTTCAGTCTCTTCCTGGAAGGTGGTCTCGAGGATGCCTGCCCGGGCTGCACCAATACCATTTGCGTAGGCCAGCGCCCTTGCAAGGGCATCTCCTGTAGCGTCCTGATGGATGGCAACCAGCGCCGGCACGCCAGCACCTGTCTCATATTCCCTGCGCACCAGATGCCCAGGTCCCTTGGGAGCCACCATTGTTACGTCAACGTCTGCAGGCGGAACAATCTGCCCAAAATGAATATTGAACCCGTGGGAAAACATGAGCATCTTGCCTGATGCCAGGTTTGGAGCAATGGCTGCATCGTAGAGATCACCCTGCACGTGATCCGGCACCAATACCATGATCACATCGGCCCTGGCGCAGGCCTCTGCAGCCTCAACAGGCTCAAACCCATGTTTTACTGCAAGATCATAATTGGGTGATCCTTTGCGCTGGCCTACAACCACATTCAGGCCACTGTCCCTCAAATTGAGGGCATGGGCATGGCCCTGGCTGCCGTAACCGAGTATGGCAATTGTCTTATCCTTCAAGGGATCCAATGATGCGTCTTTTTCATAATATATCTTCATATCCGCTCTCCACCTTCACTAAACACTCTTCTTTTCCCTCGCCATAGCGATGGTGCCGGTCCTGGCTATTTCCTTTATACCCAAGGGTTTCAACAATTCGGTAACCGCCTTCATCTTGGATTCTGGTCCGGTCACTTCAATGGTGTATGTCTTGGGGCTTACGTCAACCACTTTGCAGCGGAAGATGTCGCACATGCGCAGAATCTCAGCCCGGGTTTCATCCTCTGCCCTCACCTTTATGAGGGCCATCTCCCTTTCTACGAACTCTCCTTCGCTCACATCCACCACCTTGTACACATCGACCAGGCGGTTCAACTGTTTGATAATCTGCTCAATTATAAATTCATCTCCCCTGGTAACCAGGGTAAGATGCGAAAGCGTTGGGTCCAGGGTCGGGGCAACACTCAGGCTCTCTATGTTAAAGCCCCTCCCACTGAACAACCCCGTAATCCTGGAAAGGGCACCGGGGCAATTTTCAACCAAAACAGACAATGTATGTTTCATGGCATCAAGCTCCTTTTCTTGATCAGACCAGCAGCATTTCCGTGGTGGCCTTTCCTGCAGGAACCATTGGGAAAACACCCTCTTCCTTGGCTATAGCGAATTCCATAATGGTAAGACCTTCGGCATTCAGGCCCTGTTCCAAGACCGACTCCACATCTCCAGGCTTCGTGGCCCTGAAGCCGTTTGCCCCATAGGCCTCTGCGATTTTCACAAAGTCGGGGGTGACATGGAACTTGGTGGCTGCATAGCGCTTATCATAGAAGAGTTCCTGCCACTGGCGAACCATTCCTAGGAACTCATTATTCAATATGACTATCTTGACAGGAAGCCGCTGTTCCATGGCCGTAGCCATTTCCTGGATATTCATCTGTATGCTGCCGTCACCGGCAATATCTATAACCAGCCGATCTGGAAATGCCATCTGGGCGCCTATTGCCGCAGGAAAGCCGTAGCCCATGGTTCCCAGGCCGCCAGAGGTCAGAAGCGTACGAGGTTTGTCGAACTTGAAGAACTGGGCAGCCCACATCTGGTTCTGGCCAACCTCGGTGGTGATAATGGGGTCCTTGTCCTTGGTCATCTCATATAGCTTTTCAATCACGTACTGCGGTTTGATGACATCCTTGTCCAGCTTGTATGTGAGTGGATGGCGTTTTTCCCATGCCTTTATCTGGTCCCACCAAGCAGCATGGAGATCCTTCCAGGCCTCATCAGGCCGGCCTTCTTCATGGATGATCTTGTTCAACTTTTTCAAGGCCAGCTTCGAATCTCCCACTATAGGAACATCCACCTTCACATTCTTCTGTATAGACGTCGGATCTATGTCGATGTGAATGATCTTTGCCAGGGGTGCAAATGCCTCTATCTTGCCTGTAACACGATCATCGAAGCGTGCACCCACGGCAATTATCAAGTCCGTGTTGGCCATTGCCATATTGGCACAATAACTGCCATGCATGCCCAGCATTCCCAGGCTGTATTCATGGGTTCCTGGAAAACCACCCAGCCCCATGAGGGTCATGGTGACAGGGGCATGGATTGTTTCGGCCAGGGTTTTGAGCTCCTTGTGGGCCCCTGATATGATAACGCCGCCGCCAGCATAGATGATAGGCCGCTTTGCCTTTTCTATAAGCCTGTAGGCCCGCCGTATCTGCTTGTTGTGGGGCTCCAATACTGGATTATATGAACGCAGCTTGATAGTTTCAGGATATTTGAACTCTGCCTTCTGATTCTGTACGTCCTTGGGCAGATCTATCAAGACCGGGCCAGGCCTTCCAGTCCGTGCCAGATAAAAGGCCTCTTTAAGTATCCTGGGAAGATCCTTTACGTCCTTCACCAGGTAATTGTGCTTGGTACAAGGCCTGGTTATTCCAACTATGTCCACTTCCTGAAAGGCATCATTGCCTATTAGAGCTGTAGGTACCTGGCCTGTAAGCACGACCATGGGAATCGAATCCATATAGGCCGTTGCAATACCGGTCACGGTATTTGTGGCGCCTGGGCCGGAGGTTACCAGGCACACTCCAACCTTGCCTGTAGCCCTGGCATAGCCGTCTGCAGCATGCGTTGCCCCTTGTTCATGGCGGACGAGCACATACTTGATGGTTCCATCCTTTTCCAAGGCATCATTGATATCAATTATTGCCCCGCCGGGAAAACCAAAAATAACTTCTACGCCTTCCTGCTTCAGGGCTTCAACAATTATGTCTTTTCCTGCCATTTTGGCCATCTTTCTCACCCCAATGGATAAAATGAATAGACGACAAACTTATTCATGTTTAAAAAAAATGTCAACGATTTCGCCCCATCATTTGTATGGATGCACCTTTCGTGTGATCTATCCACTTTTGAACGTGCAGATTTTTTTCTCTCACACACAATAATATTGGACTTATGCCGAATTTAGTGCTTTTTTTAACAACTCTTTCGCAGGTTCGGGTTTCCTGGTACTGATATTGTCATGACCGATTTGAAGATATTTGTCTTCCTGAAGCAAATAGTCACAGGCGGCTCAGACGACCCTGCCAAAAGAACGGGACAATGGCTCCTGTATTGTATAATAGTTGGAATAGCCGCTGGCCTTGGAGCAGTTCTGTTCCACCTGCTGATGCACGTCAGCCACTATTTCTTCCTGGATTACATGGCTGGCTACAGGCCTCCCCATCCTGCTGGCGACGCACCCCTTTTCGGCCACACACACCGAGAACTCACGCCTTTTTTGCTGTGGATTGTGCCGGCACTGGGAGGTCTGCTGAGTGGACTCATAGTGTGGCGGTTTTGCCCTGAAGCCCAGGGCCATGGTACTGATGCAGCCATTAAGGCATATCATCGCGATGACGGAAAGATAGACTTCAAGGTCCCAATAGTCAAAACCATAGCCTCGGCACTCACACTCGGCTCAGGCGGATCAGGCGGCAGTGAGGGCCCGATCTGTCAAATTGGGGCGGGGCTCGGCTCCGTGATTGCGCAGAAATTAAAGGTATCTCCCAGGGAGGTACGCATACTCATGGCAGCTGGTATGGGAGCCGGCATAGGAAGCATTTTCAGGGCACCATTGTCTGGAGCACTCTTTGCGGCTGAGATCCTCTATCAAGACCCGGAGTTTGAGGCAGATGTCGTAATTCCCACGGCCATTGCATCTGCCATTTCTTATACACTGTTTTGCACAATATTTGGATGGGGCTCGCTTTTTGAAGCAAAAGACTTCCGCTTTGACAACGTTCTTGCCCTTGGGCCATATGCATTCCTTGCCTTGGCCTTATCAATTGGGGTTTTCGTTTTTGTCAAAATGTTCTGGGGCTTCCATGACTATTTCCAGAAGCTTAAACTTCCCCAGTGGTTAAAACCTGCCATAGGCGGCCTGGCCACTGGTACCATCGGCCTTTTTCTGCCTCAGGTCCTGGACTTCAGCTATGGCTTTGTGCAACAAGGGCTCTACAATGAGATGCCAGGCCTGCTTCTTCTCACAGTTGCAGTAGCAAAGATTGTTGCCACGAGCTTTTCCATAGGCTCTGGAGGAAGCGGCGGCCTTTTCGGCCCATCGGTCGTCATTGGCGGCTGCATTGGCGGAGCCGTCGGCATGGCATTCCACAACTTGACCCCTGCAATAGTTCCAAGCGCAGCACCATTTATCATCGTGGGAATGGCCGGCTTTTTGTCCGGAGGAACAAACATACCTATAACGGCGGTCATAGTGGTGAGCGAAATCACCAGTTCCTATCACCTGCTACTGCCAAGTATGCTGGTTTGCAGTTTGAGTTATTTTTTGTGCAGAAAATTGACCCTCTACAAGGAACAGGTGTTGAACAAATTGGAATCACCTGCCCATAAAGGCGACTTCTTCAGTGACGTTTTGGAAGATATCAAGGTGGGCGATATATTTAATCCCTCCGGAAGTATAGCAGTAATTCCAGAAGACATGACCTTTGAACAATTCTGCAAATTTTTCGGCCAGACCGAACAGCACTATTTCCCGGTGGTAAACAAGAATAAAAGGCTCACTGGCATCTTTTCCATCAATGATATCCGCTCTTTTCTCTACAATGTATCAGAATTGGGAGACATCGTGATAATGAAGGATGTCGCCCGTACAGATATCATCACCACCACTCCGTCTGAAGATTTGAACACGTTATTGAAAAAATTTACGATACGCAATATTGACCGGATGCCCGTAGTAAAAGATGATGATCCTACCTACTTTTTAGGCATGATCAGCAGGCGCGAAGTAATCGATTTTTATAATGTTTCCGTGACCAGTTTAAAAGAATCAAGTTCCAGGCAGGAAAAAGGGGTTACATTACCTTTTTAGCCAAAATGTGGAAAAAGAAAAACCCCTGGGCAGCGCTCCAGGGGTCGCAGCGACGACCCTACCCAAAGACCTCCACTTTTACCATAAAAAAAGCCCCCATGAAGCGCTTTTGCGCTTCAAGAGGGCTGCCATAGCCGATAAAATTTGAAAAAATATTAACCTGCTTACATGAAGGTGTCAAAAGGTGTTTAAGGCAGTATCTACCTAAAAACCCTTAGCTTTCCTCGGGTTTTTCCTCTTCAGATGACTTTTCCTCGGTTTCCTGCACATTGTCACCATCGTTTGAGGCCTCAGATGTTTGAGCAGTCGGTTCATCTTCAACGGCAGACACCTCCTGACCTGCTTTCCCTTCTTCTGGCCCAGCAGAGCCTGACTCTTCGGTTGCCTGATCACCTTCAAGCGGCCCAGCGCCTTCGCCCGTTTCCGGCTCCACCGACATTTCTCCTGAATCGGCCTCCTCTGGAGATTCACTTTCTCCTGCTGGTTCCTCGGCAGCCTTCTCCTCAGTCTCTTCTGCAGCCTCTTTTGCCTGTGGAATCACACTGGCAGCACCGGCTGCAGCTTCAACGCCCCTGCCCTTTTTCCGTCTTTTAGGCCTTTCAAGGCCCTCGATAACCAGCTCAACATAAGACATGAGAGCGGCATCTCCCCGTCTGGGGCCGATTTTTATTATCCTTGTATAACCACCATTCCTGGAGACGAATTTCTGCTTAAGTTCCTCAAACAGCTTGGCTACCACATCCCTGTCCCGGATGACCGACAGTGCCTGACGGCGGGCATGCAGACTGCCATCCTTGGCCAAAGTCACCATCTTGTCTGCCAAGCGCCTCAATTCCTTTGCTCTGGTATCGGTGGTCTTAATGCGTCCATACCGAAAGAGGGAAGCCACCATGTTTCTCATCATTGCCTGGCGGTGTGGAGTGGTACGCCCAAGCCTGCGTGTACGTCTGCGGTGCCTCATGACTTTTTAACCTCTTTTGCTTCCTCTTGTGTGGATTCTTCTTTGGGTGGGGTCCAGCCTTCAAGCTTCATACCAAGCTCAAGACCCATGTCCCCCAAGATCTCCTTGATTTCCTTCAAGGATTTCCTGCCAAAGTTCTTGGTCTTCAGCATCTCTTGCTCTGTTTTCTGCACCAGTTCCCCAATGTAATGGATATTTGCATTCTTCAAACAGTTCGCGGAACGGACTGAAAACTCGAGTTCATCAATCTTTCTGTTGAGATATTTGTTCAGGCCTTCAAAATCGAATTCCTGCTGTTCCTCATCAGGCTCTTCCTTTTCATCAAAATTGATGAAAATCGTCAACTGCTCCTTTAGGATCTTGGCCGCGTAGGCAATGGCATCCTCAGGCTTGACACTGCCATCAGTCCATACTTCAAGAACGAGCTTGTCATAATCGGCAACTTGGCCAACCCGGGCCTGAGTAACCACAAAATTTACTTTCTCGATTGGTGAAAAAAGGGCATCTATGGCTATGGTACCAATGGGCTGTTCCGGATCCTTGTTCCTCTCGGCAGGAACATATCCCTTACCCCACTTGCACACCATTTCCATCCTTACGCCTTCGTCACCAGTCACTGTACAAATGTGATGTTCCGGATTCAGGACCTCTACACCACCTTCAGGAGCCACGATATCGCCTGCCTTGACCTCGCCCTTGCCCTTCTTCTCTATGACAAGGGGCCTCGGCTCATCCTTGAACAACTTAAGTTTTACGCCCTTCAGGTTCAATATTATGTCAGTGACATCTTCCAGTACACCTGAGACGCTTGAAAGTTCATGGAGCACACCATCGATCTTGACAGAAACTATGGCGGCTCCCTGAAGAGACGACAAAAGCACTCGCCTGAGGGCATTGCCGAGGGTGGTTCCAAATCCCCGCTCCAATGGTTCACAAGAAAACTTTCCGTAAGATTCGGTATGGGTATCTGGATCTACCTTTAGCTTTTTAGGCTGAATCAAATCCCGCCAGTTGTGATAAAAGAGGGTCTGATCCACTGCTGTTTCTGTGGTTGCTGAATCTTTTTTATTGGCCATAACCTTTTCTCTTGATCCGCCTTGCCGATCTTTATTTTGAGTAAAACTCTACTATCAGTTGTTCCTGGATTGGCATGGTTATGTGGCTTCTTTCGGGAAAAGACTTCACGGTTCCCTTGAGCTTCTCGCTATCAAGCTCAAGCCACTCAGGTACGCCCCTGCGGGCCAGGGCCTCTTGTGCCGTCTTGATTGGCAATATGTCCTTGCTCTTCTCGGCCACCTCGATGACATCCCCGACCCTGACCAGATAGGATGGGATATTGACCATCCTTCCGTTTACCAAAAAATGACGGTGGATGACAAGTTGCCTTGCCTGGGACCTGGAATCAGCAAAACCTAAGCGGTAGACTATATTGTCCAGGCGGCGCTCCAACAGCACTAGAAGATTTGTACCAGTAACGCCCTTCTGGCGGTCAGCCCAGTCAAAATAGCGGCGGAACTGTTTCTCCTGGATGCCGTACATGCGGCGAACCCGCTGTTTTTCCCTTAATCGAATTCCATAGTCAGAGACCTTTATCCTGGCCTGACCATGCTGGCCTGGAGCATAGCTCCTTCTTTCGAATGCACATTTGTCTGAATAACACCTGTCACCCTTCAAAAAGAGTTTGGTCCCTTCTCTTCTGCAAAGACGACAGCGCGGTCCCGTGTATCGTGCCAAAACCTTTCCTCCGTTTCTCTAATGAATATTTAGACGCGCCTTCTCTTGGGTGGACGACATCCGTTGTGAGGTATAGGGGTAACATCTTTTATGACAGTGATTTGAAAGCCGGCGAGCTGGAGTGCCCGTAAGGCGGCTTCCCTGCCTGAACCTGGGCCGTTGATGCGCACTTCAACGCTTCTGACACCATGTTCAGCAGCCTGCTTGGCAGCATTTTCAGCAGCTAGCTGAGCTGCAAAGGGTGTTCCTTTACGTGAACCTTTAAAGCCCTGCGTTCCTGCACTGGCCCAAGCTATGGTATTACCCTGCTTGTCCGTGATATTTACAATGGTATTGTTGAACGTTGCCTGTATATGGGCGATGCCCTCAGGTATGTTCTTTTTTTCCTTGCGTTTTCCCCTTCTCGGCCGAGCCATTTAGTGAGCTCCTCCCTTTATGTCTTCTTCTTTTTCTTGATTGCAGCCCTTCTTGGACCTTTACGTGTACGAGCATTGGTGGAGGTGCGCTGGCCGCGGACGGGCAGGCCCCTGCGGTGCCTTAGACCCCTGTAACAGCCAAGGTCCATCAATCTCTTGATGTTCATGGAGACCTCACGCCTCAAATCACCCTCGACCTTGTACTCGGAATCGATGATCTTCCTTATAGCAGTGATATCGCTGTCTGTGAGATCATCGGTCTTTTTGTTCCAGTCAATCCCCGCCTTGTCCAAGATTTTCTGGGCAGACGTGCGGCCTATGCCGTAAATATATGTGAGCGCCACTTCAAGGCGCTTGTTTTTTGGTAGATCAACACCAGCTATTCGTGCCATTGTACCCCCTGTTACCCTTGACGCTGCTTGTGTCTTTTGTTCTTGCAAATCACCCGCACAATTCCTTTTCTGCGGATCACCTTGCAATCTTTACATCTTCTTTTTACCGATGCCCTGACTTTCATCTCATAGCTCCTATTGCTGTTTGTGAGCAAGACCTATTTTGCCCTGTATATGACCCTGCCTCTTGTAAGGTCATACGGGGAAAGCTCGACAGTCACCCTGTCCCCTGGCAATATCCGGATGTAGTGCATGCGCATCTTGCCGGATATGTGTGCCAAGACCTTGTGGCCGTTGTCCAACTCAACCCGAAACATGGCATTGGGCAATGTTTCAATAACCTTGCCTTCAACCTGAATTGCGTCTGCCTTCGCCATTTCTTTGCCTTTTTACCAAATCCCGTTTCTATTCCTGTTCAGGGACGCTCAAAATCACCGGCCCCTTTTTCGTGACTGCCACAGAATGCTCAAAATGGGCTGACAATGATCCATCAACCGTCACTGCAGTCCATCCATCTTCCAAAATTTTCACGTCGTGCGAACCTGCGTTAACCATTGGTTCAATGGCAAGCACCATTCCGGGCTTCAACACGGGCCCGCGCCCCCTTCGCCCAAAGTTGGGTATTTCCGGAGGCTCATGCAAGGCCTTGCCGACTCCATGGCCGACAAATTGCTTGACAACACTGTAACCAGCGCCTTCAACATGACGCTGGATAGCATGAGATATATCCCCAAGCCTGTTTTTAGGCCTCGCCTGGGTAATGCCTTTCAAAAGGGCCTCCTCGGTGACAGCCATCAAGCGTGCTGCCTCTTCAGATGGAGCCCCTACAGTAGCGGTCAAAGCGGCATCCCCTACATATCCCTCATAGATGACACCCACATCCATGCTCACCAGATCGCCCTGTCTCAACAAGCGATCCTTTCTGGGAATGCCGTGCACAACCTCATCATTAATCGAAATACACAACGTAGCGGGATAACCCTTGTAGCCCTTGAAGGCAGGGATTCCGCCGCTCTTTTTTATTTCCGATTCTGCCAGCTGGTCCAAGTCATGGGTGCTGATTCCCTCAGCCAGCTGTTCCTTCAATATTTGCAAGACCCTGGCAACAATCGAATTTGCCTTGCGCAGGATCTCAATCTCCCAATCTTCCTTTAAAATTATACCCTTTTTACCAGGCAGTTTTTTTTTCACAAGATTCCATGCCCTTTATCAGGGCGCCACGTCATTCTTTTATCCCCGACGGCCCTTGATCCTGGCACCTTTTACAAAACCATCATAGCTCCTGGTAATCAGATGTGACTCAATCTGGCCCATAGTATCCATGGCCACACCAACTACGATGAGCAGAGCAGTGCCACCGAAATAGAAAGGCACGTTCAATTTGGATATCAATATATCTGGCAAAACACAGATGCCGGCAACGTATATGGCACCTATCAAAGTAATTCTGGTCAAAACTTTGTCAATATATTCCGCTGTCCTCCTGCCCGGCCTGATACCAGGGATGTAACCCCCATATTTTTTGAGGTTGTCCGCCATATCGGACGGATTGAAGGTTATGGCCGTGTAAAAATAGCAGAAAAATATAATGAATGCTATAAACAGCCCCTCATATATGGGATTACCCGGCCTCAACGCCTGCGATATGGATTCCATCCAGGAAACCCGGGCAAAATTGGCGATTGTGGCAGGGAACATCATAATGGAAGAGGCAAAGATAGGCGGTATAACTCCGGCAGTATTGATCTTGAGCGGCAGATGGGTGCTCTGCCCTCCATACACACGCCTGCCGACCACCCTTCTGGCGTATTGTATGGGAATGCGCCTGTGAGCGCGTTCCATAAAACAGATGAAGGCGACTACCAGTACCATCATGGCCAGCAGAAAGAGCAACAGCGCGGGATGCAAATCCCCAGTCTTTACCAGCCTGAAGGTATTTATCACTGCAGATGGCATTCTTGCAACGATTCCTGCAAAAATGATCATGGAGATTCCGTTGCCGATTCCGCGTTCGGTTATCTGTTCGCCCAGCCACATAAGGAAGATTGTCCCGGACATCAGGGTTAGTGCTGTGATAAGACGAAAGCCCCAACCAGGCATGGCCACGACTGGTATGCCTGCCGGAGACGTCATGCTTTCCAGCCCGATGGCAATGCCCAGGCCCTGAATCATGCTGAGCCCTACAGTTCCATAGCGAGTATATTGGCTGATCTTTTTTCGCCCTGCTTCACCTTCCTTTTTGAGCTGCTCCAAATGGGGTATGGCAACCTGCAAAAGCTGCAAGATGATGGAAGCGCTGATATATGGCATGATACCCAGGGCAAAGATGGAAAGGCGTTTCAAGGCCCCGCCTGAGAACATGTCAAACAAGCCGAACAGTGTGCCCTGGCTTCGTGCGAAAAACGAGGCCAAGGCTTCGGCATCAATGCCCGGTGCCGGAATCTGAACACCTATCCTGTAAATGGCCAAAAATGCCAGTGTAAAAAGAATTCGTCTGCGTAATTCAGGGACCTGACCAAGGCCCTCAACACCCTTGAGCACTATATTCTCCTATGCCTCATCCCCAACAATCTCTATCTTGCCGCCTGCTGCCTCGATTTTTTCTCTTGCAGTCCTGCTTACTGCGTGGGCCTTTATTTCCAGAGGCTTGGTAAGCTCCCCTTCACCGAGGATTTTAAGGAGAGTGTATCTTTTCCCTATCATGCCCAACTCTTTCAAACGGACGAGGTCGACTGGCCCGGTCCACTCCTTTTCTCCCAGGACACCAACGTTGATAATGCCGTAAACTTTCCTAAAGGGGTTCTTAAATCCCCTCTTGGGAAGTTGCCGGTAAATGGGCATCTGGCCGCCTTCGAATCCAGGACGTACCCCACCTCCAGAGCGTGATTTTTGGCCCTTCATGCCCTTGCCGGCCGTCTTGCCCAAACCTGAAGCCCTGCCGCGGCCCAATCTCTTTTTATTTTTCTTAGCGCCCTTGTGAGGATGCAATTTGTCCAATGTAATCATGCTGGTGCTTCTCCGTATATTTTTCAGGCAGCCTTCTGTTCTGCTTTCTGCCTTCTCTCATTCGTTATGGCAGTAGATTGAATAAGGTCTTCAAACCCCTTAAAGGTGGCACGCACCACATTGTGTGGATTGTTGGTACCGATGCACTTGGTCAGAATGTCCTGGATACCCGCGGCCTCCATAACTGCGCGTACGACCGCACCGGCTATAACCCCGGTACCTGGTGACGCGGGCTTAAGAAGGACGCTTCCAGACCCGAAGTGGCCTATCACTTCATGGGGCAATGTGGTGCCGCGCATGGGTATCTGAATCATTGCCTTACGTGCCTTTTCCGTGGCCTTGCGAAGGGCCTCTGGAACCTCTTTTGCCTTGCCCATGGCAAAGCCGACACGTCCCTGCCCGTCTCCTACCACTGCCAATGCGCTGAAGCTGAATCTTCTTCCACCCTTGACAACCTTGGCAACCCTGTTAATAAACACGATCTTTTCTATGAATTGAAGTTCGCTGTTGTTGTCTCTGTCTTGTTGCAAAGCCTTACCCCTTTTTAAAATTCAAGACCACTCTTTCTGGCCCCTTCTGCAAGGGCCTTTACACGGCCATGATACAGGTAACCGCCCCTGTCAAAGGCCACCCTGGTTACACCCTTTTCCTTGGCCCTGCTCGCAACGAGTTTGCCCACTGCCTGGGCAACACCCCTTTTGCCTTCACCTTCAGGAGCCATGCCGCTGATATCTTTTTCCAGGGAAGATGCAGCAACTATGGTGCGGCCGGTATCATCGTCTATGATCTGAGCATATATATGGCGGTTGCTCCTGAATACGGCCAAACGCGGCCTTGCACTGGTGCCGAAAATCCTTTTCCTGATATGCCTTTTCCTGCGCACTCGTGAAAGTGTTCTAGGATTTGTCTTGCCCATTGTCCTTCCTTCAATCACACATTATTTGGCAGCGGCCTTGCCTGCCTTACGCTGAATAACTTCACCGCCGTAAAGCACTCCTTTGCCTTTATAGGGCTCTGGAGGCCTTAACGCGCGAATACGGGCTGCCGTCAATCCCAGCAGTTCCTTGTCATACCCTTCGAGGGTGATCTTTATCTCCTTCTGGCGTTCCACCTTGGCGGTGATACCTTTAGGCAGTGGGAAATCAATTGGGTGTGAATAACCAAGGTGCAAAATAAGCTTGCCGCCTTTCTCCTCCACCTTGTATCCTACACCAATGACCAACAATTCCTTCCTAAAGCCCTCGGAAACACCCACTACCATATTGTTCACCAAGGCCCTTGTAAGGCCGTGAATTGCCTTGCTTGCCTTTGTGTCATCCTTCCTGGTAACTATGAGGGTGTTTCCTTCCTGCTTGACAGTGGCAAGGGGATGAATCTCCCTGGATAAAGTTCCTTTGGGACCTTTCACCGATATTGTGGCGCCTTGAATGGTAACATTGACCCCGGACGGCACCTCTATTGGCAGTTTACCTATTCTTGACATCTATCTGACTCCATGCCTACCAGACTTCACAAAGCACTTCACCGCCTACCCCGGCCTCCCTGGCCTGAGAGTCAGGCATTACTCCCTTTGAGGTGGACAACAGGGCTATCCCATAGCCGTTCCTTACCCGGGGTATATCATCTTTGCCACAATATACCCGCCTGCCCGGCTTGCTCACCCTTTTGAGGCCAATGATGGCCGATTTCCCCTCAGGGTACCAGAGATATATACGCAAGACACCCTGACGCCCATCCTTGATGATCCTGTAATTGGAGATAAATCCCTCTTTTTTCAAGATTTCTGCAATATTTGCCTTCAACTTGGACATTGGTATGTCTACACGCTCTTTCTTTGTGCTGCAAGCGTTTCTGATACGTGTAAGCATATCTGCAACTGGATCGGTCATCATATTAAATATCCTCCAACAGTTACCAGCTTGCCTTTGTTACACCAGGAATGAGACCTGAGGAGGCCATCTTCCTGAAACAGATCCGGCAGATGCCAAACCTTCTCAAAAACGCTCTAGGGCGTCCACAAACAGGACAGCGGTTATACTTTCTCACAGAAAATTTCGGTTTACGTTGTGCCTTATAAAGCAATGCCTTTCGAGCCAAGGCTTCCTCCTTATCTGTTACTTCCTGAACGGCATGCCAATGGCATCCAACAGAACCCGGGCTTCCTCGTCTGTTGAAGCGGTTGTAACAATGGTTATGTTCATGCCTTTGACCTTGTCTATTTTGTCATAGTCAATTTCTGGGAATATTAGATGTTCCTTGATACCCAGAGTGTAGTTCCCCCTGCCGTCAAAGGCCTTGGGGGAAATGCCTCTGAAATCCCTGATCCTGGGAATGGCAATATGGATCAACTTGGTCAAAAAATCGTACATCTTTTTCTTGCGCAGGGTTACCATGCATCCAATGGGCATGCCCTCGCGCAGCTTGAAGGCAGCAATAGATCTTTTGGCCCTTGTGATCACAGGCCTCTGGCCAGCGATTAATGCCATCTCTTCCTGGGCATGATCCAGCACCTTCACATTTTGTATGGCCTCACCCAATCCCATATTCAGGGATACCTTGGTTATCTTTGGAATTTGATGAATATTTTTATACCCGAAAACTTCCTTAAGCTTGGGTACTGCTACATTTTTATATAACTCTTCAACCAGGACCATTGTCCGTTATCCTCCAAAAGGCCTACTTTGCCTCTGTGGGTATAGCCTCCCCACAGCGCTTACACACCCGCACCTTTGTGCCATCCTCCAGAATCTTGCGGGAAATTCGAACAGGATCGGTACACTTCGGGCAAATCAACATGAGATTGGAAAGGTGAATAGACGCCTCTTTCTCCAGAATCCCACCACGGGTATTGGGCCCAGGCTTTGTGTGACGCTTAACGATATTGGCTCCTTCAACCAGTGCCCTGTTTCTTTTGGTAAGAATGGATATTATCTTTCCAACCTTACCCCTATCCTTGCCGGCCATAACCATCACACGGTCATTTTTGCGAAGATATGTCTTGACCTTACTCATTTTCTGTTCGACTCCTGCCTCATAGGACTTCCGGCGCAAGGGACACGATCTTCATGAAACGTTTTGCCCTCAGTTCCCTGGCAACTGGACCAAAAATACGAGTGCCTACAGGTTCACCGTATTGGTTTATTATTACAGCCGCGTTTTCGTCAAATCTGATCAAAGATCCGTCTGGCCGGGGTATCTCCTTCTTTGTCCGCACCACCACGGCCCTGGCCACATCGCCTTTCTTTACCTTTGAATTGGGCAAGGCCTCTTTTACAGATACGACTATAATGTCGCCTATCCTGGCATATCTCTTGCGGGTTCCGCCGAGCACACGGATACAACAAACCCGCCTGGCGCCGGAATTGTCCGCAACATTCAATATACTCTCTTGCTGAATCATGGTCCCTAGTTCCTTTTTTAAACCGCTTTTTCAACCACTTCCTTGATCCGCCATCTCTTGCGCCTGCTCAAGGGGCGGCTTTCCTCAATGAGCACTTTGTCTCCTACTCCGCATTGGTTGGAGGGATCGTGGGCCATATATTTTTTGCGGCGCTGTATGAATTTTCCATAAATAGGGTGCCTGAATCTTCTGTCAACTCTTACAACAGCTGTCTTGTCCATTTTCGCACTGACCACAGTACCAACAAGTGTACGCTTCAATCCTCTTGTCTTTTGCTGAGCCATTTTTCTACTCACCCGCCCTGCGTTTTTCATTATAGATGGTCTTCAATCTGGCAATATCCCTGCGTACAGTACGTATACGCATGGTGTTCTCCAACTGGTGAGTTGCATGCTGAAAACGCAGGTTGAAAAGTTCCTGTCTCAAATCTTTTTCTTTTTCCAGGAGCTCATCCAAACTGAGTTCCCTTAATTCGGACGCCTTCATCATAACATCTCGCTCCGTTTCACGATCTTGGTAGGGACAGGCAGCTTGTATGATGCCAGGCGCAAGGCCTCCATGGCCACGTCCTCGTCGACACCTTCCATTTCATAGAGGATTCTGCCGGGTTTTACTACTGCAACCCAATATTCAACATTGCCCTTACCCTTACCC
>JALVPX010000059.1 GCA_027031565.1 Deltaproteobacteria bacterium | reverse complement strand
GGATCTTTCCAAGATAGAGGCAGGGAAGGCCGAGCTTATAGTGGAAACTCTCAGCGTAAAGGACATTCTGGAGTCCAGTCTTACCATGATTCGCTATAAGGCCATTAAACACAATATCAATCTTTCCCTTCATATAGATGGATCTGTTCCTGAGATCATCAAGGCCGATCAACAAAAATTCAAGCAGATTGCTTACAACCTGGTTTCAAATGCAGTGAAATTTACTCCGGACAATGGGCAAATAGCACTGAAAGCCCAAGTTGTAACCAGGTCCTGGTTGAAAGAAAATGTTCCCAAAGACTTCTATAATGATAACGTTATGGACAAGGGCCATCCCAATGACAAATTCTTGGCTGTTTCGGTGAAAGACACCGGCATCGGAATAGATGAAATACATCTTCACAAGATTTTTGATGCTTTTGAACAGGTCGATTCATCGCGTGCGAAAAAATATAAGGGTACAGGTCTTGGGCTTGCATTGTGCAAAAACCTGGTGGAACTTCATGGAGGCGTAATTTGGGCTGAGAGTGTCCCTGGTGAGGGCAGTATTTTTTCCTTCACTATTGCCTTGTCTGCCGACTGATTCTTACAATCACTACAGCATATAAAATTCTTGCACCCAGAAGATAAACTCATTTTTATCTACACTGTTCGTGGGTTGGTTTTCTTGTCATTAGATTTATTTACGCCTCAAGTCCCCGGAAAGCCCGAGAACGAGGAGGTATCTGGGATGGTTAATAAATTGTCTGATTCTTAATCCCAAATTATGCACTTCAAATGCCGAACAAAATGGTTTCTTTTATAATTTCAGTAGATTATTGTTAATATAATGCCAGAAAATATTCACCTAGATGGTGACAGGTTCCAACAGCAAGGGAGCATTTTCAGTTTGTCCCCCCCTTGCGCCACAAGCAAGGAAGGGGTGTTTCTTGAAAGGTTTCACCACAAGGAAGCCAACTTCAGCCGCAGTCAAGCCGCTGAGATTGGCGATGTCTGTATTCGAGAAGAATTTGAAATCTGCAAAGCGGCTTGGTGAACCTTGAAAGAAATGCATCCTTCCTTGCCATTCCTCGTCCAGGGACAAATTGGAAATGCTCCCAACAGCAAAAACATCCGGCACTTGAAGCCACAAGGGGCTTGCAATTTCACCGAATTTGTCCCGCGATGCGCGGGATCGTGCATTTGAAGTACCATAGTACGTCTGCATGCCCTCCGCCTTGCACCTTCGGCAAACTTACGAGCTGCATAATCCGGGTTAATCTTCTTGACTTTCCTGCAATTTTGTTGCAATAACAATTGGTTCGTTTCCGGCCTGCGTTAAAAGAATGCAATAAGGCAGGATTTTTTGTCCATTCCAGGACGTCTACGGGGCAATCCGGGCAGGGGAGAAAGAGCCTTCTTATGAAAAACGATATCACTCTTCACAACCGTTTGAGGCTTTTCAAAGCAAGCCTTTTCTCCTTTGTGCTTCTATGCGTGGTATTTTGGTGCAGTCAGCTCCAGGCCTTTCAGAAAGTGGATGCCGTGGTAAGTATTCTGCCGCAGAAGTTTTTCGTTGAGAAAATAGGCGGGGACAGGGTGAATGTATCCGTCATGGTGGAACCAGGTGCTGACCCTGCCTCTTATGAACCAAGACCGAGGCAGATGGTCATGCTTGGCAGGGCAGAGATCTATTTTGCCGTGGGCGTGCCCTTTGAAAAGAGCTGGCTGCCCCGGTTTAAGGAAATAAATCCGAGGCTTGATATAGTTCCGACCCAGGAAGGGATCAGGCTTTTTCCCATTGGCCATGAAAAAAGCAGGGGTAAAGCCCGGCACTCTTCTGACAAAGAGATCATGGATCCCCATGTATGGCTTTCTCCCCCCCTGGTCATGATCCAGGCCAGGAATATAGTGACGGCACTTATAAATAAAAGGCCGGAAGATGCCGAATATTTCCGAAAGCGATACCTTTCTTTCGTTAAGTCCATTGCAGGGCTGGATCTTGAGATCTTCAAGATGTTTCAGACCTCAGGCGTCGGGCAGGCAAAGAAGGGAATATTCATGGTCTATCATCC
>JALVPX010000058.1 GCA_027031565.1 Deltaproteobacteria bacterium | reverse complement strand
GGCAGTTTCTGCACTTCCGCCCTTGTAAATACAGGGCCATCTTTGCAAACATATATTGGGCCGCAATTGCAGTGGCCGCATACTCCAAGCCCGCATTTCATCCTGTTCTCCATTGACAGATAGACCTGTTCGTCTTTCCACCCGATTTTTTCAAGAGGGGGCATGGTGAACTTGATCATTATCGGAGGCCCGCAGATAAGGGCAGCGCTGTTTTGTGGAGAGGGTGCAACCTGGCCGGCAATGGAAGGGACAAAACCGACGAGCCCGTTCCAGCCAGGGGCTTCACGGTCAACGGTTACATGGAGTTCCAGGTCATCTCTTTCCTGCCATTCCTGGAGTTCCCTCTTGTAGAGTAGCATTCCAGGGGTCCTGGCTCCGTATATCACCGTAATATCGCCATAGTGTCCGCGGTTTTCAAGCATGTATATTAAGGTTGCCCTGAGAGTGGTAAAGGCAAACCCGCCGGCGATTATTACTATATTTTTGCCTTTGAGCGCTGTATCAACAGGGAAACCATTTCCCAAAGGCCCCCTTATGCCTATGGGGTTTCCAATCTCCATATTGTGAAGCGCAGTGGTCACAACGCCTGCTTTGTTGACTGTGAAAAGAAGGCCGTCCCTTTCTGAAGGGGCAGAGGCAATGCCTATGGGTATCTCTCCCTTGCCAGCAATGGAGAGCATGGCAAACTGGCCTGGCTTATGGTGCCAATTCTGCCACTTTTGCTCGTCTTCAAGCCTCAGTTTAAAGCTCTTAAGGCTGGAATCCTCGGATTCCACGACTATATCAACTATTTTGGCTGGAAAGGGTTTGTATGGGTTCACCTTGCCGCCACCCCCAACATCTCCCTTATTACTTCACGAATGTCTATGTTGACCGGACATTCCTTAATGCAGCGGCCGCATCCGACACAGGAAATCGGTCCAAAACGATCAGGAAAATATTTCAGCTTGTGCATGAAACGATTTCTCACCCGCTGGTATTTTTCTCCCCTTGGATTGTGCCCGGATGCGTGCAGCGTAAATAGGGGGAACATGCATGAATCCCAGTAGCGTATCCGGCGTCCTTCTCCATGGGTGGTCTCATCCTGGATGTCAAAGCAGTAGCAGGTCGGGCACAAAAAGGTGCAGGCCCCGCAATTGATGCATGTTTCGGCAATATTGCGCCAAAAGGGTGCCTCGTAGAGCTGCATCAGCTCCTTTTCCCCCAGCAAGTCCACTGCCTTCAGGATCCTCTTCATTTCCGCTGCCTCGTTTTCCTTGAGTTCCTGGATAAACTGCGCTTCGCTTCCGGCGAGTTGCCTGGCGCTTGAGGCCTGCCCAAGGAGCTGTTCCCCTTTTTCTGTTACTGCCTCGGCAACTAAACCTGATGTTCCCTCAAGGGGATACAAGGCCACGTCCATTCCTTCTGAAGAAAGGGGTGAACCTCCCACCCATCTGCAGAAACAAGTGGAACATTGATGCGTGCACATAAGGCCTATAACAGCAATAGACCCCAGCCTTGCCTGAAAGTATGGATCCTCCTTGTATGGTAGCGAGTTGAGCACGATGCTTCTGGCATCGCAGGGCCGCACGCCTGCCAGGATGGCAGGAATGGTGCTCGGTGCGGGATCACAAAGCTTGAATGCCTCTGGATCATTCCATTTTGCAGAAAAGGTGAAAAGCGTTTCAGGCTGGGGAAAGTAAAAGGGCTTTACGGATGATGAGGGAGGGCCCTCTGTCAAAGTGATCTCATCCCAGGTCGAGATCCTAGCCCACAGCGTCAGCTCAGGCCGCACTTCATCCTTAACAGGCCCGAATATCTGATGTTCATCTGCCAGGGCCTGCAGCCACTTATTGACATCTTCCGGCAAGAGCTTCAGCGTCTTCATGGGCCTTCCCCTTCTTCTTTACTATCTCTGGAAGGATCAATTATAAAATTTTCTGGATCATCCAGGGCATAGGTTGAAAGGGGGGGCGGGGTATCTAAATCGACCCCAGCTTCTGAACCAAACAGGTGTAAAACATCTTTTTGCAGCTTTTTTGTAAAGAGCCTCATCTTGATGCCCACGGGGCATGCGCTTTCACAGGCACCGCAATC
>JALVPX010000057.1 GCA_027031565.1 Deltaproteobacteria bacterium | reverse complement strand
TTTTCCATCAATAGGTCTAAGGTAGTGCCAAGGAATATTTGTGCGCCCTTATCCTATTGATTTTACATTATATTTTATTATCAATTGTCAAAGATGAGATAAAATAAATTTTAACAAGGAAAATTTAGCAGTGGTCCCAGGCGCATCACACGATATGGGCGCCTCTAAAAAACCATGAATTTTATTCAATGGTCAATTGTTAGAGGCACCCGGCATATACGAAGGAGTAAGGAGCTGAAAATGGACTCAAAACAGATCAAAAAGATCCTGGCTGGTTTAGGGATCGCAACCCTTATAGCTGGCTCCAGCATCAGCCTAACTGGCTGCGGTAGCTCGGCAAACGGGGCATGAAACGGCACAAAGAAGACCAGTACCGGTGGTACTGCAGGAAGTGTAAACAAAACAGGAGCCGGAGGCACCCACACAAACACCGGCAGTTGAAGCGGAACGAAAAAGTAGTGCAGTCTGCACTACAAAATTGAAACAGCCTTGGAGCGTGCAGCATTCTCTTTTCAGTACCTGGGCTGACAACTTGAACAATCTGCCATGTCTGAACAAAAGAATGAGATTGCCGCGATATATCCCAAAAGCTGTTCATTGCTAAGTCCTGAGGCCTGGGACCACCTTTTTCCACAAAACAGCTGCGACATTGACCCCGAATCTTTAAGCAGTCTCTTGGCCGAGGCAGCAGAGGCCTTTGAGCTCCCTGCTTATCTGTCTGAGCTTGCCCGTCTGGAATATCTTTTGTGGGAAACCAGAAGCAAAAAAGGCGCTTTCCAATCATCCAACAGCGATCCAGCCATAAATCCGACCCTCGTTCTCACAGAGTCCCTATGGGAAGGCATTCCTGCCCTGCTGTCTGAAGGCGCAATTGACCAGTCAAAGGCACCAGTGCCTGGAAAGGAACTAGTGATGATTTGGCTGGATCCGGAATCAGGTAGAGCGGCTATTCAGGCAGCCGGGAACGACGACCTCCTGGCATTGAAAATAGTTGCAGAAAATCTCGACATTGTGGATGTGGCTGAAGAAGGGGATGTTCCCGTAGAGTTTGTACGCCGGGTAATTAGAAATGCCACGCACAAGGGCATTCTCCTGGCGCCGGCAACCAGGATCAGGCGCGATCCATCCATTTATCTGGCCGCCAAGCCGGGGCTCGACGAATACACGGCCTCCACTGAATTCACGCTTCAATGGCATCTAACGCAAAGGTGCGACCTCCACTGCAAACATTGTTACGACCGGAGCAGCCGCCAGGAGCCTACTTGGAAACAGGCAATGCACGTGCTTGATGAACTTCAAGCCTTCTGCCGCACCAGGAAGGTACAAGGGCATATAACCTTTACCGGCGGCAACCCCCTGCTATTTCCACACTTTTTCGAACTCTATCAGGAAAGCGTGAAACGGGGTTTTAGTGTGGCTGTACTGGGCAATCCAGGCCCAAGGGAAGCCATTGAAAAATTGAACATGATCGAACCCCTAGATTTTTTCCAGGCGAGTCTGGAAGGGCTCGAAGAGCACAACGACTCCATCCGGGGAAAGGGACATTTCAAGCGCACCATGGACTTCCTGCACATATTGCAGGATCTGGGCATATATTCCATGGTAATGCTCACCCTGACAAGGGATAATATGGCTCATGTACTGCCCCTTGCCCAAATACTCAGAGGCAGGGCAGACACCTTCAATTTTAACCGTCTCTCCATGGTTGGCGAGGGGGCAAAGCTCAGGCTCCCCAAGCCTCAACATTATGAAAAATTCCTGTGTGCCTATGTTGAGGCAGCAGACAGGAACCCAGTCATGGGCCTCAAGGACAACCTCATAAATATCGTTCTGGAAAGACAGGGGCAGGAACTCTTCGGCGGATGCACAGGCTTTGGATGCGGAGCGGCGTTTAATTTTCTGGCCCTTTTGCCAGACGGCGAGGTACATGCATGCCGCAAATTTCCATCCAAGCTTGGCAACATCTTCGATGAGCCGCTTGAGGAGATATATGACTCAGAAGGTGCCAAGCGTTACAGGCTGGGTCCGGAAGCATGCAAGGGATGCCATATCCGGCCGGTATGCGGCGGATGCATGGCATCTGCATTCAGTTTTGGCCTTGATATATTCAAGGAAAAGGATCCCTTCTGCCCTTATTAAAGGGATATGAGATACTTGATTCCCAACAGAGTGGAAGAAATTATACTTGACCCTATCAGGATGCGTTCTTCCATTCTTCCATAACTCATAACTGCTTCCACTGCAAAGGAGAAAAAGATAATCGACAATATCAGCGGGCTGAAGTTTCCTGAAAAGCCTGAAAAATTTGCTGGAATAAAGGGCACAGCTGCTGCCAGCAGCAAGATCAAAAAATCTACAGGCGTGATGACAAAGCTTTCAGGGGAAGCAAATTTTATATAAAACATGGTGCTTGCCACCAGGATTGCAAAATAGGCCACGAACCAGGAAGAAAATCCCAAAAATCGCGTTGATGACGTGCTGCCATTCAATAAATTCAGGCTCAAAAAGGCCAACAGGTAATAAATACATATCCTTGATATGGTTTTTATAATTTCATTGTCTACCAAGTATGAAACACCCAGCAGAATCGGGAAAAAAAGTATAACAGCTTGTGCTGTTGTACCTGGTTGCGATGCCTTGGAAAACAACGGAGCCCCCAAAAGAAAAGCGGATAACAGAAATGTCAATATGAAAAGGGGAACCCTTTCAAAAAGCATTCTGACCTTACTGCCCATGAAGGTCTTCAACAAGTTGTCAAGCCACCATTGGCCCCTGTATTTCCATCTGCTTCTATAAGCAGCATAGAAAGAGCCCGAAATCATCAGTGCAATAACGAGAAATATTCCAGTAATGGTAGATGCAGGATAAAAAAGCAGCATGAGCGCCATGTAGAGGCAAAAGGCCTGGATGGCATAAATAATTATTACTGCCTCTTTGTGGGAAAACCCAAGATGGACGAGTCTGTAGTGAAAGTGGCGCTGATCCGGCTTGAAAACCGGAGCTCCAGATGCAAGCCTCTCCAGTATGACTGCAAAGGTATCAATGATGGGCAGGCCCAGTACGAAAAGTATTATGAGCGGTGAAACCGCTGTACCCGAATGCTGGGTAACCAGTATGGTAAAAACAGCAACTGAAAAACCCAGGAAGTAGCTTCCCGTGTCTCCCATGAATATGACTGCTGGATGGGTATTGAACCTGAGAAAGCCCCAGATCGCCCCCAGAATGGAGGCCAGCGGAACGTAACAGCTCGGGACATCATTGATTTTTGCCAGAAAAATCAAAAAAGCCATGATAAAAATGGTTATACCTGCTGCCAACCCGTCCAGGCCGTCTGACAAGTTTATTGCATTTGTCACACCCATTATGAAGATTATGGTTGCTGGTATAGAAAACCAGTGGGGCAGAACTACATTGACTCCCCACCAATATCCAATAGAGGATATTTCTGCCCCGCCATAAATGACAACAATGGATGCAGCTATCCCCTGGGCCAGAAGTTTTTTCCACCATTTCACAGACAAAAGATCGTCTAAGAGACCGGTAAAACAGAGGATGGCCAATCCAACTAAGATAGATTTCAAGACAGGGGTTAAGTCCGCCCACAGAAAGATAGATGTGGAAGCAGCAGCAGCCATTGCCACCCCGCCTATGCGGGGCACTGCAGCTGAGTGAGTCTTCCTGCCGCCCGGTTTATCCACCAGGGAATAGCGCTGGGCCAGCCGTATAAGAAGGGGCACCATGGTCAATGTGATGAGCAGCGCCAATATAAAGGCAAAAATGGGGGAATATGCCATTTATGAATACCCTTTTGCCCTGAATCAGGCACCAGGCAGATATTGATTCAGCACCGGTACCACCCTGCTCAAAAATTCGTTCATACGCCTTCGGGTGTCCGACTCTGTCTCGTTCGGCATGACTGGTGCAATAATTCTGACCAGAGCGCCGTCTGTCATCTGCCTGGTCAGGGCATCCCAAAAGACATACCACTTAAGCGCCCAGACGTTGTCTATCACCCTCCCCCCTTTCTGGAACCAGTAGTAAACAAGCTGCTTCTGCCTGTCCTTCACCAGAGTGGCAGCCCTTATTTTTATTTTCCCGACTTTAGGAAGGTCCAGGGTAACGGCTCCAGCCCTTTCAAAAACCCAGCCGCTTCCCCTCAAACAGGTAGCCGGAGAATGTATGGATTCTCCCTTTCGCTGGCTCTCATAATAGGCAACATAGAAGTTGATTGGCCTTCCTTGCTTATCGGCATAATCAATCAATATGTAACCACTCAAGTCGAGTGCATCCAGGAACTTCTTCTGGAGGATCGCCTTCTTTCCATTCCATTGGCCCAATTGGGTTGGAAATTGATCCAGAGGCCTGACTGCAGGAATCGCTTCCCTGAAGTTTATGAAGGAATAGGCATAGCAACTCCCTATCATCGAGGCAAGCATTATACCCAGTGCGAGATATGCCTTGCGAGGCTGCCACGGATTCGAGGCGGCCTGTGACTGGGAATCTTTGTGGCCTGGATTGACCGGATTGGGAGCATCCTTGAATAGAAGATTGAGCAAGGCAGAGAGGCCAGACATGCATGCAAGCGCAAAAAAGAAGATGAAAAAGCCTTCGAAATCGTGAAAAAAACCTTCCACGGCCTTTTTGCCAAAATGCTCCATCAAAAGGGCCGTTGCTGTAATACGCAGACCATTTGCCAAAACTGCAACGGGAATTGCCGCAGTAAAGAGCACAAGCCTCTTCCACATTCTCAACCTGAGAAGGTGCCCCATGAGCAGGGCCAGAATCAACAAGGGGAGCACATATCTAAGGCCTGAACATGCCTCCACCACCTGCAGTTGGCTGTAACCCAGATCAATTATATTGCCCTCCCTGAACACGCTTTTTCCCAGAAGTCTCAACAACATCACACCAAGAGTGGAAGACACCAGCTGCAGCCTGGCAGTTGCTGCTTGCACAATGAAATTGGGAAAAGGCAGGAAAAAGAGAGCACATACAAAAACAAAGGCCATCCTTTTCAGAAAAGCGGTGCCCAATAATGCCCATACCATTGCTGCAATTAACACCAGGAAAGAGACAAACTGGGTATAAAACTCTCCTCCCAGCTCACCAAGCCAGAAAAGCATCAAGCCAAACAGGAACAACAGGCACCCCTTGATGGCTGGGGTTTTTGGGGCAGCTGCCAGGTCGTGACGCAATTCCCACACGAGATAAGCGAGCACGAGGGGAGCAAGGTATATGTAATCAAAATCTGAAGCAGACCCTATTCTATACAGCAGGTATTTGAAAACCGGCTTGTAGAGAAAAAAAAGGAGGCCAGTGAGCAGCACAACCCCGGCCCACGCAATATATGATCCATGAACAGCAGTGGTTTTTTTCATTTCAAAATGGTCTGCCATATCCGCTCCGATGCCCTGCCATCCCATTTAGGAGGTATCCGGCCCTCTGTTCGACAAGATCTCTGCGCTCCATATGCGTCAAGAATCCCCTTCCTGGAACAGCCTGCCAAAATATTGGTGCCAAGCTCAACCGTAATGGGCCGCTCGGTATTTTCCCGTATCGTAATGCACGGCACTCCAAGGGCAGTGGTCTCCTCTTGGAGGCCGCCGCTGTCAGTCAACACCACCACTGCATCCTTCCACAAATAAAGGGCATCCCTAAAGCCCAAGGGGTCCAGGGCAACCACATTTTCCGGAAGCTCTAGCCCATGCCTCTCAATCATCTTTTTTGTCCTGGGATGCATGGGAAAGATCAAAGGCAGTTCCCTTGAAATCTCTTCAAGGGCCTCAAAAATGGTCATCAAATTCTCTCTGCTGTCCACGTTGGAGGGCCTGTGCAGGGTCATAAACCCATATTCCCCATATTTTTGTTTCAATTCCTGTACAGCAGGCTGCACCTTCATCCCCTGCTCAAGCCTGTTCACCTGATAGAACAGATTGTCAATCATCACGTGACCCACAAAGTGGATCCTATCCCTCGGTTTTCCCTCTTTCAACAAATTATCCACTCCGCTCTGTTCCGTAACAAAAAACAGGTCTGATATGGAGTCGGTAACCATCCTATTGATCTCTTCAGGCATTTTCATGTCATGGCTTCTCAAACCTGCCTCAACATGCGCAACATCGATCCACAACTTCTTAGCAACTATACTGCAGGCCAAGGTTGAATTGACATCCCCCACAACCATCACTAGATCAGGCCGATCTTTTTCGCAAACCTTTTCAAAAGCGGTCATTATCCTGGCTGTTTGCACTGCATGGGAACCGGAACCAGCATCCAAAAAGTGATCAGGCTCCGGTATCTCAAGGTCATCAAAAAATGCCTGGGACATCTCATAATCATAGTGCTGGCCAGTATGGACGATCTTGCAGTCAACGTCGTGTTTCCTGGATTCCCTGTATATAGGGGCTATCTTCATGAAATTGGGCCGTGCCCCTGCAATCAAAAAAACCTTCATTTCTCTTTCCTCTGTTAATCACAAGGCTACCTCTAAAAATTGTCTTTTTTGCCCAATGGCTGGCGTT
>JALVPX010000056.1 GCA_027031565.1 Deltaproteobacteria bacterium | reverse complement strand
GTTTTTTTATTGTTTGTTTCCGCTTGGGAAGCTGGGATCCGTCTTTTTTCGATTTCCCCTTTCTTACTTCCTGGACCGGTTTCAGTTGCCCAGGGCCTCTTTGATCTGATGATTTCTGGGCAGCTCGTCAGACATGCGGTTGCAAGCTTGTTCAGGGTGACCTGGGGCTATCTGCTGGCAGCATCATTTGCGATCGTGCTTGGAATATTTTTGGGTTTAAGAAAAGGCCCCAGGCATTTCCTCAACCCATTGATACACTTTCTGAGGCCCATCTCACCCCTGGCCTGGATCCCCCTGGCAATGCTTTGGTTTGGGATCGGTGACCCGCCGGCCATCTTCCTGATCTTTCTTGCATCCTTTTTCCCCATCCTGCTGTTCACAATAGATGGCGTCATGTCCATCAAGATTACATACCTGAGGGTTGCACAAAATCTGGACATAAGGGGCTGGCAGTTCATGAAGTGCGTGGTTCTACCGGCTGCACTGCCTGAAATAGTCACAGGACTCAGGGTGACGTTGGGCACTGCATGGCTCGTGATCGTGGCAGCGGAAATGATGGCTGTAAAAAGCGGCCTGGGATATTTGATAATCGATGCCAGGAATTCCTTGAATATGAACCACGTAATAGCCGGCATGGTGGCAGTGGGGGTGATAGGACTGGCACTGGACAATGTGGTCAAGAGGCTGGAGTTTCTCCCCGAGGTGAAATGGAAGAGATTAAGGCGCTAGAGAAGATCCTTGTAAAGGATCTGGTTAAAATCTATCTCGAACGGCGTGCACTTGCCCGATATTCCACCCAGTGCAGGCAGGGTGAAGAGTGTCTTGTGCTTGACCGGGTAACCTTTTCGGTCAAGCCGAGGGATTTCACCTGCATAGTAGGCCCTTCTGGGTGCGGCAAATCCACCATGCTACGCATCCTGGCAGGGTTCGAAGAGCCGACTGCCGGGCAGGTGCGGATAGACGGCAAGGAGGTCACAGGCCCAAGCAACAGGCACATATTTGTATTTCAGGAAGATGGTCTTTTCCCCTGGATGACGGCCCGGGAAAATATTGCACTCGGCATCATGAATCATGGCCTGAAAGGGCATGAAAGGGATGAAAAGGTGCAGGAATACCTTGAAATGGTGGGGCTCGCCGACTTTGGGGATCACTATCCGCACCAGCTTTCTGGAGGAATGAGGCGGAGAGCCGAGGTTGCCAGGGCCTTGATAGGCGAACCAGACATCCTCTTCATGGATGAGCCTTTTGGCGCCCTCGATTTTGTCACCAGGCTTCAGATGCGGGAAGAGATGCTGAACGTCCACGCCATGTTTGATACCACCATATTCTTCATCACCCACGATATTGACGAGGCGCTTCAGCTTGGCGACAAGGTGATTGTCCTCGGCGACCGCCCTTCCCGTGTGAAGGCAGACATCGATCTGCAATTTCCTCATCCGCGGGACCTCTCCGCAGGCGAATTAAAGGACATACGCAAGGGAATCTACTTTCTGCTGGGTCTTCACTCCTCATTGTAGGCACGATTTTACAAGTCCGTCCAAAATATGTAGCATATTAAAAATAATTTATGCCGTTTTTATGGCACGGAAATGAGCATGGGCAACAAGAGCTGTAAAAAAGTCGCTGAAAGCCACATCCGGTCGCCTCGATTCTGGAAGGAGCTGTCTGAATCTTCAAAGGCCTTCAAGGCCTTCCCCAGGAGTGAAAAGGGATCGTGCTGGGACCAGGCTGCTGCCACGTATGACGATCTCGAAGCGTGCAGTGATTACCAGTTCCAGGTCAGGACCATCATGGATACACTCCGGGAACGGGGGGTGCTTCAGAAGGAAAACCGGGTAATTGATATCGCCTGCGGCACGGGCATTTATGCCCTCAGAATGGCCCCGATGGTAAAGGAGGTGGTATGCCTTGACATCTCCCAGGCCATGCTTGAAAGGCTGCGAGAAAAGGCCGAGGCAGCCGGAATAAGGAATATAAAGACCATTTTGGCGGATTGGCGCAAGTTTCAAACCGACGAAAGGTTTGATCTGGTGTTCGTATCCATGACGCCTTTGCTGCGCTCCATGGACAACGTAGATCGTTTTCTGGCGCTTTCCAGGCGTTATGCAGTATTTATTTCATGGGCAGGAATCCGTGAAAACGAGCTCGTGAAGCGGTTAAGCAAGGAGATCCTGGGAAAGGAACCAGATGCCACGAGAATGGATATACACTTCCTGTTCAACTACCTCTATACCAAGGGGTTTGCACCTGATGTAAGGTTTTTCAGGGGCTGCTGGGAGCGCACCAGATCGGTCGAAAGGCATGCAGAAGCCATTATCTGGCAGCTCGAGCTTCACAAGGAGTTGAGCGAGAAACAAAAAGAGCGTGTAAGAGAAACCGTCAAGGGCCTGGCCCGTGACGGCAAGGTGACATCGAAGACCAAGGTGCGAATCGCCTTCATGTTCATAGACAAACAGGCTGACGCATTTAAATGTTGAGCAGATCCCTTTGCCTGCCTATTTGGCAATCATTGATCTGAGTATATCAACCGCGCTTTCTGCGTGGTCTGCGGTGCTTCCTATAAGCTCAACCAGCCTGACCATGTAGAAAACGGTGACAGGGTCCTCGTCTTTTGAGAAAACCTTGCGTTTCAACTGATGCTCCATGATGTCTGCGTCATGCTCCTCGATGCGAAGATCCCTTATCTTATCCTTTATCCACACCCTTGTTTCTTCGTCACCAGTTTCAAAATATGTCCTGGCCCCGTTTATTATCCTTGGTAGCTCTTCTACCAGGCTGACGCATTTTAGCATCAATTTCTCTATTCGCACACGAAGGTCTTCAGAAAAGAGCGGGCTTCTGTAGGTAAGCCATTCAAGCAGGTCTTCTGCGCTTCCTGCTATGGCATCCTGCTCGTTGAGATAGAGAAAGAGCTCAAATTTATCTATGGGCATGATGATGCCCTTTGGAAGGTGGGCCCTCACATTCCTCTTTATCATATCAGCTGCGTGTTCGAGCTCGGTCACCTCATTTGCATAGCGCTCGAAATCCTCTTTGCGGCCCTCCATGTAAGCCTTTACGGCCAGCATGGTCTTCTCAAGGCAGTCGTGCACGTGGCGTGCATGATTCTCAAGGCACTCCAGCGGCTCCCTCCGGCCTGTGGCGGGCCTTTCAGGGCATGGCCGCAACTCGCCTTCTGCAGGCTCCTTTACCTCTGCGTGCGGGGCAACGGCAACCGGCTTTTCTTTTCCTTCTTCGTGGCGTATCAGGCGGCCTTCCACCAGGAAGACCACATCCTCTGCTATGTTCGTCGCAAGGTCTGCTATGCGTTCTATGTTTATAGCCAGGATTATGTGATAGACCCCAGGCCTGACCTCGGATACATCCTTTTCCATGGTCTTGATCTCTTCGGACAGGACCTTCGTATAGAGGTCATCCACTTCTTTGTCCTGACTTATTACCCGGTAAGCAAGATCCGCATCATTGTAAACAAAAGAATTGATTGCATCGGCCAGCATTTTGAGGGCCTGTCGTGCCATGTCCGTCAGGTTAGGGGAGGCTACGGCTATTATATTGCTTTTCTCTGTAAGGTTGATCACCTGTTCAGCAATATTTACTGCATGGTCCCCTGCGCGTTCCAGCTGGCTGGTTATCTGAAGCGCAGCCGCCAGGAAACGCAGGTCCACTGCCATTGGCTGCTGCAGGGCCAGGGTCCTCAATATCAGGCCATGTATCTCCACCTCGGCATAGTCGATCTCCCAGTCCTGTTCCATGACACGCTTGGCCAGTTCGCTGTCCTGGCGCTGGCTTGCCTGGATGGCCGTGCGGACAGCCTCTTCAGACATGGAAGACATCTGCAGCAGCCTGTCCTTGATCTCGGTTATTTCGTGTTGGATACGGCTTCTCACAGTCACTCCTTACATTTCTGCTTCAAAGGCCCAAGGGATATGTTCAATCTCGTGCCGGCCGCCTTGGAGCTGTATTGCCACGACATCGAATCTAACAGGGCATCCGCTCCAGCCCTTTGAATTCATGTACCAGGCAGCCGTTTTTACTATCTGCCTTTGCTTGTGCAATGTAACGGCCTCTTGGGGCAGACCGTACCTGGCAGAGGCCCTTGCCTTCACTTCCACAAAAACCAGTTCAGGTCCATCCTGTAAAATTAGATCAATTTCACCACAAGGGGCCCTGAAGTTTCTTTCAAGAATTACATACCCCTTTTTCTGAAAATAGACGGCAGCAAGCTCTTCTGCAAGTATTCCAAGCTTTTTATTATCTTTTTTCGCCATGCAACAATTCTTTCACACCCTTGAAAGTGGTGCGGTGACAAGGAGACGGACCATTTTCCCTTAGCGCCTCTTTGTGCAGTTTTGTGGCGTATCCTTTGTGTTTGTCAAAGCCATACAGGGGATATTCATCGTGAAGGGCCGCCATTAATTTGTCCCGGTAGACCTTTGCCAGGATGGATGCAGCAGCTATGGAAAGACTCCTTGAATCGCCCTTTATTATGGTCTTCTGGATGACTTTTGACGGTATGGGCTGGTTGCCGTCCACAAGAAGGAGTGCAGGCCGTGGCGCCAGTTTTTCAACTGCCTTGACCATGGCCTTCAGGCTGGCTTGTAGGATGTTGGTTTGATCGATTTCTCTGGCCGATACCTCGGATATTGCCCATGCAAGACATTTTTCTTGTATCAGGCAGTAGAGGCTTTCCCTCTGCTCCGGCCGCAATGCCTTGGAATCTGTCACATCGGGCAGATGGACATCCTTGGGCAGTATCACAGCAGCAGCCACAACCGGCCCGGCGAGGCAGCCGCGTCCGGCCTCATCCGTGCCTGCCACAGGAAAAAAACCCTGATCCCAGTACATTTTCTCAAAAAAGAGGAGATCCTGGGGCTCAGGGTCTTCCGAAAAGAGGCCAGGCGGCCTGACCATCGCCTGTTATATGCGTTTGCGGACTTTGTGCCGTGCGGCCTTTCCGCGCAAGCCGCGCAGGTAATAAAGTTTGGCCCTGTTATGGCGGCCTTCCTCCACTAGTTCGATCTTGTCGATCCTCGGGGAATGGACAGGGAAAATCCTTTCAACCCCCACCCCGTACGATTCCTTGCGCACAGTAAAGGTCTCGTTCAGGCCGCTTCCCTTGCGGGCTATGACAACTCCCTCAAAGACCTGTATGCGTTCTTTTTCCTCGGATTCACGAATGCGTACATGGACCTTTACCCTGTCTCCCGGGCGGAAGTCAGGAACGTCCAGGCGCATTTCCTCAAGATATCCATGGTATTAAGTCCTCCAATTGCCTAAAAGCCTGTCAAGCCCCACAGCCACTGCACTCCTCACTGACAGATGGCGGTAAGGAGTGGGGCCGCTGATTGGGCACAACGTACTATTTGACTCCATCAAGACACTTTTTGCAAGTCCTGAGGCAGTTCCAAAGAGAAGCAATATATTATTTTCCTCTTCCATTTCAATCTTTTTTCGCAATTCCGCCCATTCAAGGCAGTTATCCGTGTATGAGGCGGTCGTGGCGTAAAGGGCGGGTGAGCAGAGTTCTGCCTTGATTTCCTCAAGGGAGCCTGCAAGCCGGACCAGCTCGAGGGCCTCTTTCCTGTCCGGGTTGGTCCTGGCGCCCGGGCCTGAGGTCCAGTGTGCCGTCAATTCCCTTACAAGGTCCTGCTGCTGTCTGTTCGGTGTTACTATGTAATATCGGTGGACGCCATATGTGCGGCAGGCACGCGCAATGTCATGAATATCAAGATTGGTGACTGCTGAGGCGATTATATCCCCGTTCCGGTTGAGTACCGGGTAGTGAATAAGGGCAACGCTCAGTTTCATTCCGGATTCCAGCCAAGGCCCTTAAGATATTCGATATCTTCTTGTGACAGAAGTGCCTTTTTAAGCAGATCGGGCCTGCGTTCGAGGGTGATTCTCAGTGATTGTTCCCTGCGCCACCTGTCGATCTTCCTGTGATCGCCAGAAAGCAGCACATCCGGCACCTTCCAGCCCTTGAAGCTGGCCGGCCTTGTATAATGCGGGTATTCTAGGAGTCCGTTGCTGAAGGAGTCCCTGCGCGGAGAGGCCGGGCAACCAAGGACGCCAGGTATGAGGCGGGACACAGCTTCGATAATTACCAGGGCAGGGGTCTCTCCCCCTGAAAGTATATAGTCCCCGATGGAGATTTCCATATCCACGCAATGCTCGATGAAACGTTCATCCACACCCTCATAGCGCCCGCACACCAATACCAAGCGTCTTTCCCGTGCCAGTTGCTCCACGAGCCGCTGGTTCAGGACCCTGCCGCGGGGACTCATCAATATCACCTTTGGAGCAGGGGGCATGCCTTTCAAATCTTCCACAGCCTCATACAAAGGCTCTATTTTCATCACCATGCCCTCGCCGCCTCCGTAAGGCCGGTCATCTGTGGTCCTGTGCCGGTCATGTGTATAGTCGCGTAAATTTGTGGTGCGGACCTCAAGCAGGCCCGACTCTATGGCCTTGTGGATTACGCCTTCCTTCAAGGGGGAATCAAAAAAAGATGGGAAGATGGTGACGATATCGAAAATCATTGATCATTATTCGGGCAAAAGACCAGGGGGCAGGTCAACAATTATGACACCCTTTTCAAGGTCGATCTCCCTTACGATCTGGCCCACTGCTGGAATAAGCACCTCGCCCTTTGGTCCAGACACCACGTATATGCTGTGCGCCCCTGTCTCCATCACGTCTTCCACCCTGCCGATGGTCTGACCCTGCACATCCACCACCGAGAGCCCGATGAGCTGGTAGTGGTAATATTCATCTCTGCCCAGCTCAGGAAGCTGGTCAGGCAGGATCCACAACTTTTGGCCTATCAATGCCTCTGCATCCGTGCGGGTATCGAGGCCCTTTAAGGCGAGCACCACCTTTTTAGGGCCCTTGGTTTTTACAGACAGGATTTCATAGGATTGTGAATGATTTTGGCCGGCAAAGACCATCTTGAACTGCTTGAAGGCTTCCGGCCTCTCGGTGTATGGATAAACCTGAATCTCTCCCCTTATGCCGTGTGCCTTAACTACCTCGCCAACAACCAGCTTTTCCGGCATTCATCAAGGTTATTCCAAGATCTCCAGGACCGACTTTTTCCTCAGCTTTGTGGATGCAGCACTCAGGATCGTCCTGATGGCCCTGGCAGTCCTGCCCTGCTTGCCGATGATCTTGCCAAGATCATCCTTGGCGACCTTCAGCTCGATTACGCTTGTCTGCTCGCCTGCAACCTCGCTAACCTTTACCTCTTCAGGGTGATCAACCAATGCCTTGGCAATGTACTCAACTAGCTCCTTCATAACTGGCCACCTCCGCTAACCAAATCAATCTCTTCACAAATAATAATACGTTTTGGAGCAGGAGGCCACCTTAACCGGCCATTATTCCGGATTTTTTAAGAAGACTGCGCACCGTGTCAGTGGGTTCTGCCCCGCGGTCCAACCACTTGTTCAGTTTTTCCCGGTCGATCTTGAAGTCTGCCGGGTCCTTCAAGGGATCATAGGTGCCGAGTATTTCCAGAAAACGTCCATCCCTGGGAGACTGGATGTCTGACGCCACTACCCGGTAAAAGGGTTTTTTCTTGCGTCCTCCCCGGGTGAGCCTGATCTTGATTGCCATAAAAATATCCTCCTGAATTCAAGTAATCTTTTTCTATGCTAATTAAAAAGGCATGAGGCCTTTTGGCAACTTAAACTTTGACTTCCGCATCTTTTTAAGCATCTTCTGCATCTGGGCATAGTTTTTAAGGAGCTGGTTTACATCCTGGATCGTGGTGCCGCTGCCCTTTGCAATGCGCTTCCTGCGGCTAGCATTTATGATTGCATAATTACGCCTCTCTTCCAGGGTCATGGAATCGATGATCGCCTCGGTCCTTTTTAGTTCCCTTTCGTCAGGCATCATATGCTTGAACTGTTTCATCTTCCCGGCCAGCCCTGGTATCATGGATATGATCTGTTCCAGGCTGCCCATTTTCCTCAGTTGCCTGAGTTGATCCCTGAAATCCTCGAGGGTAAAGCCATCCTTCTTTATCTTTTTCTGGAGTTCAAGGGCCCTTTTCTTGTCAATGGTGTCCTGGGCCTTTTCAATCAGGCTCAGCATGTCACCCATGCCCAGGATTCGGTTCGCCACCCTGTCTGGGTGATACAACTCCAAGGCATCAAGTTTTTCGCCCGTACCTATAAACTTGATGGGCTTGCCTGTAACAGACCTTATGGAAAGGGCTGCGCCTCCCCGGGCATCACCTTCGACTTTGGTCAGGACAACACCGGTTATTCCAAGCTCGCCGTCAAAGCTCTTGGCAATGTTTACGGCATCCTGCCCGGTCATGGAGTCTGCTACAAGGATCGTCTCTTGAGGCTTCACGGCCTCCTTTATCTCCTTGAGTTCCTGCATCAGGGCTTCATCAATATGAAGCCGCCCAGCCGTGTCTATTATTACTGTATCAAGGCCTGCCATCGAGGCCTTGCCCACCGCCTGCCTTGCAATGTCCACGGGCCTGGCACCAGGTTCCGTGGGGTGGGTGTCGATATCTAGCTGTTTGCCAAGGGTCGTAAGCTGTTCAATAGCTGCTGGCCTGTAAACGTCGGCTGGAACCAGATAAGGCCTGCGCCCCTTGGACCTCAACCAGCGTGCCAGCTTAGCGGCAGTAGTTGTCTTTCCTGAACCCTGGAGTCCTGCAAGAAGAATAACGGCCGGGGTCTGACCGGCCAGGTTCAGGCCCTGGGCCTCGCCTCCCAGAAGACTTACCAGCTCTTCATGCACGATCTTTATTACCTGCTGGGCCGGGGTAAGGCTTTCCATTACCTCCTGGCCAATGGCGCGTTCCTTGACCCGTGCAATGAACTCCTTGACCACCTTGTAGTTGACATCCGCTTCGAGCAGGGCAAGGCGCACTTCACGAAGGCCCTCCTGGATGTTTTCTTCAGAGAGCTTCCCGTACCCCTTAAGGCGTTTGAATACTTTGTCCAGCCGTCCGCTTAGATTGTCAAACACGTCCTTACCTTACCAATTTCGAGTGGCCTTGAACCGAGTAAAACTACTCTTGCTTTACGGCGGTGTCAACAAATTCAGTGGCGCCGCCCCTTCCGCTCCCTTGAAAATACGATGTTTACACCTTCATCTATCCTGGAGATGAGATGTATCTCGAGGTCTTCCCTCACGTGTGCAGGGAGTTCGTCAAGGTCCTTCACGTTCCGCTTTGGAAGAAGCACTTCCTTTATGCCGGCCCTGTGGGCGGCAAGCAGTTTTTCTTTGATGCCTCCCACTGGAAGCACGAGGCCGCGCAGGGTGATTTCTCCGGTCATGGCCACCTTCGGGTTTACGTGACGCCCCGTGAAGAGCGATATGAGCGCCATGGTTATGGCCACGCCAGCAGAAGGGCCATCTTTTGGAATGGCGCCTGAGGGCACATGTATGTGTATATCATTTTCCTCAAACATATCGTAAGGGATCCTTAACGAGTCTGCCTTTGAGCGGACATAGCTCAAGGCGGCCTGGGCAGATTCCTTCATGACGTCCCCGAGTTTTCCAGTTAGGATCAGCCGGCCTTTGCCCTTCATCTTCGTAGCCTCGATAAAGAGTATCTCCCCGCCTGTGGGAGTCCATGCGAGGCCGGTGGCAACGCCTGGCACCTTGGTCCGTTCGGCTGCATCGAATTCAAATTTCGGCGGCCCGAGAAAGTCCGCAAGGTTGGAGGCCCTTACTCGGATTTTTTCCGCCTTGTTCATGGCCACTTCCTTGGCGGCTGCACGGCAGATCGCTGCAATTTGCCTTTCCAAGTTGCGCACCCCGGCTTCCCTTGTGTAAGAGGAGATGATCTTCATGAGCGCCCTTTTGTCTATGGAGATGTTGCGCTTTGTGATGCCGTGTGCCTCGAGCTGCCGAGGGATCAGGTATTTTCTGGCTATTTCCAGCTTCTCTTCAAGGATGTAGCCTGGTAGTTCGATCACCTCCATCCTGTCCAATAGTGGGCCGGGAATGGTCTCGAGCACGTTCGCCGTGGCGATAAATATGACGTGCGACAAGTCAAACTCCACTCCGAGGTAGTTATCCGTGAACGTGGCGTTCTGTTCGGGGTCGAGCACCTCGAGGAGCGCCGAAGAGGGGTCTCCCCTGAAGTCTGCCCCGAGCTTGTCGATTTCATCCAACATGAATACAGGGTTTCTGACCCCTACCTTTTTCAGCCCCTGGATGATGCGGCCGGGCATTGCGCCTACATAGGTACGCCTGTGCCCCCTGATCTCTGCCTCATCCCGTACGCCCCCAAGGGCTATGCGATGGAACTTTCTGCCGAGGGCCCTGGCTATGGACTTGCCAAGGGAGGTCTTTCCTGTTCCAGGCGGGCCTGCAAAGCACAAAATAGGCCCCTTTACATCGGGTTTCAGTTTTCTCACTGCCAGGTATTCAACAATGCGGTTTTTGACCTTTTCCAGGTCGTAGTGATCTTCGTCCAGGATCTTCTGGGCCTTTTCGAGGTCGAGATCATCCTCGGTCTCCTCGTTCCAGGGCAGGTCCAGAATCCAGTCGATGTATGTACGGGAAACCGTATATTCAGCAGATGCCGGATGCATTTTCGCCAGCCTGTCGAGCTCCTGTTCAGCCTCTTTCAAGGCCTGTTCAGGCAGATTTTTCGCCCTGAGTTTTTCATGGAGCTCCTCGATCTCGTCGGCCCCTTCCTTGCCTTCACCAAGCTCCTTTTTTATGGCCTTGAGCTGTTCCCTAAGGAAAAATTCCTTTTGGGTCTTGTCCATCTGGTCACGGACCTGGATCTGGATCTTGTGGCCCAGTTCCAGGATCTCGAGCTGCTGCGTGAGAATACGCAGTGCCTTTTCCAGCCTTTCCTTGACGTCAAGGGATTCAAGCACAGACTGTTTTTCCTCGGAAGATACATTGAGGTGGCTCACCACGATGTCTGCAAGTACGCCGGGGTCGTCCACATTTTTAACCACTGCTCCCAGCTCCCCGGGCAGGTTGGGTGACAGTTCCAACACCTTCGAAAAGACCTGGCGTATGTTGACAATGATGGCCTGGGACTGGATGTCGTGTGCCGCAATATCCTGTACAGGCTCTACCCTGGCCTTCAGGTATGGGTCGCTTTCAGTGACATCGATCAGTCTCACCCTGGTTACACCCTGGAGGATCAGCTTTGCGTGGCCTTCGTCGTTTTTGGCCATGCGCAGGATTAAGGCCATGGTGCCTATCTCGTGAAGATTGAGTGTCTGCTGCTCCTCCCCTTCCTTAGTAGCCACAACCGCAATGGTCCTGTCCGTTGCCAGGACGTCGTCAATCATCTTGACGTGCTGCGGCGATTCCACCAGAAGCGGGACGACCATATGGGGAAAGAGCACCATCTGCCTGGTGGGCAGCACCGGCAATTCCTTTACAGTGCTCTGCTTGTTTTCTTTTTCAGCGATTTTTATGATGTTGTTTTCACCGCTCATGGCAGCTCCTTTGTCTTCTAATCTATTTCACTTCCACCTTAACCGGCACCCGTTTTCTCCTGTTTTTGAGCCTAATCTTAAGCAGGCCGTTTTCATACAAGGCATCGGCATGGGCCGGGGCAGAAGGAAGCCTGATAATTCGTTCAAAGGGACCGTGTTCTATCTCCATCTGCAAAAAACGTGATGAATGTTTCACTTCGGGCAGATGCCTCACCCCGCTGATCTGTAGGATCTGGCCCTGTATCACCACGGATATGTCTTCCTTTTCCACGCCTGACAGTTCGGCAACAATGAATGTTTCATCTCCCGATTGCGATACATTCACCGGCGGTGTCCAGCGGCCTGGCACTGCCAGCACAGGCGGAGGAAGCGGGGCAAATTCCTCGATAAGCCTTTTCAGGGTCTCGCGCATCCTGTCTGATACCACCTTTCGTTCAAAATGTATCTTGATCATGGTCATTCGTGGCCTTCCTCCGCAAAAAATGAAAGTTCGTTTTAGGAAAAGATAGGTATACAATGGTTCCCAGGCAATAGACAGCGTTGATAAGCGTCAAAAGATTTGACTTTGTCGTCATGGTCTTGTAAAAGAAGCCGTTATTCCTCCTTGCCTGGTGTCGCATCGCCAGGCCAAACTAAAGGAGACCGTAAGGAGGCTTTATGACCAAACTTCGTTGCTACGAAACCTTTTTCCTTTTAGTCCCAGGGCTGAACGATGATGAACGTTCATCCGTCATAGAGAGATACCAGAAGATCATCAAGGATTACGGCGGGCAGGTTGTTAGCACGGATCCATGGCCGTTGAGGAAGCTGGCCTACCGGGTTGCAAGCAAGACCCAGGGCTATTTTACCCACGGTTATTATGTGGTGCTGGAATATGGCAGTACCGGAGAGGGCGTGGCAGAGCTTCAGCGCAATATGAGGCTGGACGAAAATGTCTTGAAATTCATCACGATTAAAAAGGATGACGAGTTTGCGCCTGAGAAGGTGGAATCGGACCAGCCTGAGCCTGCAGCAGCACAGGAAGCGGAATCTGCACCCGAAGAGGAAGCTTCAGAAAAGGAGGGTGAATAACAATGGCCAATGGACGCTACAGAAGAAGGATATATGTTCGCCGCAAGGTATGCCGGTTTTGCGCAGACAAGCAGATGAAGATCGACTACAAGGACCCTGATACCTTGAAACATTTTATAACAGAAAGGGGCAAGATCCTGCCCCGCAGAATAACAGGGACCTGTGCAAAACATCAAAGAAGGCTTACCACTGCCATCAAGCAGGCCAGGATAATGGCATTGATACCATTCACCTCTGGCCATGCACTCCAAGATTAGCAGCTGCTGTTCTGCCAGGCCGGCCTGGTTTGGACAGGATCTTTGATCACGTTGTGACTAGGGTTAAGAGGAATAGTGCTGCCCTGGTCGCATTATCATCTGCGGTGCTTCTTCTGCCAGGCGCTGTTTCAGGGCTGGGGCCGCTGTTGATAACAGCAGCGCCGGGCGTAGGGTTCGGGCTGCTCTATGGAGTGCGTAATTCAGTCAGGTATGGAACAATGCTGGGGGTACTGGTTGCAGGGCTCGCTCTGGGTATGTTGAGCGGAAAGGCAGGTTTTGGCATACTCACCCTGCAGTCCACCGGCATTGCAGCCATGCTGGCAGCAGGCAGCCGCCGGGGCTGGAATGGTCCAGGCATGGCAACGGCATGTTTTGCCTTTCTGGCGTGGACCTTTTTGTTGTCGATCTTTCTCATGGCTGGAAACGATCTAAAGGCATGGTACAGCGGGTTTGCAGAAGGACTGGCCAGGGAGATGGAGTCATCGTTGCGCCGCTACGGTGTTCTTTCCGGCGCTGCCAATGGAATGGATCAATGGCTGCCCAGGATGAAGGTGAATCTGCTCAGGCTCTTTCCCGGATTTTTCGGCATTTCCCTGGTGGCCCTGTCATTTTCCAACGTGCTTGCAGCTGGAATTTTCACCAGCAGATTCTGGGGCAAAAGGGCCTTTGGGCCTTCATTCAAGGAGTGGAGGATGCCAGATCCGCTCGTGTGGCTGGTGATATTTTCCGGCAGTCTGGCCCTGTTTGGCCACGGCGTTTATGGAATAGCTGGGGAAAACGGCCTGTACGTGATGGCCGCCTTCTATTTCATTCAAGGCCTTGCAGTGACCAATTATCTGGTCAATAAATTGAGAATGGCGTGGTACGTCAAGTGGCCTTTCTATATATTGATACTTGTTCAGTGGTATGGTCTATTGATGATCGCCCTGCTCGGCCTTGCCGATGTCTGGTTTGACTTCAGGTCGAGAATTGACCGGCAGGCCAGTGAAGAAAAATATTGATTGAAAACAATATGTTATCTATTGGATATGTTAATGGAGGTCCTGTTTAAATGGAAGTGATACTTAAGGAAACCATATCTTCTTTGGGGAAGGCAGGAGACATCGTAAAGGTGGCCCCGGGGTATGCCAGGAACTATCTTCTTCCCTATGGCAAGGCCATAATGGCCGACCCTGAAAATGTGGCGCAGATGGAGCGCCAGAGGGCTGCAATCCTGGAAAGGGCTGCCAAGGAACTCCAGGAGCTGGAAGCCCTTGCTTCCCAGCTAGATGGTGTTGAAGTAACCCTGCCGGCACGGGTCGGCGAAGAGGGCAAGCTTTATGGTTCCGTTACGGCAATGGATATTGCCAAGGCAGTGGAAGAGAAAGGGTTTGCACTGGACAAGAGGAAGATACAGCTTGCAGAGCCTATCAGGGCCCTGGGAGACTATGATGTGCTGGTCAAGCTGGCTCCCGACCTGATAGCAACATTGAAGGTCCACGTGGTACCTCTGGAAGAACAAGAATAGCCTGCGGTAAACGGAAAGTAAGAGGCGCCAATGGCCGTGACCAAGACAAAGGGCGATGGAAGGCAGGCTGGCTGGCGCCTGCCACCGCAGAACATCGAGGCAGAGCAGTGTGTGCTCGGCGGAATCCTGCTTGATAATTCCGTACTGCCTAAAATCATAGAGATTTTAGGGCCCGATGATTTTTACAAAGAGGCCCATGCCATTTTGTACAGGGCTCTTCTGGACCTCTTTGACAAAAACGAGCCCCAGGACCTCGTCACGGTCCACAACTATTTGAAGGCCCAGGGCCAGCTCGATGCCGTTGGCGGCCCCGCCTATCTGGCAGAACTCTCAGAGACCCTGCCCATGGCCTTCAATGTCACTTCCTATGCCAAGATCGTAAGAGACAAGGCCATATTGCGGCGCCTTATCCAGAAGACATCTGCCATTGCCGAGCTGGCCTATGAAGAGGCAGGCGAAGTGGATGACGTGCTTGAAGCAGCAGAGGCGGCAATCTTTGAGATCTCACAGTCCAAGATAAACCAGGCCTTTGCTCCAATACGTGGAATCCTTAAAAGCAGCATCAAAAAACTCGAGGACCTGTATGAGCGCAAGGAACTGATAACAGGGGTTCCGACTGGTTTTACAGAGCTGGATAACATGACCGCAGGCCTGCAGCCTTCTGATCTTATAATAATTGCTGGCCGTCCCAGCATGGGCAAGACTGCGTTTGCACTGAATATTGCTCAGTATGCGGCTATAGAACATGGTATACCTGTGGCCATCTTCTCCCTGGAGATGTCCAGGGAACAGCTAGCCTTGAGGATGCTTTGTTCCGAGGCAAAGGTAAACGCCCAGAAGGTGCGGACAGGCTTTCTTGCCGAATCTGACTGGCCAAAGCTTATCCGCGCTGCAAGTCACCTTTCTGAGGCCAGGATCTTCATTGACGATACACCAGCCCTTTCCGTATTGGAAATGAGGGCAAAGGCTAGGCGCCTGAAGGGCGAACACAACCTTGGCCTTGTCATAGTCGACTATTTGCAGCTTATGAGGGGACGGCATGGAGCTGAGAGGCGCGAACAGGAAATATCCGAGATCTCCCGCTCCCTCAAGGCCATGGCCAAGGAACTGAACGTGCCTGTTGTCGCCCTGTCTCAGCTCAACAGAAAGGTGGAAGACCGCCCCAACAAGAGGCCCCAGATGTCTGACTTGCGCGAATCAGGGGCAATCGAGCAGGATGCAGACGTCATAGCCTTCATCTACAGGGACGAGGTGTATAACAGGCCCAAGGAAGGCGAAGAAAATCCAAACAAGGGAATCGCTGAGATAATAGTGGGGAAGCAGAGAAACGGGCCTACCGGGACCATTAAACTCACCTTCATTGCCCGCTACTCATGTTTTGCAAACCTTGCCAGGGAACCAATTGAGACCACAGTGCCAATCATCCACTGAAAGGCTGATAACAGACCTCCTTGAACAGGCTGGAATCACTCCAGGCACCGAAGTTCTGCACAAGATCGAGACCTACTTTGAACAGTTGCAAAAGTGGAACCGTTCCATGAATCTTACTGCAATCAAGGATCCCCAGGAACTGATCATCAAGCATCTTGGAGATACTCTGCTAATGCTGCCCTGCATTCCAAGGGAGGCCTCGAGCCTTCTAGACATAGGAAGCGGCGCAGGTGTTCCAGGCCTGATAGTCAAGATCCTGCGTCCCGGCCTTGAAGTGGTGCTGGTGGATGCAAAAAGGAAAAAAGTATCTTTTTTGAAGGCAGTCATAGCAGCCCTAGGGCTGAAAGGAATTTCCGCGGAACATGGCAGGGTCGGGGACAAGGGTGTTCCCAGGCAGCGGCCAGTGGCTGGTTTCGACATTATAACAGCAAGGGCACTCGCTTCGCTAAGGAAATTGATCCGCATTGCAGCCCCTCTATTGTCCTCAAAAGGAGCCATACTGGCCATGAAAGGCCCAAAGGGCCTTACGGAACTGGATGAGGCAAGGGCCTTGATCCGCAAGCTTGGTCTTGATTGCAAGGTGATTGAGGGGAAATTGCCCATTTTGGGCCATCAGAGAATTGTCATAGTCTTAAGGCACGACAGCAGCCAAGGCCCGTGCCCCTAGCCGGCAGCTTGCGCCTGGAGATTGGAAAAACCCTTTAATTCCATACAATTAATTTTAGGATACCGATCCCCCTGGTGGGGCAAGATTGTAATCTTGCATTGAGTATCTCTTCCATGTCCAAGGCAGGTCAAGCCGTGCTGGTATGCGGCCATGTTTCGGTCCTGTCCTCTTGGTGTCGGAACGGCTCATACATACCCTATCGGCCATGCCAGGAATCCCCAGCCCCAGTGACATGTTGTATGCCTGATGATTCCTTAGATACATCCACAATATGACTTGCGAGAGGTGACCTGACACCCCCCGCTCTTTGTGGGTTTTGACAGCGGTGGAGGACTTTTAGTAAAATGGCAACAGAAATAATAATGCGTTGTTTCGAGCGCTGATTAGCGATCGCCAACAAATTGCTGGAGCTGACACATCCTTCCGGCTCGCTAGTCCACCGATCTTGCAGCCTCAGTCAGTGCAGTTCAGCCCTTCCGCCCATTGGGCATAGGTAAAACTATAAGGAGTAAGACAAGATGAAAGTAAGTATAGTGATCGAAAAAGACCAAAATGGATATTTTGCTTTCTGTCCTGAGTTAAAGGGCTGTCATACTCAAGGTGATACCTTGGAAGAGGTTCTTGAAAATATAAAAGAAGCAATAGAGCTCTATCTTGAAACTTTATCTGAAGAAGAAAAAGAATACTATCTATCCCAAGAAATTCTGACAACTTCCTTAGAGGTTAACGTTGCCTAAATTGCCAAGATTGACAGCAGAAGAAGCAGAAAAGATGCTTCTGAAAGCGGGTTTTAAACACGTAAGAAGTAAAGGGAGTCATACAAAAAAACAGGGAGGATGACATGATTACAAACAATACCAAGCTGTTTTTGGGTTGTGTATCTGTTCTGTTTTTATTGCTTATGGGGATGGCATCATCATCCATGGCGGAAGATCTTCTGATTATAGTGCCATATAAACCCATCACAGACATTCCGATCCAGTCAGATGAACTCTGGCTGGACTACGCGGATATACTGCGGCAGTACAAGGAGAACACCGGTCTCTCTACTGCGGTAATCACCCTGGAGCGCATACGGACAGACTATGAACACTATCGGGGCATAGACGAGCCTGAACGCATAAAAAAGGCAATTTATGACTATGTAAAGAACCGCGGGGTTCGGTACGTGATGCTTGTCGGGGATGCCGGGGTCTTTCCGGTGCGTTACCAGTTTCACGGGTATTCATCCGCTGACCTGACGTACTGGGCATGGGACAAGGAAGGGCTCCGGTGGTATCAATATGAAGGATATGGTTTCAAACCCTGTGATGCTTACTACGCCAACCTTTGGGATAACAGCGACCCCTCCAAGGCATTTGACAGTTGGGATGCTGACGGAGACCGACTCTGGGGCGAGCTCTATTACGATAATTTCCACGGCATAGATGGCAATACCATTCATCCCGATGTGGCGGTTGGAAGGGTGCCGTGCAAAACCCCGGATGAATTCCTTACGTATATCATCAAGGTCATGAAGTATGAATTTTACAGCGGTCTGCTGGGGGGAGATGATGATAGCAGCTATCAAAAATTTGACCTTCTTCTGGGTGGAGGCTGGTCAAACAGCCAGGCTGTTGAAAGGTCAATTGCCGAGGCCCTGCCTGACGACCATATTCCCGCCCTCCTGCTTGGCGCTGAGAAAGAGCCCTGGTCTCTTGAGCTGGATGGTGATGTCACTGAAAATGTTGATCCCGTAGCTGAAATAATCAGACGGGTTTACCTGAACCACGATGAGTTTCAGTTCCCGGTCCTGCTTAATTATTCAGGCCACGGCAACCGGAACGTATGGGGGGAACCGGAGTTCGGACGCAGCGATGTGGGTGTCATGTCAAACATTGACATGCCTGTCCTGGCCCTTGCCCCCGCTTCCTGCTCCACCGGCCAGTTTGCAATAGGAGGAAGGCATCTTCATATTCCCTCCCGTACAGATGCAAACGGAACAGACACTTCGTCCATGGCCGAGGCATTCCTTACAGATAACAGCGTGGGAGGCGTCATCTATATAGGGGCAGTAACATCCGAACAGCCCCCGGCGCTGTTCTGGAA
>JALVPX010000055.1 GCA_027031565.1 Deltaproteobacteria bacterium | reverse complement strand
AAGGCCGTCTATCTCTTCATCAGCATTTATAATTACGGAAATACAGCTTTCACACGGCAACAAACTTCCGTCCTTGCACTGCATTTCCATTTCAGTGACATATCCGGAATCCATTTCCAGCATCTGAGCCGGTTCCCTGAATATGCAGCGCTTGTGTCTCTGCGAATCTGGAAGGATTGTCCGAATGGATTTATTTATTAGTTCTCCATGCTCGTATCCGAGCATTTTTTCAGCAGACTTGTTCACATAATTGATGATCATATTTTGGTCCATTGTGATCAGGCCGCTTTTAAGATTCTGGATAATTGATTCGTAAAAACTTTTCAGGTCATTGCTGTGTTCAAGCGATTGCGCCAATTCGTTCCTGGCATTTTTCAGCGCCCTGTTCCGATCCTCGATTTTCTGCAGCATGTCACGCTGTTTAACAGCCATGGCAATGCTTCGAGACGCATGCCTTACTATGGCAGCAGCAAGCCGTGCCTCATCATAAACAAGCGGAATCTCTGAATCCCCCTTATCTGCAACAACACACCCCAAAAAATTATTCCCCTCGCAGATGGGAATTATCAGAAATGAACCAGGCCCCCCAAGCAGCCCCTCAACGGTCTTATCCCCCCTTTCAATGGCTATTGCAGGATTGTATTGGGCTGCATCAGGGACTAATTCGTCCAAGCTGGCCGGCTCCAGACCTGTCAAGCAGATATTTATGGGCTGCCGGGTGTTTCCTTCACGGACTCCATATTGTTCCGGCAACAGAAACCACTCGTCATCCGTAGTGGCCTGCCTGTCACTGCCTTGCGTCTTCAAATTTATGACGTTTACTGGCTCAAGGCTTGAACATACCTTTTTCAAGATTCCGTTTACAGATTTGTAAGGTATGGTTGAAGGGGTGTTGTCGGGATCCAGGCCGCGCTGGGCCCTGCACTCCAATACATCCCTTCTGGGATTGTAATAAAGCACAAGCACCCTTTTTAATGAGGTCGCCCTGACCAGATCGTCGGCGACGATCTGGAACAGGGCATTCAGATCATGAGTCGAAGCTAAACGAAGTGCACTTCTATAAAGGACCCTGAGATCCTTTACCTGTTTAAGAAGCACCTGGCTGGACAATTCCTGTTCTGTCATGGAGCCACCCTTGTTTCTTTATGGGAAGATCATGCACATCCAAGTGACAATCCAAACACTTGGGGAATCTGGCCAAAAGATTTGGCGGATGCGGCTGCTGATGGCACATTTTGCAATCCGGAATCCACCCATGCTCTTTGTGACATAAAGAACAATTTACCTTACCATGTTTGCTTGGGGTCTGCGACCACTTGGCATATTCGCCTTCATGGCAGCTGCTGCACGTCTTGCTGTCCGTATCCTTTGTAAAGTGTATCTTCAAAGGCTTATGAGCCGGATGGCAGCTTGTGCACGTGGATGCCTGCTGATCTGGCGTATGTGGTTCATGGCAATTCAAGCAGGAAGGTATTAAACCGTGCCTGGTATGGCAGGCATCGCATCCCTGTTCTGTATGAGCACTCTTGAACTGCCTGAGCTGTGCATCTTCATCAGTATGACAACTATTACATGAAGATACAAGGTAATCACTGTTTGGCACCACCCTGGGTGTGTGGGGTTCTTGATGACACTTCAAGCAATCCGGAAACTTTGGTCCATGCGGCTCCTTGTGGCAGGCACTACATTTAGGCATAAGCTCCTGCCAATTACCTTGTACTGGGTTATATGAATGGAATTTGGTGTGACAGCGTGTGCAAAATATCCTGTGCTTACCCCCTTTCTCCTTTAATTTCATGTAAATATCCCTGTGGCACTGGGCGCACTGTACTGGAGTAAGGGCTGGGGGTTCCTTCATGTACAAGGCGCTTTCACCTGCAGCACCTGCCTGAACAGATGGAGCAGCACCCTTGGGACCCTCTTGTTTCACCGCCTGCACTGGTTTCTGGCTCACGCCTTTAACCTGGCCCTTTGGCTGAACACATCCCCATAGGCCAAAGGCTAGTGCAACCACTGAAAAAATCACTACTTTATAACATGTAGATTTCATGTCACCTACCCTCCTCTTATTTTACAGCCATCTCATTGAATCGAATCTATTTTTTCTTTCCCGATGCCTGAGCCGTGCCCCACCGGTTAAGATCATGGGGGCTGTTGTGGCAAGTATGGCAATCCGGGAACTTCTTCATGATTGTTTCAGGGTGGGGCAAGCCATGACAATCCTGACATTCCGGCACCATTTTGTGTTTATCTTTATGGCATTCAGCACATCCCAATTCATGATGCTTTGCCGGGCTGCTGGCGAGCTGGTTAAACTCCTCTTCATGGCATGCGCCGCAATGCTTAGAGGGTATCTCATTGTTGTATGCCACCATTAATGGCATGTGGGCATCGTGGCACAATCCGCAGTCACCAACAGTCTGACTGGGCGCATGCGGTTTATGGCACTTGAAGCATTCAGGGATCTCACCATGTACATTGTGGCAGTCTGTGCAACCAAGTGTGGAATGGAAACTCTTGTGCGTATCTAAATCGACCCCCTGTGATTCGTGACAGGTCAGGCAGGGGCCTTTGATGCCCTTGGCCAATTTTAATTGAAGCGGTGTATGCGGATTTGAGTGGCATTTCAAACAGCCTTCGAGTTCAAAATGCTTCTCTCCTATGTGACATTTACTGCATTGAGGGATCACCCCCTCCATGACACGCGGGGGATGGCCTTCGTGACAATCAATGCAACCGACCTTTGTCTTGTGCGCACCCCCTGCCTTTGCCACGTCCGCCGGTTCCTGAACATGGCATTTGGCACAATCCTTGTCTGTGAGAACAGCTGTGCCTCCACCCTGCTCTTTTTCCTTTTTCTTACCTGCCAGTCCCTCTGTTACAGACAAAAAGCAAAATGACACCAATACGAAAAACATTAGTGCTGCAAACTTTACTACCTTCCCCTTTTTCACCAATGGTAACCTCCTCTCAGCTTTAATTGGCCAATACGTCCTCCACATACCGGCCTGATTGGACCTAAATTTAAGCAATTAACATTCCCACTCGACTTTGTATTTCCATGCATGAAATCGTGTGAGATTTGACGCAGTTATTATTGAAATTGATAAAATTACATCCTAAATATTGGGGCATTTAACCCAATTAGGGGCATTTAACCCAATAAATTCTTCGATCATACCATGTGAAAACTTTTTTCCTGGTGCCGATAAGTTTACCAGAACGTTTATATCAGGAGGATTTTGATAATAATGTCTGGCAGGCAGATGCCGCTTGGTGAACTTCTATCCAGCCGCGGCCTTATAACCCAGGAACAGATCGAATTCGTCCTTCATGAACAGAAGGCCACGGGCGAACGGATGGGAGAAGCCCTCCTGAGGCTCGGGTTTGTAACTGATTCAGATTTGGCAAGGGTGCTGGCAGAGCAGAGCCGCATGGAATTTTTCGATATCAGGTCTTTTAACCCAGACCTTGACCTGCTCGCCCTGCTGCCATATTCGGTGGCCAAGAAGCATTCCGTGCTGCCCCTCTTCGAGAAGGATGGAAGGCTCTATGCAGCAGTCTCAGACCCCTTTGACCCAACGGTCAGGGAGGCGGTATTCAGGATAACCGGCAAGGACCCCTTCCTTTGCGTAGCTGCCGCCAACCAACTGAATAAGTTGATCGAGCGTCACTACTATATGCTCGAGCACCCTATTGACAAGGAAATCAGCCGGGTAGTGGAAAGTTTGAGGCAAAACCCGGACATAGAAATAGATGTCAGTGGGCTTGTAGACAACCTTTTCAGGTCTGCCATCACCTTCAGGGCAACAGACATGCACATAAGCCCTAGCGACCTTTCAACCAGGGTCTTGTTCAGGATAGACGGCGTCATGCGTCTTGCCCACGTGTTCCCTGCAGCCCTGCATCAGAGGCTTATAACGAACATCAAGGTGCGCTCAAACATGGATATCTCTGAACAGAGAAGGCCCCAGGACGGCAGAATGTCCTTTGATTTCCTTGGTGACTTCTTTGATGTCCGCGTCTCGTCCCTGCGGACGAACCACGGCGAAAATATGGTGATGAGGCTGCTCCCGTCCAGGGGAAGCGCCTCCTTCAGCATGAATGACGTCGGGTTTGAAGAAGAGGATCTGCAAAAGGTCCACCAGCTCTTCAAACGGCCCTTCGGCATGGTACTGGTTACCGGCCCGACCGGGAGTGGTAAGACCACCACGCTGTACGCCTCTCTGCGGGAACAGGATTATATCGGCAAAAACATCCTAACAGTTGAAGACCCTATAGAATATGAATTCCTGATGATCCGCCAGACCCAGGTGAATGAAAAGGCCGATTACACCTTTTCATCTGCCATCCGCACTTTCCTGAGGCAGGACCCTGACATCATATTGGTTGGTGAAATAAGGGATGAAGAGACGGCGATAATGGCCATACGAGCCGCTCTAACAGGCCACCTGCTCCTGTCAACCCTGCATACCAATACTGCCATCGGGGCCATAGCCAGGCTGAAGGATCTCGGAGTCACGCCCTTCCTTCTCTCTTCGGCCCTGTCAGGGGTGATTTCACAACGGCTGGTCAGGCTGATTTGCCCGCATTGCAAGGTTGAATACAGGCCGAGAAAGGAGCTGCTGGATCTCTATCAATTGCCTGCGGAACAGGTGTACTGGCGGGGTGCAGGATGCCCCCAGTGCAGGAACACCGGCTACTACGGAAGAACGGCGATCTCTGAAATCCTGGTGTGCAGCAAGGACATATGCCACCTGATCGGCGAGGATGCCCCGCTGAAGGTTGTCGAGGAAAAGGCCAGGCAAACCGGCTTTCACGACTTTGCAGCCTCTGGCCGGGCAAAGGTTCTAAACGGATTGACCGACGTCGATGAGCTCTACAGGGTGCTTGGATAATGGCCCAGTATATGTATGAAGCAATTGATGAAGAAGGGGCCGTGATCAAAGGCCTAGATGAGTTCAGGTCCACGGAAGAATTGTTTGAACACCTGCTCTCCAAAGGCTTTACCCTTGTCCGCTACAAGCGCAGGCGGTCCCTGAAGCCAAAGCTGGGCGCCACTATCAAAAGGGCGCAACTGGCGGAATTCTTTAGAAATCTTTCCCTGTTCATTAAAGGCAGGGTCTCACTGAAACAGGCACTGGAAGAGCTGCTTGCCTCTGCAAGGGACAACACAACCAGGCACCTGCTCAGGACCCTCTTAAAGGGCCTTGTGGACGGCCTTTTGCTTTCGGAGGTCATGAAAAAGTTTCCGCAGCACTTCTCACGCATTTTAATTGCCCTGGTAGAGATAGGGGAAGAGACCGGGAGCCTGGACCGCACCCTTGATGACGCTGCAAACCATCTCGAAAAGATAGAGGAGATCACATCAAATACGAAACGCGCCCTTGTTTACCCAGCCTTTGTCTTCCTGTCCATCACCGGCGCTTTTTCATTCTGGATGATCTACGTACTTCCCAAGATGATACCCCTTTTTGCCTCGCTTGGCCTGAAAAAATTGCCGCTGCCCACCAGGATTCTGCTGGGAATCAACACCTTTTGTCATAATTGGTGGTTCCTTTTACCCTTGTCCTGGCTGCTGGCCGGGTTTCTATACTACCTCTCCAGGCGGAACGAAAAAGCAAGACATATTTGGGACCAGTTCTGGATGAATTTTCCTTTGATCGGCAAGGTGCTTCGGACATCGCAGCTTGCCTTCTTCTTCGAATACTTTTCCCTGCTGGCCTCAGGAGGCATCCACATAGTAAGGAGCCTGGAATTGATGGAAACCTCCACGACCCATTCCGTGCTCAAAAAGGGTATTCAGACCATCAAGCACGAAGTGGAACTTGGCAATGCCATTTCAGATGCCTTCTCAAAGGTGCCAATTTTTAGCCCCCTGGCGTTGAGACTGGTGAAGGTGGGTGAGCAGACCGGAAACATGCCTGAGCAGCTCGCCATCCTGGCAAGGCATTACATGAAAAAGGTAAACAACATGGTGGACATGCTCTCGAAGACGCTGGAGCCCATATTGATACTGTTTGCAGGGCTTATGTTCGCCATGATAGCCCTGGGGCTCCTTGGACCCATTTACGATTTAATAAGTAAAATCCGTTAGGAGTAATAGGGCCATGGAAAAGAGTATGGATTACAACCACATGAAACGGTTCGGGCTTTCAGACAACCCTTTTTTATTGTCTCCGGATCCATTTTACTATTTCCCTGCCTCTCCCCACGAGGCTGCGAGAAATGTATTGAAATATGGCATAGAGCGCGGCGAGGGCTTCATGGTCTTGTCCGGGCCCGCAGGCACGGGTAAGACCCTGCTGCTGAGGACCCTTTTGGAAAACCTTCATCCAGACAAGCAGACCGCTGTTGTACTGACCCCATCGATCAACCCAGAGCAGCTTCTCCACATGCTGCTGAGGGAGCTTGGATGCAGCCGGATGGAACGCTCAAGCTCCATGCCCGATCTCTTTCAGCTCTTCCAGGAATGCCTTCTCGAACAGGCACGCCGCGGCAAAGAAATCGTGATCGTGGTTGACGAGGCACAGTTGATGCCCCTGGAT
>JALVPX010000054.1:6914-18486 GCA_027031565.1 Deltaproteobacteria bacterium | reverse complement strand
GAATATGGGTGGCGCCTGTAATCTTGGCACGGTCTGATGTTGTAATAAGCTCGGTATGATAGTGCTTTGATACAGGGGATACGCCTTGCATGATGCACTGAACGTCCACTACCATTGCCTCAACGGCGCCTGTAGCCAAGACTACTTCCTGCTGCACAAAACTTCCTGCTATTGGATAGCCTCTGCGCATCAATATCTCGTTACCAGTACAGCATACGCCTGCGAGATTTATGCCCTTGGCTCCAACCTTCTTGGCCTCGGCAATCATTTCAGGCTCCCTGGCCACCATGCCCAGGGCCTCAGCCAAAACTGGTTCATGTCCATGAACCGTTATATTGACCTCGTCTTCTTTCAAGACTCCTATGTTCACCTTGGATCTTATGGGAACAGGAGTTCCAAACATGATGTCTGATAGTTCGGTTGCAATCATGGAAGCGCCCCATCCATCTGCCAGGGCACAGCGTGCAGCCTGAAAAAGAAGGCTTGCCGGCTCTTGATCAACACCCATGTGGGTGCGGTGCATCAACTCCACTACTTCACGGTCAACACCCCTTGGCCAGATACCCAGTTTGTCCCACAATTCCTGACGCGCCTTTGGGGCCCTTTTCATGAACTGGAGTTTGCCTTCCTGCTGGCCGAACTCGCTTACGACCTTTTCCCCGAGTTCAATAGCAAGATCGGTGGTATCCTTTTCACCCGGATCTATGCCGTAACGCAGGGCAGTTTGCCTCAGCTTGATGGTATCCTTTATTTCATAAGGAGTTTCGCCCTTGGCCGTTTCCAGGAATGCCAGGGCAACTCCCCGTCCGTGGTCCATGTGGGCAGCTGCACCGCCGGCCACGATCCTGCCGAAGTTCCTGGCTGCAACCGTAGCGGCATCGGCTCCGCAGATACCTATCATAGAGTCCACACCTTCGATTATCTGGCACGGCCCCATGTTGCAGTTTTTGCAGCATGTACCGCCTTTCCCAAATAGACAGGGATCTATGTCACGGCTGGAAACCCTATGGGCTGCTGTTATAACACCTTCTGCACAAGAAGAGCACAAAACCTCTTTGTTGGCTTCGCACTGTATGGAGGGGCAACCGCCGTTTCCTTTGTCAAATCTCTTGCTGGTATCCATTTTCTTTGCTCCTGTTTTTTGGATTTCCCTGCCAAGCCTCCACTCTTAAACCAGGCCGGCAAACTGTTTGGCAGCCTGTACCGTGTTTTTCATCAACATGGTTATGGTCATGGGGCCTACGCCGCCAGGAACAGGTGTTATAGCCGAAGCCTTTTCTTTAATGGCATCAAAATCCACATCACCGCACAATATTGCCTTACCTTCTGGGGTCTTGCCGATCCTGTTTACGCCCACATCGATTACTACCACCCCATCCTTGACCATGTCTGCCGTTACCACCTTTGGCCTGCCTGCTGCAACTATGAGAATATCAGCCCTTTTGGTGTGAAAGGCCATATCCTTTGTCCTGGTGTGACAAACGGTCACCGTGGCATTTCCACCATCCCGTTTCTGGATCATCAGGTTTGCGATAGGCTTGCCTACAATATTTGACCTGCCGACAACCACGACCTCGGCGCCGCTGGTCTCTACGCCTGATCGTATCAGCATCTCCAAGATGCCGTGCGGCGTACAAGGAAGAAAACACCTTTCACCTATCACCATGCGGCCGACATTTACTGGATGAAAGCCATCGACATCCTTGTCTGGGTCAATAGCCTCCAACACCTTGCTGTCGTCTATGTGCTTGGGAAGCGGCAATTGAACCAGAATTCCGTGGATGGAATCGTCGTTGTTATATTTGTCAATCAGTGCCAGGAGATCGTCTTCAGAAATGTCTTCCGGCTGATTGTCTTGAATCGAATGGAAACCAAGGTCGTGCGCGGTTTTCTGTTTGGCTGTTACATAAGATATAGAAGCTGGATCTTCTCCCACCAATATGGTGACCAGCCCTGGTGTGACCCCGTGATCAGACTTTAGCCTCTTTACTTCTTCCTTTAATTCTTCACGAATTTGAGCGGCTATCTCTTTGCCGCTGATAATCTTTGCTGACATCAAATCCCCCTCGCTTTCAACAAAAATCTTATTGAACCTATGCCAAAATTATACCGTTCCAATATGGCAAAATATTTCTCAACATGGCGGCCTTACAAAAATTCAACTTCGTGTGGATTTTTCTGTTCAATTTCCAGTTGATTACATACTATTTTTCACAAAATCACCAGCCTTAACAATACACTACCCTGATTCTTATATTTTCTCCACTCCTTCACATAAAACAAGCGGCCGGCGGGTAAAAATTCCCACCGGCCGGGGTATTTTTCATCATCTTGCTAGAAGAGGCCCTTTACCTTGCCTGTACTCGTGTCCACATCAATACGCCTGTAGGCTGGATCAGAACCAGTACCCGGCATCAGGCTAATGGCGCCAGCTACAGGAACGACAAAGCCTGCGCCTTTATAGGTTAGGATGTCGCGGACGTGTAGTTTCCACCCCTTGGGCACCCCTTTCAGGTTGGGATCATCTGACAGGCTGAGGTGTGTTTTGACCATGCAGGTCCCCAGCTTGGATAGTTCTGGATCCTTTTCCATGGCCTCGGCCTTTTTGGCAGCCTCCGGGGAATAGGTTACGCCGTCTCCGCCATAAACCTCCTTGGTGATCAGCTCTATCCGCTGGCGAAGCGGCATGTCCAAATCATAGAGAAACTTGAATTCGTTTGGTTCTTCACACGCATCTATTACGGCATCAGCAAACTCAAGTGCGCCTTCGCCGCCGTACTGCCAGTGTTTGGAAACGGCAACCCTTGCCCCTGCCTGTTCACACAACCTGCGTACTGCATTGATCTCGTTGTCGGTGTCCGTATAGAAGGCATTGATACATACCACAGGATTTATTCCTGCCTTCTTAACGGTTTCAATGTGGTGAAGAAGGTTTGCAGTGCCTTTTTCAACCCATTCAACATTTTCGCTCATATATTCTTCAGGCATGGGACGGCCTGGTCTTGGAATTGGTGCCCCGCCATGGCACTTGAGCGCCCTTATGGTGGCAACCACTACTGCGCAATTGGGTTTTAGACCGCTGAACCTGCACTTCAGGTTCCAGAATTTCTCAAAGCCGATATCTGCGCCAAAACCGCTCTCAGTGACAAGGTAGTCACCAAGCTTAAGGCCGACCTTGTCTGCGATTACCGAGGACTGGCCGATGGCGATGTTTGCAAAGGGACCGGCATGTATCAGGCACGGCTGGCCTTCTACTGTCTGCATCAGGTTGGGGTTAACGGCCTCCACCATCCAGGCAGTCATGGCTCCCGCAACCTCGAGGTCTTCTGTGGTTATGGGCTTGCCGGTCTTGTCATAGGCAACCACTATTTTGCCGATACGTTCCCTGAGATCCTTGAGGTCATTGGCAATGGCGAGGATAGCCATGATCTCGGAGCTGACAGCAATATTGAAACCGCTCTGCATGGTGAAACCATCCATGCGTCCGCCCAGGCCGATGGTGATATTTCTCAACGCCTGGGCGCAGAAATCTATGATCCACTTGAACTCAACGCTTTTTGGATGAACGTCAAGCCTTTTCAGGCCGCGCTGGGCCAGTTGTTCATCTGTATAGTTGGATTCATGCTGCATCCTGGCAGTCAAGGCAACCATACCCAGGTTATGGGCATTCATGATGGCATTGATGTCGCCTGTGAGACCTAGAGAAAACTTGTCCAATGGAATGACCTGAGCCAGGCCTCCTCCGGCTGCACTGCCCTTGATGTTGAAAGTCGGGCCTCCCGAGGGCTGCCTCAAGGCACCAACAACATTTTTGCCCCTCTTGCCCAAGCCCTCCATCAAGCCTACGGCACAGGTACTTTTGCCCTCTCCCAGAGGCGTTGGAGTAATCGCCGTAACGTCAATATATTTTCCGTCCGGCCTGTCTTTGAGCCTTTCGAGGACCATTGCATAATCAATTTTGGCTACATAATGTCCATATGGCAGCAGTTCCTCTTTTTCCAGCCCCAGTTCGTCACCCAGCTGATAAACAGTCTTCATATGCTCAGCCGCGGCCTCTGCAATCTCCCAGTCTTTCATTTTGGTTGGATCAAGCTTCATCAAAATTTACCTCCTCAAAATTTATACTCAAACAACATATTGGTTAAAATTGTTGCATATCCCAAGCAGATTCTCCAAAAAACCCGAAAAAATTGACTATCTCCTTGTTCTTCGCAGAACGACAATTTTGGTATTTGAGAATAGAAAAAGTTCTCTGGAGAGTAAGTGAACAATCATTCAAAATTCCTACCTGAAAAACAGGGGCTTTGTCAATCCCCAGCATGGTGATTAGTATGGACTTAAGGCTACCTTTAAAAATGGTTAAATGAAATGGGGATACAAAATGATACTTGAAATAGACCCTGAAAGGCCGAAATTGAGAAAAATAAGACAGGTGGTTCAGGCAGTAAAAGACGGGGAACTCGTGGTCTACCCAACTGATACTTGTTACGGAATTGGCTGCGATATCTTCAATAAAAAGGCAATAGAAAAGGTTTACCGCTTGAAAAACATTCCGAAAACCACGCCGTTTAGCTTCGTATGTTATGATTTGAGCGACATCAGCCATTACGCCAGGGTCAGCGACCAGGCCTACAGGATATTGAAAAAATTTCTCCCCGGCCCTTATACCTTTATATTGGAGGGCTCACGGAACGTACCAAAAATGATGCTTACAAAAAGAAAGACTGTGGGCATCAGGATACCCGACCATCCCATATGCCTGGCTATTGTTAAAGAGCTGGGCCATCCACTCATAAGCACATCCGCAACTGATCCAGAAGGAAACATTATCGCGGACCCACGCGAGGCCGCAAAGTTATATGGAAAACAAGTGGCCATTGTAGTAGACAGCGGCATAATCATGCCAGAGCCATCGAGCGTTATCTCCCTGGTGGAAGACGAACCAATAGTCATCAGACGGGGTAAGGGTGATGTCTCTGTTTTTGAGACATGAAGCATTCAGATTTTCTTTATGCCTTGTCTTTGAATGTGGCGGGAAGCTCCCTTGGTATCAATAAATTGCGCCCGGTTCTCAAAAAATATGCATCGGTCATCCCGGCAATGAAATCCCTGACGACTACTACCGATGGTTGATCCCTGTATTTTGGAGACATGCCATCCAGAAATGTCTTGAAAATCACAGACTCAGTGTCTCCATTCCTTATGGCTCTCACGAAATGATCGAACATCATTCTGTAAAGTCCTTCTATCTTGGTAGCCTCTGTCTTAATCAACGGATTCCTGTATATGAAATCCATATTGAATTTTCTAAGTTCCAGCAAGGCGTCGGATACAGGAACACTGAAACATATCTCATCCTTGCCCGAGCTGTTGACTATGAGATCCTCCACCAGCCGATAGACAATGGTCCCGTTGGTATTACCTAATACCTTGGCCACCCCTTCAGGGATCATCTCCCTGGTGATCAGGCCGAGTCTTATGGCATCTTCGATGTCCCTGCCTATGTAACTGATCACATCAGACATTCGGACCACACATCCTTCAAGGGTCATGGGTCTCAGGTCAGCCCTTGGATCCTTCTCTTTTTTCTCCATTTCTTCAAAGAGGGTTTGGAAATCCTTTTCCCTGTCAGGAGAAATGCTCTGAAGATGAAGTTCCCCATCATGGCACAATATTCCATCCAACACCTGAAGAGTCAGATTGCACCCCCTGCCCTTGTTTTCGATATGATGAAGAAAACGTACGCTCTGAACGCTGTGCACAAAGCCGGGCAGGCCATAATCCTGGCATATCCTTGAAAGATAGCGTTCACCGTCGTGCCCGAAGGGGGGATGACCTATATCATGGCCAAGTGCTATGGCCTCGATCAGGTCTTCATTGAGGCGTAGAAACCTGCCAATAGTACGTGCAATCTTGGAAACAAGCTGTACATGAAGCACCCTGTGGGTCAAATGATCGTTGGGTATAAGGGAAAAGACCTGTGTCTTGTCTATGTATCTGGAATAGGCCCGGGAGTGGAGTATCCTGTCACCATCTACTGCAAAAAGCTGGCGGTGGCCCTTTTCAAGGCGTTCCTCACTCTTCTGACGTATTGCGTGACTGCTCAACACAGCCAACGGACTCAACCTTTCCCTTTCATTCTTGTCAAGCAGTCCGCGCAGTTGATTCAGGACATCCTTCGACATGTCACCTCTTTAAAAACTCTATTTTTAGATCAACTCTAATTTTTTTATTCCCCTTGCGCAAATTGGATTAATTACAACGTGATGCCTTGACACACTGTAAGGCCATTCTTAGTTTCCGAACAGAAACCCTTTATAAAGTCACTTACTTAATCCCGTTTTCAAACAGCAGTGACTTTTATTTGAAAAGAATTTGACCCTTAGAGGAGGAACATATGCAATTTGACAAATTTACCATGAAATCCCAGGAGGCGATTCAAGAAGCCCAGCGGGAGGCCCAAAGCAAAGGCCATCAACAGATACAAGTGGAACATCTGCTAAAGGCCATGCTGGGACAGGCAGAAGGTATTGTGCCTTCGGTCTTCCAGAAAATGGGTGTTGATACCGCATCCATAACATCTCAATTGGAAGAGGAAATATCAAAGTTTCCCCAAGTGAGCGGTGCAGGCGCACAGATCTACATTTCACCCGAGCTGAATCAGGTGCTTGAGAAGGCCTTCACCATCGCTGCTGACATGAAGGACGAATACGTGAGCCTGGAGCATCTGCTCCTGGCAATTTTGGATACAGGCGGTACCAGGGGTGCCCAAATCCTTGCTGCTGCCGGCGTTACCAAGGACACTTTTCTCCAGGCCCTCACTTCGGTGCGCGGGCACCAGCGCATCACTGATCCCAATCCTGAAGACAAGTTCCAGGCCCTTGAAAAATATGGCCGGGACCTTACTGAGCTGGCCAGGCTTGGCAAGCTTGACCCGATCATCGGCCGGGATGAAGAAATAAGGCGCGTTGTCCAGGTCCTGTCGAGGCGCACGAAAAACAATCCGATCCTTATCGGCGAACCTGGCGTGGGTAAGACTGCCATAGTTGAGGGACTGGCCCAGAGGATAGTTGCCGGTGACATCCCCGAAACCCTCAAAGACAAGAGGGTAGTGGCCCTTGACATGGGAGCACTCATTGCCGGAGCGAAATACCGGGGTGAGTTCGAAGAGCGTCTTAAGGCGGTCTTGAAGGAAGTCGAAGAGCGCCAGGGCGAAATAATCTTGTTCATAGATGAAATACACACGCTGGTAGGGGCAGGCGCCACGTCAGGCGCAATGGATGCTTCCAACCTGCTTAAACCCGCCCTTGCCAGGGGAGAATTGCACTGCATCGGCGCCACCACCATTGATGAATACAGAAAATACATAGAGAAGGATGCTGCGTTGGAAAGGCGCTTCCAGCCGGTGCTGGTGGAAGAGCCGAGCGTTGAAGACACCATAGCCATACTGAGAGGCCTCAAGGAAAAGTATGAGGTGCATCACGGAGTCCGCATAAAGGATTCGGCAATCGTGGCTGCTGCTACGCTGTCTCACCGGTACATCACTGACAGATTCCTGCCGGACAAGGCTATCGACCTCATCGATGAAGCTGCTGCAAAACTCAGGATCGAGATAGACAGCCTTCCCTCGGAGCTTGACGAAATAGAACGAAAGATCATGCAGCTTGAAATAGAGAGGGAGGCACTCAAAAAGGAGAAAGATCCTGCCTCTGCTGAGCGCCTGAAGAAGATTGAGGAAGAGCTTGCCAACCTGAAAGAGCAGAGCGATGCCCTCAAGGCAAGATGGCAGCAGGAAAAGGGCATTATTCAGAAAATTAGGGAACTCAAGGAGCGCATGGACCAGTTGCGCATAGAAGCGGAACAATACCAGCGTCAAGGCGACCTGAACAAGGTTGCTGAAATCCTGTATGGAGAGATACCCAACCTTGAGAAAGAGGTGGAAGAAGAGGAGAAAAAGCTGAAGGAAATCCAGGAAAATGGCAAAAGCCTCCTCAAGGAAGAGGTGGATGCCGAAGACATCGCTGCCATTATCTCGAAGTGGACCGGTATACCTGTCAGCAAGCTTCTCGAGGGAGAACGGGAAAAACTGGTGCACATGGAAGAGCGCATCAAAGAGCGCGTCGTGGGCCAGGAAAAGGCCATAGAAGCGGTGTCAAACGCAGTAAGGCGTGCAAGGGCCGGCCTGCAGGATCCCAACAGGCCTATAGGCTCCTTCATCTTTGTGGGCCCCACTGGCGTGGGTAAAACAGAGCTTGCCAGGGCACTGGCTGAATTCATGTTCGATACCGAACACGCAATGATCAGGATCGACATGAGCGAATATATGGAAAAACACGCAGTGGCACGGCTGATAGGTGCCCCGCCGGGTTATGTCGGATATGAAGAGGGCGGATACCTGACAGAGGCTGTAAGGCGCAAGCCCTATTCTGTAATATTGTTCGACGAGATCGAAAAAGCGCATCCAGATGTGTTCAACATCATGCTCCAAATATTGGATGACGGCCGCTTGACAGACGGCAAAGGCCGTACAGTGGATTTCAGGAACACCATCATCATCATGACCTCCAACGTAGGAAGCGATCTCATCCAGGATATGATCAAGCGGGGTGAGGCCATAGAAGAGATCGAGCGCAGGGTCCTTGAAACCATGAGGGCCTATTTCAAGCCTGAATTCCTCAACAGGATCGACGACATAATAATCTTCAGGCCTCTGAGCAGGGATGACCTCAAGAAGATCGTGGATATCCAGGTCAGAAACCTCAGGAAGCGCCTGGAAGAAAGGCATTACAACATTGAGCTTACAGAACGGGTGAAGGAATGGATTGCCGAGGTAGGTTATGATCCCAGCTTTGGGGCAAGACCGCTCAAAAGGGCAATCCAAAGATACATTGAAGATCCGCTGGCATTGAGGCTGCTTGAAGGAGATTTCAAGGAAGGCGACACTGTCAAGGTGGATCTCGACGAAAACAAGCACATAATATTCCAAAAGGCCTGAATGCGTAAGGCATAAATTGTAATCGGCCCCGGCGACCTTCTTCCGGGGCCTTTTTTCTTATGGACGTGCCAAGTAATCATGCCCTTTGGTAGTGAAAACCAATACCGTGATGATTCCAAGGAACATCACGATCGAGATTATTTCATAAACGCGCCTCTTCTAGGAACCATCATACAGATATACAGATGCCTTTAAGTCCTAGCATGGAGCCTTCTATTTTTACTGGAAAAAAGGCCCTGGTCGGTTTACCCTGAACGGCCATGAAAGAAGAAACACTGTTTGAATGCAAGTGCTGCGGCCATTGCTGCCATGGCACTGCCACTGTCTCGGTAAGCGCCGAAGAACAGCAAAGAATAGCCCACTTCCTTGGGGTTGACCAGAATGAGCTTACAAGGCAGTTTCTCGTTAAAAAGGGCAGCAGGACCGAAATGAAGGTAGTAGACGGCCACTGCATTTTTTATGGGGATGACGGGCTTTGCAGGATACACCCGGTAAAGCCTTTCCATTGCAAACAGTGGCCCCTTCATCCAAGCATCCTTGGCGATGTTAATGCCTTTGAGGCAATCAAAAAAGACTGTCCAGGCTTTGGCAGGAACGCCTCTTATGAAGCAATATGCAGGCTGGTTAAGGAAAAATTGGATTAAAAGGCGTTAACATGGATATTGAATCGGCAAAAAAAATAGCCTTCATAAGCTGTCCTTTTGACATGCTGGTTGAAGAGCACCTGCCGTTGGTGCTGCAGGAAGGCATCAACCTTGAGATAGGCCTCAACGGCACCATCCTGGACAGGTTCAAACTTCCTTCCTTTAAATGGGTTGCGCGCAAGCTCGAAAGCAACAGCTTAAGATGCACCATACATGCCCCTTTCATTGATCTTTCCCTTGGTGCCATAGATTCAATGGTTAGAACGGCAACTATTAAACGCCTCCTGCGCGCCATCGATATCGCAGCCGTCTTCAGGGCAAAGTCCATGGTCTTTCATACTGGCTTTGATCCAAAACATTACCATGGCCAAAAAGAGGAGTGGCTGGAAAACTGCTATACCACCTTGAAACTAATTCTGACCCATGCTGGCCTCAAAGGCATAAAGCTCAATCTGGAGAACGTTTTCGAATACACGCCTGAGATCCATCAGACTATATTTTCAAGATTCGACGAACCAGGCCTGGGATTTTGTTTTGATCTCGGGCACCAAAAGGTCTTTTCAAAAAGGAGCATGGATGAATGGCTCGAGGCCGTTGGAAACAAGATAGGCCAGCTCCATCTGCATGATAACAACGGTGACTGGGACGATCACCTTGCAATAGGAAGGGGGAAAATCGATTTTGAACGCGTTTTCCAATATCTGGAAAAAAATAGATTGGCTCCCTTGATAACTATCGAAGCCCATAAAAAGGAGGACGTAATTCCTTCACTGGAGGGTCTTTCCAGGCTGCTTGACAAGCACCCGGGGTTGTTACGGGCTGCTTCGTAACTTGCGTACCACCCCTGCAATCATTTCCTTGTCTGACTTGCTGATTTGCTCAAACTTGACCCCCATGCCCCTCCTCTTGTCATGGGTCGTTGTCCTCTTCCTGCTCCACACCACCTTTGCCTTTACCTTCAAGGGCCTGTTGACCTCGGGTAGCAGGAACTCAATCAATAATTCAGTGCCTGGAGGCAGCGGCTGCAAGGTGGAAATGAACATGCCCCCTTCAGACATGTTTTCAGCAAAATCGGTAAAAAATGCATCAGTGGTTCGGTAATCCACCTTCACAACCGTTTCAACCCTTGGACCGCTCCTCAATGCCGCCTTGTCATTGTCTACCATGCTTCCCATAACAAAAACCTTGCGCTTACTCCTTCATAGCGTTATATACCCACCACTTCGAACAGAAACCGTCAAAGCAGTGAGGTCAGCAATATGTCAAAGGTATGTTCCATATGCGGTAAAGGGCCAGCCACAGGCTGCAATGTAAGTCACTCAAACCGTCATACAAAGCGCCGCTGGATGCCCAACATCCAGAAGGTAAGGGCCGTCGTGGATGGGAAGACCAGGCAGATCCGGGTCTGTACCAGGTGTTTGCGTTCCGGCAGGGTTGTAAAGCCTGGCCCCTTTGCCCAATAGATCAGCCGGAAGTTTTCCGATCCACCTGATATACGCCCTCCACCCTTCTTATGGAGGCCAGTACCTTCCGCAACTGGCTGCTGTTTTTGACTTCCACCTTGAACGTGAAATGGGCCTTCTGGTCAGGCGACGTCTTCACCTTTGCCTCTAAAATATTTGCTTCTTCAGCACTTATGGCATTGCTCACAGCAGCCAGCTTACCCTTCTGATCGGCAGCAGCCACCCATATCTTTACTGGATAAGTCCCGTCGCCAGAAACGTCCCAGGCCACCTCGACTATCCTTTCAGGATCTGAATATTTAATATTGGGGCATCCATCCCTATGGACTGTCACTCCCCGACCCCTGGTTATGTAACCTACCACGTCATCACCCGGTACAGGCGTGCAGCATTTGGCCAAATGGATCATGATGTCATGGATGCCGTCTATCTGTATGGCCTGTCCAGCCGGCCTGGCTGAAGGTTTTTTG
>JALVPX010000054.1:0-6904 GCA_027031565.1 Deltaproteobacteria bacterium | reverse complement strand
TCTCTTCCACCGAAGGCTCGACCTCAGCCTCTTTTATCACCTTTCTTATTACCTGAAGAGGGGAAATCTTGCCGTAACCAACTGCAACCAGCATGTCATCAACCGTCTTGAAAGAAAGGGCCCTGGCAGCATCTTCTGCATGCTTTTTGAGAAACTCGTTCCAGTCCAAGCGGTGCTTTTTAAACTCCCTGGCACAAAGGTCCTTTCCCAGGGCATGGCTTTTTTCCCGTTCTTCGGTCTTTATCCACTGCCTGATCCTGGCCCTGGCCCTGCTGGTTTTTACAAATTTGAGCCAGTCGCGGCTTGGAACGTGCTGGGGGGAGGTAATTATCTCCACGACTTCCCCGTTTTTCAATTCATATTTAAGAGGAACCATCCTCCCGTCCACCTTGGCTCCGGCACAGTGGTGGCCAACTTGGGTATGAATCGCGTAAGCAAAGTCCACAGGCGTGGCACCTTTCGGGAATTGTTTCACCTCGCCTTGAGGTGTAAAGACATAGACCTCATCTGGGAAAAGGTCCATCCTGACCGAATCGAGAAATTCGCGGGGGTCTTCGAGCTCTTTCTGCCATTCCATCAGCCTGTTGAGCCACTCAAACTCATGCTGCTGTTCCTTGGTGAGGATCTTTCCTTCCTTGTAGAGCCAGTGCGCGGCAATTCCCTCCTGGGCGACCTTGTCCATCTCCTCGGTGCGGATCTGCACTTCCATACGCTCTCCGTAAGGCCCTATCACCGTGGTGTGAAGCGACTGGTACATGTTGGCCTTTGGAAGGCTTATGTAATCCTTGAAACGGCCTGGGACCGGCTTCCACAAACTGTGCACGATGCCAAGGGCCTCGTAACATTCCTTGGTGGTATCAAGAATTATGCGAAATGCAATGAGATCATAGATTTCATCCAGGGAGACATTGCGCAGACGCATCTTTTTGAAAATTGAGTAGAGGTGTTTCGGCCTGCCAAGCACCCTGCACTTCAAGCCGTAATCAGACATGGTCTTGGAGATGATCTCCTTCACCTCTTCAACATATTGTTTTCTTTGTCCCAGCCTTGTTTCGACCTCCTTCCGGAGCTGTTTGTAGTCCTCCGGATACAGGTAGAAAAAGGAGAGGTCTTCAAGCTCCCTCTTGATCCAGTCAATACCGAGGCGGCTGGCCAAAGGCGCGTAAATATCCAGTGTCTCCCTGGCGATCTTGACCCTTTTGTGTTCCTTCTGGAATTCCAGCGTGCGCATGTTGTGCAGCCTGTCTGCGAGTTTAACCAGCACCACCCTGATATCCTTGGACATCGCCAGGATCATCTTGCGGATGTTTTCAGCCTGCTTGTGGATCTTGCTCTGGAACTGGATCAGGCTGAGTTTGGTTACCCCGTCCACGATGTGGGCGACATCCTCTCCAAACATCGCCTCCAATTCTTCGAGTGTGGCAAGGGTATCTTCCACAGTATCGTGGAGAAGGCCGGCTGCCACAGATGCCATGTCCAGTTTAAGCTGCGTGAGAATGTAGGCCACCGCAAGCGGATGGGAAAGATAGGGCTCTCCGGAAAGCCTCATCTGCCCGGCATGCACCTTTGCAGAATAGACATAGGCCTTTTCCACCAAAGATGTGTCCGCGTCTGGAAAATAGGAATGGATATTGTCTATGATGTCATTTATTCGTATCACTGTCTTGTGCAGGCACCGCCTGTTGCATGTTTTATTCTCTCTTTGACGGCAGTTGGTGCCTCTTTTGCCTTGAGGACTTCCTTCCGGCCTGACGCGCGTTCACAAAGCTCTACAGAACCATCCTCCTTGATCCTCTTCCCCACGATTATCTGCAAGGGAATACCGAGCAGTTCCGCGTCCTTGAACTTGACACCAGCGCGCTCTTTGCGGTCGTCAAGAAGCGTTTCGATATCCAGACTCAAGAGGTCCCCGTACAGAACTTCTCCAGCCTGCATCATCTCTTCATCCTTGATGTTCATGACGGATATAATGCATTGAAAGGGTGCAATGGGCACTGGAAATATTATTCCCTTATCATCATGATTCTGTTCTATGGCTGCTGCTACCGTACGGCCTACACCGATACCGTAACAACCCATTACGAGGGGGCGTTCCCGGCCCTTTGAATCAAGGAAAAAGGCACCAAGCTTCTCACTGTATTTTGTGCCGAGTTTGAAAATGTGACCCACCTCGATACCCCGTTTGAGCTCTATGAGACCCCCACATTTGGGGCAGGGATCTTTTTCCGTTATTGTCCGGATGTCTGCAAGTTCTGGAAGTTCCGCATCTCTTCCCCAATTCACGTTCACAAGATGGGCATCCTCCTCATTTGCCCCTGTAACAAAATTCTTTAGTGACGCAACGCTGTAATCGGCAACCATTCGCACCCTCTCTTTGAGCCCCACAGGACCCGAAAATCCCGAAGGCGCACCAGTGACGTGCCTGATCGTTTCCTCGTCGGCCAGTTCGAGGTTCTCGACACCTAAATACCTGGCAAGTTTTATCTCATTGAGATCATAATCCCCCCTGACAAGGGCGATCACTGGTTTTCCATCTGCCATGAAAATCAGGGTCTTCACCAGCCTGTCGGGCTTCACTTTCAAACAGGAAGCCACTTCCTCCACCCTTTTCATTCCCACGGTGGAGACCTTTTTGAGGGGCTCTTCTGATTCGCTTGGCAGTTCCAGGTTTTCGCCTCTGTTCACCACTGGTGCCAGTTCTACATTGGCTGCGTAGCTGCACTTGGTACAACAAGCTATCGTGTCTTCACCAGTGTCGGCAATCACCATGAACTCGTGGGAGGCATGCCCGCCAATGGTTCCGGTGTCCGCCTCAACCGGCCTGAAATCCAGGCCGCAGCGCTCAAAAATATGGCAATAAGCGTCAAACATCTTACGGTATGTCACATCCAATGCTTCTTCGTCCACATCAAAACTATAGGCATCTTTCATGACAAATTCACGCCCCCTCATGAGGCCGAACCTTGGCCTGATCTCATCCCTGAATTTGGTTTGGATCTGGTAAAGATTCAGGGGCAGATCCCGGTATGAACGCACTTCCCGCCTTACAAGATCAGTGATCACCTCTTCATGGGTCGGCCCCAGGCAGCATTCCCTGTCGTGTCTGTCTTTAAAACGCAGGAGTTCCCTGCCATACTTTTCCCACCTGCCCGTCTCCTTCCAAAGTTCGGCAGGCTGGACCATGGGGAGGAGCACTTCCTGGGCATCGGCCCGGTTCATCTCCTCCCTTACGATTTGTTCCACCTTTCTCAAGGCCTTAAGCCCATAAGGAAGATAAGAATAGATGCCAGAGGCCAGCTTGCGTATCATGCCAGCCCTCAACATCAACTTGTGTGAAACCACCTCGGCCTCAGACGGCACCTCTTTCAATGTCGGCAAAAAAAACTTCGAATAACGCATTAATCTTTCTTTCCTTCCCTTCCTACCTCGGTTACATAGGATTCAACCTCTTTCCAAAAAACATCCAGCAAGGCCTCCTCCTTGACCTTCTTGATGATCTTGCCCTTGCGGAACAATATTCCAACCCCCCTGCCGCCGGCCAGACCTATGTCTGCCTCCCTTGCCTCTCCGGGGCCGTTGACTACACACCCCATGACAGCCAGCTTCAGGGGTTCTTCAATGCCCCGGCACCGGCGTTCCACCTCTTCAGCAATGGAAAAGAGGTTTATCTCGCATCGTCCGCACGTGGGGCAGGAAATAATTTCCGGCCCCCTGTTGCGAAGCCCCACGGCGCGTAGAATTTCATAGGCCACTTGTATCTCTTCCACAGGATCCCGGGTGAGAGAGACCCTGAAGGTATCACCTATGCCTTCCATGAGCAGCATTCCTATAGCCACACTGCTTTTGACTGTCCCAGCAATCAGGCCGCCAGCCTCGGTTACACCCAGATGGAGGGGAAAAGCGCACCTTTTGGAAAGCATGCGGTAGGCCGAAATGGTATCACGCACATCAGATGATTTTATGGAAATCTTAAGCTCTTCATGGCCCATAGCCACCACCTTGTCTATGGAGCGCAAGGCGCTTTCCACCAAAGCCCTGGGGTTCGGCGTGCCATATTTCTGTCTCAAATCGGCTTCCAGGGAACCGGCATTGACACCGATCCTTATAACAGCACCGCTGTCCTTTGCAGCTGCCACCACGTTCGCCAGCTTGGCATCGCCTCCTATATTGCCTGGATTGATGCGGATGGCATCGGCCCCATAATTCAGAGCCATAACGGCAAGACGATGGTCAAAATGGATATCGGCAATTAATGGTATTGAAATTGCTTTCTTGATTTCGGAAATGGATTTGGCGGCAATTTCGTCCGGGATGGCCACGCGGATGATTTCGCAGCCTGCCTTTTCAAGTTCATGTATTTGGGCGACCGTGGCATCGACATCCCGCGTGTCCGTATTGGTCATTGACTGGACAACAACGGAATGGCCTCCGCCTATAGGCACCTTGCCAACATGAATGGTTTTGGTACCAGCCCTATGGCTTTTTTGTTCATTTTTTTGACTATTCATGGGCGTATGATAAATCAGAGCTGAAGAAGCAGCAACGCCATATAAGGAGCAACACATGAAAATCAACGAAACCAATTTGAAACAGCTCATCGATTCTGCCTCAAAGGCAAAACCGAGCCAGGGAGAAGAGTCAACAAGAAACAACTTCAAGGAAATTTTTGACCAGGCGGTTTCGGCTCCAGGCAATGAAGCAAAAGGCGCACACAAGACCGCAGCTCCGTTGGATTCGACAGGGTTTATACCTATCCAGAACTCGGCAATAAACGTTGGAGAGGAGGCAGTTACCCTGCTCGAAAACTTTGCACATAGCATTCTAAGAGGCAAAGAAAACAGCGCATTGCTTGATACCTTTGCAGACACAATGGAGCACAAGGCAGAAGAATTAAAAATTGTAAGGGACGGGCTTGACATTTCTGACCCGTTAAGGGAGAATATCGACGTAATAGGGAGTTTAACCGTGGTAGAAGCGGCAAAAATTCGACGTGGTTACTATTCATAAAAAATAATCGTTCAAAATCAGGCGGATATGACTGAATCAAAAAAAAAGATCCTTGTGATTGAAGACGACGCTGATGTTCTTTCCATGCTCGAAGACTTTCTCACCTACCTTGGATACGAAGTCACCTCGGCCGTGGACGGCCTTGAAGGCCTGAAAAAGGTGAAAAGCGGAACTTATGACCTGGTTATAACTGACGTTGCCATGCCATATATCTCTGGCGTGGGCATCATTTCCATGCTGAAAAAGGAATTTCCCGAGGTACCGGTTATAGCCATTACCGGCTACGGTTACTATGCGGAAGAAGTTGCCCATGAAAAACAGGCAGACAAAATCATGAGCAAGCCTTTTGATATAAAAGATCTGCAATCGACTATTGAAAAACTTCTCGAATAGGAAAGAGTGACACTCATTACTTTCCTCTTGCCTTTTGCCGCTGGTTGAGGGTATATCTCTGCCAGTCCCATGAACAGTGATGATCAGACAATACAGCTTTCCGTTATTGCCCCGGTTTATAACGAAGCGCCCAACATAGAGCCTCTTGTCCAGGAATTGCTGGCTGTCTTGCGCCCTATCGGCAAGAGATTTGAAATCATTCTTGTTGATGACGGAAGCCTTGATGACACCCCAAAGGTGTTGCGAAGGTTGAAAGAGTCTGTGCCGGAACTCAAGGTAATCTTCTTCAGGAGAAACTTCGGCCAGAGTGCGGCCATGACTGCTGGTTTCGATCATGCCAAAGGAGATATTATCATATCCATGGATTCTGACCTGCAGAATGATCCCAGGGACATTCCAAGGCTGATCGCAAAGATAGAAGAAGGCTATGATCTCGTAAGCGGCTGGCGCAAAGATCGCAAAGATCCATTTATTTCAAGGAGGTTTCCATCCATCCTCGCTAACATGCTTATAGGCCTTGCTACAGGTGTCAAGCTCCACGATTACGGCTGTTCCCTGAAGGCCTACAAAAAGGAAATTGCAGACCAGCTATTGTTGTATGGTGAACTGCATCGTTTCATACCTGTGCTTGCAGACCTGTATGGAGCCAAAATAGCCGAGGTGGTGGTCAATCACCGCCCCAGGACCAAAGGCAAAAGCAAGTATGGTTTAAGCCGGACATACAGGGTCCTCCTGGATCTGCTGCTCATGTTGTTCTTTCAGAAGTTTGCCACGCGGCCACTTCAATTTTACGGGGCTTGGGGCGGCGCGCTCTTCACCCTCGGTTTCTTGACCGAGCTCTATCTCACTTATGTAAAATTTGTGCGCGGGGAAGACATCGGGCACAGGCCTTTGCTCATCTTTGGAGTATTGCTGATTGTTACCGGCGTGATCCTTGGCAGCATCGGTCTTTTGGCCGAACTGGTGATGCGCACCTATTACGAGACCTCGGGCCGCCGTATCTATACAGTAAAAGAGGTGCTTGAGTGAGGAAAAAGGGCATAAAACTGGCTGCCAGGGCGGCAATTAGCGTGCTGCTCCTTTCATGGCTGTTGCTGAAAACAGAATCCAGCAGCATTCTGGATGCACTGGCAGACATTTCTCCTCTTACGTGGTTGACTACCTTTTTTCTCTATCTATGCGCGCAGTTCATAAGTTCCATAAGATGGTATCTTCTTGCCCGGGGCATTGGCTTCAAGGGCAAATGGAGCACATATCTGGGATACTATTTTGTTGGGATGTACTTCAATCTCTTTTTACCAACCAGTGTCGGCGGCGACTTGCTGAAGGTCCTTTTCCTTTCTCGGGAAGACAAAAAACGGCTCAAGGCAACTTACAGCGTATTGGCCGACCGGGTCTTCGGCCTTGCCGCCATGTTCCTGCTCGGTTCCATGGCCGTGATCTTAGATCCCTTTGCCATACCCCAACGGCTCAAAATGATCTTGCTGTGCCTTACGGCAACCGT
>JALVPX010000053.1 GCA_027031565.1 Deltaproteobacteria bacterium | reverse complement strand
TAAGCCCTTTTTTTGCCATAGGCGTGCACGAATGCTGCCAGGGAAAGGGCCAGCAGCAGGGCACATCCGCTCTGGAGTAATATTATCGATCCTTCTGGTTCTGGATATTTTAAGGAATTCATGATGTCTGATTGTTCCTTGCCTTCATTTTCAGGGATAAAATACCCCTCTGTTTGGATTCATCGTAAGTTCTTTTCACATCCTTTAACTGGAAATAGGCTTGGAGCCTTGTTACTGCCTCTTTTAGCCTGGAATCAGCCTGGGAAAAATCTCCCTGGGTAATGAAAACAATTTCAGATTCCCACGCTCTGCCCATGATGCCCAGGGGCCCATGAGGGGTACTATTTTGTACGTCTGAAGCTTGTGGCAGCGGCGGCTGGACTGCGTTCCCAGGTGTTGGATTAAGCTCCATCTTTTTGCGCCCAGGCCTCGAGATCTTCATGTTCAGAACCTTCACTCCCGCAGGCAGGCTCTTAGCTAATTGGCCTATCAAATAGTAAAGTTTTGGTTCAGCCTCATATTTTTGCTTCAATTCCACCCACTGCCGCACCATTTTAATCTGTTCCGCCTTTGGCAGCCTTTCTTTCAAGGTCTTTTCTCGTGCTGTCAAGGCGGCACGATATCCATCCTGCCGCTTCTTCAAGGTGGTGTTGTAGCCGTGGAGCATCAGGGAGCAGGTTGCAAAAATGGCAATTCCTGCTGCAGCCGCTCCAGATATAACATTTGACAAGCTTTGGAGCCTGTAGGCCAGCTTCCAGCCGCTTGGACGCATATCAAAGTCGGGGTCAGAGAACAATGCCCCAAAAAGAGAGGGGTACCGGGTAACTGCCTGGGGGTCTTCTGTTTCAACGATTTTTCTCCAGTCAGGCTTCCATAGTGTAATACCGTTTATTACAGGAGGAAGATCAGTAGGCGCAGAGCCAAAGGCAACGATTTTTTCTACCGAATCTTTGCACAATTTTCGGCCATGATCCAAGGCCTTTTCGACATTGTATTCAAGGAGGTCCTGGCCGATGCCTTCCTCGCTTACCGGGACCAATTGTATAGATAAGGGGAGCTTTCCAAGGGTGATCAGAAGCTTTACATAATTTTCGCTGAAGTAAATGGAAAGGACTGGTTCCATTGTCAATTCCCCGAGCAATCCGGCAACTGCTGCTTCACACGGGACGATTGACATTGGCCTGGCCCCTTTTGCACAGCTTAGCTGATCAAGTACCGGCTCAAACTCGCTGCCTGGTAGTGCAATGGCCGTTACCTGGTTTTGGCCATTCGGCTTGACATTGTTTTTTATCGAGTTGTAGAGGTTTTCTGCATCACTCCAGAGGCCGATCTGTTTGAGCTTGCGGGAGACCTGCAGGTTCAACAGCCTTTGATCCCTGGTTGGAAATTCTTCCCTCAGAATATAGGACTGCCTGGCGCCCACTGAAATTGCAACAAGACCTCTGGGGTGGAAATCCCCTGCCTTCTTTTCAAGGCCGATGATGTTCAATCGCCCTTTTTTGCGGACTGCACGTGCAGTTACCCAGTTCCTGCCGCCGTTGTTGGTTGCGGCCAGCACACATTTTTTCTCGATTCCGAAGGGCAGCAGTTTCATTTTCACCAGATGCCGAACTCCTTCAAGGTTGCCAGGCCCAGCACCACCATTGCAGCAATCAACGCAACCTCGGCTGGCTGCCCGGCAAAGCCTTGGGGCATCATTTCGTCCCATTCAGGCTGCGGCAGGGTGGAAGAGGCAGCCCATACGTGTTTGAGGCCTATGGTTTGAAGATTGTGCGAGGCTGCCATCAGCAGGGATCGGTCCATCAATCTGTTTATCAGCCTTGGAATACCTTTGCTCCGGCGATGAAGGAGCCTCAATGCCCAGTAGGAGGGTGTCAGATCTGGCCTGCCCGCCTTGGCAAGCCTGTATGTCACATATTGAGAGGTCTCGCGCAGCGTCAAGGGCCTCAATCTTTCAATTACGGTGATTCTCTGGGTCAGCTGGCCAAGTCTGGGATCTTGGAGTATCTCTTCAAGTTCGGGCTGGCCGGAAAGGATTATTTGAATCAATTTCCTGTTATTGGTTTCAAGGTTTGACAAGAGCCTAAGGCCTTCCAGGGTATCCAGAGG
>JALVPX010000052.1 GCA_027031565.1 Deltaproteobacteria bacterium | reverse complement strand
TATGGGAATCGCTGACACTCAAGGAAGGCTTGGCAAATGCCGCCCTGAATTCCTCTGCTTCAGACCAAGGCAAGACAATCCTCAATTTTGAGCTTATAGAACTATTGCACGGGTTTCTGCTCCACATGTCCATTTTGATTGCTGCCTTTTCAGCCATTGTGGTTCTGCTCTTCTGGAACTATGTACGCACCACCTTAAGGCTCAACAGGGCCTTGGCTATCCAGCGCCAAAGCCATGATCGGTACAGATTCATGGCTGAAGGGCCGCCTTCCCTGGGGATGGTCCGCTTCTCGATTGCAGACAAGACTTTTACTGATGCAAACCGGGCTGCATTGAACATGGTGGGCGCCCCAAGGTCAGAGTTTGTTTCAAGACCAGTCACAGATTTTGTGCTGGACGAGGATCGTCCAGTCATGCAAAGAGGCCTGGAGAAGCTTATGGCCGGCGCGAGGAGCCTGGAACTCACGGTGCGTATGCCCGGACCGCACGATATCGTACGGGATGTTGAGTGGCACATTTCGAGGATAGGTGCTCCGGGCAGGCCTGAGGCAATATCCATCTTGACAGATGCCACGGAGAAAAAGCGGGCCCAGGCGGAGCGGCTTGAGAAGGAAAGACTTCAAGGAGTGCTGGAAATGGCAGGTGCGGCAGCCCATGAATTGAATCAGCCCATGCAGATAATCCTTGGTTACGTCACCTTGCTCAGTCAGCGGATTTCAGAACAGGATCCGAGTTACAAGTTGGTGGAAAAGATCCAGTCAGAGGCGGAAAAGATGGGTGAAATAGGGCAAAAGATAGCTGCAATCAGCGAATACAAGGTAAAAAAATACGTTGGTGACACCTGCATAATCGACATTGAAGAGGCATCCAAGGCCGTGAACAAAAGGAGAAGAAAGGAGACGGGCAGTTGAGAAAATCTAAGATAAGGCTGGCGCTTATTGCAGGGGGTGTTTCTTCAGAAAGAGACGTTTCTCTTTCAGGTGCATTGGAAGTGGAAAAGGCATTGGACAAGAGCAGATATGAAGTGCACAGGTATGATCCAAAATATGATTTGAAAAAGCTTGTTTCTGAGAGCAGCATGCTCGATGCAGCCTTTATCCTCTTGCATGGCAGATATGGTGAAGATGGTACTATTCAAGGCATGCTGGATCTGCTGGGAGTTCCCTATCAGGGTTCAGGCGTACTGGGCAGCAGCCTTGCCATGGACAAGCATTTGTCCAAGGTTGTATATAGGGCTGCTGGAATGGACACCCCCGACTGGGTTCTGCTAGATGGCAAGGCGGAACTGTGTGCAAAACATCTCGTTCACCGTCTTGGTCTGCCAGCCATTGTGAAACCGGCTTGCCAGGGTTCAAGCGTGGGCATGACCAAGGTAAACGATGTCGATGAACTTGAACCTGCTGTTGAACAGGCCTTCAAGTATGATTCCAGGGTCATAGTGGAACAATTCATATCGGGCAGGGAGTTGACATCCGGGGTGATCGGCCTCTCTGATCTCCAGGCGCTGCCTATTGTTGAAATTTGTCCCAGAGAAGGCCACCTATTCTTTGATACAGAGGCAAAATACAAAGTGGGGGAGTGCGACGAGATATGTCCTGCAGAAATCGAGGAGTCAACAGCAGAAAAAGCGAAATCAATCGGTGTAATGGCCCATAAGGCGTTGAATTTGAGAGGATACAGCCGCACGGATCTAATTCTCTCAGATTCCGGCAGGCTCTACGTCCTTGAAACAAACACGATTCCAGGCATGACGCCGACGAGCCTGCTGCCTCTGGCCGCTGAAAAGGCCGGCATATCCTTTTCAAGGCTCCTGGACATGTTGATAGAATTTGCCTTGACAGATGACAGATACCCTTTGCGAAAAGGGGTTTAGAGCAGCTGAGGCAGGTTCAGATCTTCCTGAAGATTTTCCTTTGTCCAGGCCATGTGGAAAAATATTGTTTCCATCCCCTTGGCAGATCTTCATGGGAGCCGATTACCAAGATGCCGTCCTGTTCCAATTCCCTGGCCAGTTTTTTGGTTCATCCGGATAATGAGTACCTCTGCTGATGTAGGTGATATAATCTAAGCTTGAAATACTCCATGTCTCTGAAACCATATGTTTGTCGTTT
>JALVPX010000051.1:437-2119 GCA_027031565.1 Deltaproteobacteria bacterium | reverse complement strand
GAACTCCGCCTTTCGGTACGTCCACCTATGCCCCGCAAATTGTCTTATTCTGTCATGCCCCTTTGGCCGCTGCAGTCATGACCTCAATCAGCCTGTACCTGCGGCAAGGGCCTCCTTTTCCTCCTCGCCAATCTTCTCAACCCTGCAGCCTGCAAGGATCCAGTGAAGTCTCCCTTGTCCGTTGCTGTTATCCAGAAAATTCTGTGCTGATACAAAACTCAGAAACCATTTAGCAGAGTTGACTTGACAGCAGTGATTCAACCTCTGCCAGAGCGCTCTTGGCTCCATGCCTTTACGACAGCCGTGCCTCGAGCTCATCCCTGGGGACCTGGGCCATTCGTCCATGTTGATTGGTTATGCTGATACAAGCTGCATTGAGGGTTCAGGAATCTCAAGTCCTGCTTTTTCTCGCGCCTCAAGCCAGGCATCCACAGCTATTTCAAATTCTGCCAAGGCTTCCTGTGGCGTATCTCCGCCAGCTGAACACCCAGGCAGGTCATCGGATATCGCGACCCATGTTTTATCTCGTGGATCAAAGAAAATTTTTATTGAGTAAGGATTCTTCATCTCGCTATCTCCAATATTTCTTTATGGCTTTAGCCAACTGGTCAGCCTGATAAGCCAGTATAAAGCCGTTTCTGTTTTGGAAATTCAACATCATCCCTGAAGGATGAACATAAACCGTATGTGAACCTTTCCCTGCCTTTTTCTCAAACTGCAGCCATTCAGCCACAACACAAGCATCATTGAAGCGCACGTTTGAAGGATTGCGAAGTATCTTTTTTATCAACTTGTCTTTGCGACTCATCCTTCTGTCTCTTCCTTATTGAAACCTCTTAAATGCGCCCTTAATATTTTCCTCTAATTCCTGGAGGGTGTTGCCTTGGAAGAAGACATTCGGCCTTTCCTTGAAACGCCCTGCCAGCTATCTGCCATCTTTTCAGTAGACAGGGGAGTGTTTCATGCTATCTGTTCTCGTTTGAATCAGATTACCGCTTCCCGTATTGTTACTGCTGCACGAGGTAGGGGGTAATTTTCCCTTTCCAGCCCCTCAAGGTGAAACTTGAGGGCATCCACCATGTTTTGATATGCCTCGCCTTCTGTGGCCCCGGTAGCAACGCAGCCAGGTATTTCCGGGCAATAGGCAGAGTAATTTCCGTCTGCCTTTTCAATGATTATGGTGTATTTTCTCTTGTCCATCTTTTAACCTCGCTTGTTTCAGAATGCTGTTTAATGTCCCTGGGGCAATATCATCCCCCGGCTTTCCTGCTATGGTTACAAGCCCTGGTTTGGCAGGGTGTTTGAATTGCCTGTGGCTGCCCCTTTGCCTTGCTTGATACCAGCCATCTTCTTTTAAGAGCCTGATGATTTCTTTTACTTTCATGAGCCTGTGGGGCGTGATTTCCTGAGCTTTACTACTTGGGCCTGGCCTTTATTCCCTGCCTGGGCAGCCACAAGCCTTGCAGCCTTTTCCGCTGCCTTCCGCTTGGCCTCCGGTAGGTACTTGGCATAACGCCTAGTTATTTTAGTGTCTTTGTGCGTCAGCAGCTCCCCTATCATGTCCAGGGTGAAATTACCGCTTGATGCCAGGGTTACTGCAAAATGGTGCCTGAGTCCGTGAAAGGGCCTGAAATTCTTGGGCAGGCCGGCAGCCTTCTTGATCCTCCTAATTGCGGTACATT
>JALVPX010000051.1:0-427 GCA_027031565.1 Deltaproteobacteria bacterium | reverse complement strand
TGCAGCTTGAATATCTCTCCCTTTCTCATGCCTGAAAAGAGAGCAAGCCTGACCATCCTTGCAACATCCTGTGATGGCCACCTGTCAATGACATCCAGGAGCCTCTGCATCTGATCCGAGGTAAGATATTCTGTGCGCTCGTTGTCCACAGTGGGCATTTTGATCTTGAATGCCAACCTTGGGCAGTGCCCATGTTCAGCCCCAAAATTGACCACCCGCTTAAGCAGGGAGAGGACATGTTTAAGGCTCTGCGGTGACAGCTTTTGTCCTCGGGCATGTCTCTTGACCTTTTCAATGTCCAGTACCGTAAGTTCAGATATTCGCTTTTTTTCTATCAGCTTGAGATGATTGTTCCACCTGCTGAGGTCGATTTTGCGGCCTCGTATTTTTCTGCCATGTTCAGATTCAAAATAAAGATCCTTGATCT
>JALVPX010000050.1 GCA_027031565.1 Deltaproteobacteria bacterium | reverse complement strand
GTAGATATCAGGCCCTGCTATTTCCCCTCTAGCTGGTTGATCTCCCCTTCGAGCTCCTCTATCTTTTTGATCTCGCCTGGAATCTTGTTGTGGACCATGTAATCCATGATCAGGCCTGCAGCTATGCCGCCGAAGGTAAGAACGCTGAAGGCAGCCACCCTTACCCAGAGCCTGGCCTCGTCTTGGGATAGTAAAGCAGACAGTATCAACAGGGCCGTGGTGACATAGCTGAAGCGGAGCGCAAACTTCTCTTTGTTTTCAAGGGAGTCGAGCCTTTCCATCTGTATCATCCGCTGCTCTTCGAGTTTCGACCTAAGCTCCTTGAGCCTGTTGTAAAAGACAGAGTCCCTCTTGCTGGCTGCAAGATCCTTCAGCTGCCTGGAAATAAATTCTATCATTTAGAGATCTCCTTTCTGATTCTTCCCCTGCTCGCAGATATGAATGGCAATTCAATTTTATTAGCCTCTTTAAAAAGTTTATTTAAACCAGTAACCGCATCCATTCAAGTCTTCTATTGAAACGGAACGGAATAATTATTTACTTCCTTTAATCAGCAAACAAAAAAACATGCACAATAAGGCGCTTTCTGCCATAGTAAAAATATGATTACTGGCTGCAAGAAGATGACCCTGTTCCTGGTTTTTTTCCCTCTTTTCACCCTCCTTTTCGCCTTCAACGGCCATGACGCCGCTGCCCTTTTGAATCCCGATCAAATATTGCTCGTGGTGAACCGAGGTTACAGGCCGGGAATGGAAGCTGCAAAATATTATGCCTTGAAGAGGAACATTCCGCGGGAAAACATCGTTGAGCTTTCTTTGCCGAATGGGGAGGCCATTGGTTTCAAGGATTATGAAAGACTCATCGAAAGTCCCCTCTATATAGCCCTGAGACAGCCGGGATGGGCTGTTACCATCAAGTGCCTGGTATTGTTCCCTGGAATTCCCCTTCGAATAGATGCGCCGAAAAAACCAAAGGGCGACGAAATAAGGCTCAAAAAGGCAAGGGAACGGCTCAAGGCCCTGGAGGTAATCCTGAATTCCAAAAGGGGGCCTTCAGGCAGGCAAAGGGCGGAACTCCTTGCCAGGAAAGGTGAGCTTGAACACCTGATCCGCAGGCTGGAAAAGGAGAACCAGGGTGCATCTGTTGATTCAGAGCTCTCCCTTCTTCTTGTTCCGGGCCACGAGCGTTCAGGCTGGATTCCCAATCCCCTTTACAGGGAGAACATGGGCAGAAGGGACCTTTACCCTGGGGATCAGATAATGCTCGTCTCAAGGATAGACGGCCCGGATATAAAAAACACCATGCGCATAATCGACGATTCGCTTTATGCGGAACAAAACGGGCTTAGAGGCGTGGCCTATTTTGATGCCCGCTATCCAAGGCTGCCGCAAGGCCCCTTGAATGCCTACCAGACATATGACCTTTCCATCAGAAAGAGCGCCCATTTCTTCAAATCGTCTGGATGCATGCCTGTTGTGCTAAATATATCGACCAGGCTCTTTCAACCCGGGGAATGCCCCTCTGCCGCCCTTTATTGCGGCTGGTACAGCCTGGGCAAGTACGTGGATGCCTTTGAATGGAAAAGAGGGGCAGTTGCCTACCATATTGCAAGCGGCGAGTGCACCACCTTGAAGGGATCCGGAAGGGGCTGGTGCAGAATGATGCTGCTGGACGGGGTGGCGGCAACCCTTGGGCCGGTTGCAGAGCCCTACCTCCAGGCCTTTCTGCCCCCAGAGATATTCTTTCCGCTCCTTGCTTCTGGACGGGTCACACTCGTTGAGGCCTATTTTGCCTCCCTTCCCTATCTGTCCTGGCAGATGATACTGATCGGCGACCCGCTTTACATGCCCTTCAAGCACAATCCATGCATAAAGCCATACTAGGCCGGAAACATGAATGAAACCCTCTGCACACGAGACAGGATAGGCGATCTCATAATACTTCAGCCAAGAAAAGGGTACCGATTTTCCATAGATTCCCTTTTGCTGGCGGATTTTTCTGCGCCAAAGAAATATGACAAGATCCTAGACCTTGGATGCGGGTGCGGGATAATATCCCTTTTGCTTGCCAACAAATATCCCCATGTGAAGATCGTGGGGATAGAAATCCAGGAATCCCTTGTATACC
>JALVPX010000049.1 GCA_027031565.1 Deltaproteobacteria bacterium | reverse complement strand
GCTTGGCCTCATCATGTGGTGCCAGCGAACGCAGTTTATGCCGTGGTCTGCAAGATTCTTTGCAAAATTTATGGCGGTCTGCTCATCCGGATAAAAGGCCGCAACATTCACACCCCAGCAGCGGAACCTCCTTCCGTCTTCGTCAACAAAGTCCTGGCCGCTGACATGAAGGGCTGACAGGGTGGAATTGGTGTCGCCGCCGCCACTGCCTGAGCCCGTACTGGCAGTGTACTCAAAATCAGTATAGTTCCACTGCTGGCCCCACACTGTCCAGAGCCGCACATAAAGGGTGGAGCCATCGGTTGGAAGGCCTGAGACCGTCGTCTCAAGACCTGTTCCCTGGGACTGGGAATAATAATCTGTCCCGCCCTGGCTGCTGCCTATATCCAGCTGATACTGGTCTGCGCCTACATCGTTCCATATAAACGTGATCGTTGACCCGGAAAGGGTTGAACCTGGCACAGGGCTTGTGATCACAGCGTCCTCCTGCGTCTGGGAAGGCGTGATGGCGCCATGTAAATCAAGACTGGACATCAGGAGATCAGCAGCCGGCTTGCGGGAAAAATCAGGGCGCAGGAGGCCAAAATAGTCATTCACGCCAGACTCATCTGGTAGTTCATCTACTAAACGGTAAATGATTGCGACAGGTATCTTCATGACATCATGGTTGGACAGCCATTGCTTAAGGATGTTTAGTGCCCTCTGCAGGTGCTCCCGCTGCTCGTCCTCGCTTCCGGCATCTCCCCAGGAGTCAGAACTTCCGGTTCCAAATTCCGTGATCCATATCTGTTTGGAAGAGTCACCATGGGCATCAAGGGTGGCCCTTATGTTTTCTATGCCCTGCTTAAAGCACCAAGGCGGGGTAAGAGGATCATCCTCATTGCACTGATCAGGATATTGTGCCTTGGAATAGTGTGGCCCTTCATGTTCATCTGGGCCCGAATATGGGTGCAGGGCCAGGGCGTCGAATTTCGAGCTGCCTCCCCAGCGTGAATACAAGGCCTCGAGATAGTCCGTATCTGCAGAGGCAAGAGAGCCTCCCAGGATGGTTACCCCTGGATATTGGGCCTTTATGGTGTCATATGTCTGGGCAAGAAGGTCTGCATACTCGGCAGCCGCATCCAGGTTTATCAGCACATAGGTGCCCTCGCGCTTTGGATATGTAGGCCAAAACTCAATTACATTTGGCTCGTTCCATACCTCAAGGGCAATGATAGTGGAGGGGTGGATATCAAATTGATCATCTTCGGAAATGATTTCTTCATAAAGTTTCTTGAATGCATTGGCATAGGCGCCATAAAAGGCCGGCTTCGGTGGGAAAGGTGGTTCATTGTTGCCATTAGCCCAAGGTGGAGCTTGAGAAAACATCAGCACAATCCGCTGACCTCTGTTTTGGGCCTCGAGAATTCGAGTTTTGACCTCATTCAGGTATTCAGTGTCAAAGGAATTTTGAGTCGGCTCAAGGGCATTCCAGTCTGTGGGTACCCTGACAACCCGTATGCCGAGCTGCCTTGCCTGCTCAAGCCTCTGCACATAGCTTGCTGCAGAGTCTGTTTCTGCAATGTGTACGCCTATCAGACACTGTTCAGCCCAGGTTACGCTGCCAAGCAGCATCATGAAAAAAATCTGTGTGAGAAGAATGAAAAGAATGCCTGGAATACCGCCTGGTTTGCAAAATCTGTCTGCGTTTTTAAAAAACATACCCCCTCCAAAAATTACGGTTTGCCAGGATATTATAAGGATAAACATTATAATCTGTTAGCATCTTAATTTTTATTTACTGGCTTTTTACTAAAAAACAGCACACAGGCAAACCTGAATGAATGTTATAGGGCAGGTAGGCTCAGAAGGTCTCCAATGGTCATATCCAATGCCTCAACCTTTTGAAGGGTAAGACGCCTTATAAAACCTTTGAAGCGCCCCTTTTCTTCAGGCAGCAATACAAAGCCCGGCAGAGGCTGGGAAACAGGAAATCTTTCAGGTCCACGGGCAGCATTCAAGCCTTGGGCTATCAGGTCGATCATGTTTCCGTAGAGGCGGCCCTCGTCAAGGTGTTCAATTATCTGGTAAAGGGCCAGGTTTATGGTGAGCAGAAAACCCCCCATTTGTGCCTGACTGCCTGGCGCGCATTTTGTGCGGGAGAGCATGGCCCTGCAGGCAAAGGGCCGCCGGTCATAGGCAGTGCACAAGTCCTGTTTGAGCAGAGGGCATCTACCTTTTCCATGCAGGCCTGTTTCCTCCGGCACATCCCCTTCCATGTGAAGGCAGGCCGAGGCTATTTCATTGGTGGTGTGTGCCGGCTTAAAGCGGGGCTGGGACAAGATGCCTGGAAAGGCGTTGATGAGTTCTCTTTTCATCTGCTCGTCCAGGCCGTCCACGAGATACTCCACCTCCAGAGAGGTGGCAGCCACGTTTACGGTGCAGCATATCGAACAGCCGCGGCTGCATGCTACTGGAAGTCCCTTTATGAATTCATCATAAAAGTCGTAGATCGTCTCGAGACAGGCCCTTTTCTGTTCGTGATTCATGCTGGGGGTGTCCACGAACGCCATCCCTTGTCCAGCAGTTTCCTTCTTGCAGCTCCAACCAGGTAGAGGGAACCTGCTACACACAACAATCCTTTTGGTCTGCAGCTATCTACTGCCTCGTTTAGCGCCCTGCGCCAATCCTTTATCAGCACGGCCTTAACTGGAATTTCATCCCTGTATTTGGACCACTCGTCTATCGTCACCGGATTCCTCGGGCCAGGCGGCTCTGTTATCACCACTGCATCAAACATGGGAGCCGCTTCCTTCAACATCGAGTAAAAATCTTTGCCTCCGCCTTCGTTGGAACAGGCCCAAAGAAGCAGGTTCCCGTTTCTGCCTGCACCCCTGGGATTTCCCAGGCCCTTCACCAGATCCTTGAGCCTTTGCACGCCGTCCAGGTTGTGGGCACCATCAAGCAGCACAGTGCATCTGCCTTGGAGCATTTCACCCCGGCCAGGCCATTTCGCCTTTGCAAGGCCTGTTTTAACGTCTGCATCACCTATCTGCCAGCCTTGGCGGGCCAGTATCTCTGAAGACATGGCTGCAAGGGCGGCATTCAAGGCCTGGTGGGAACCCGGCAGCCCCAGGCAGGCATTGTGGAGGACCATTTCATGGCCCTTGTAGTCCATGTGCATCAAGTCTCTGCTTTCAACTGTGAAGTCCTTGTCAAGCTGGTACAAGGGGGCGTTAAGCTCCATGCACCGCCTCTCAATGACCTCCGCGGCTTTGCTGTCCCTTACGCCGCTGACGACGGGCCTTCCGGTTTTTATTATCCCCGCCTTTTCCCAAGCAATTTCCGTTATTGTATTTCCGAGATAGGCCTGATGGTCCAACGATATGTTCGTGATCACGGAAAGAAGCGGGGTTGTGACATTCGTGGCATCAAGCCTTCCTCCCAGGCCTGTTTCAAATATCGCTGCATCCACACCCTGCCTGGCAAACCATGTCATGGCAATAACAGTGGTAAACTCAAAGTAGCTGAGTTCATAGCCTTTTTCTACGAGCTTCTTGATCTCCAGGATCAAATCAGCCAATTCCTCTTTGGAAACGGCCTCATTGTCTATCTTGAACCGCTCGGTCAGGGAAAACAGGTGGGGTGAGGTGTAAAGCGCCGTCTTAATGCCGGCCTCAACTAATATGGAGGACAAAAAGGCGCAGGTAGAGCCTTTCCCGTTGGTGCCTGCCACATGTATGCATGGATACCGCTGATGAGGCATGCCCATGGCCTCCAGGATCGCCTCCATGCGTTCCAGGCCGAGCTTGAAACCGTGAAACTGGAACTTGTTGAGATAGGCCAGGGCCTCATCATAGGTTATTTTCTTTTCCAGCAGTGCCTTCATGGGTTATTATCATCGCCATGTACCCTTTTCTCAAGACACCTTTACTAGGTTTTGTCTCTGTTTGCATCATTCTGATGCTGCTGGCTGGGTGTACGGAACCCGAAGCGGAGTCGCCCTTGAGAAAAAAGGGGTGCATTAGATGCCACGAGGTGATGCTGGACAAGGCCCATGATTTTGCATGCGTTACCTGTCATAGAGGCAATCCATCCGGGACAAGCAGGTTTCAGGCCCACCAGGGCCTGGTAGAGGCCCCGGCCCACCCAGATTTTGCCTCAAACGTCTGCGGCAGGTGCCACATGAAAGAGGTTGAGCAGGCACACGCGGACACCCACTATACCCTTAGCAACGAAATCGGCATGGTTTGGAAGGCCTTTTTCCCTGGATCTGTTCCACCTTCGATAAGATCTCTGCCAATCGAGACATTTCCGGCGGATACACCGGAACTCATAAGCGATCTGCTGAGAAGGCGCTGCCTCAGGTGCCATATCTTTTACGAAGGTGATGACTATGCAGGCACCCGGCGCGGCACAGGCTGTACTGCCTGCCACATGCGATTTTCCGAAAACGGCCTCAGGGACCACTCCTTTTACAAGGAAGTGCCAGACAGCCGCTGCCTTTCATGCCACTATGGCAACTTTGTAGGCTGGGACTACTACGGCCGTTTTGAGACCGACTACGAGGAAGATTACAGGGCGCCGCTGAATAAAGGCCGGCACCTGCCGCGGCCCTATGGCCTGGAATACCACGAAATGACACAGGACGTGCACAAGCAGGCAGGCATGAAATGTGTTGACTGTCACAGAAAGGGCCCGTGCAACAGCCCCAGGGTGAAGGCGCAGGACTCTCTGCCTGAATCCGGCTGCCTCGAGTGCCACCCTCTTCCTGGCACAAAGGCCGCCGACCGAAAGGCATTGAGCAGGCGTAGAGGCCACCTGCCGGAAGACTTTGCCAGGGCCGCCTGCACTTCCTGCCATGCCGTGTGGAGTGTCAGGGACGAGGGCAGATTTCTCCTGCGGCAGGACAGCCCCGACATGGAGGATTGGTACTATCTGCGCACCCAGGGCAGCAGTGAGATCGAAAAGGCGGTGATGGGTACCGGGCCGTCAATGATGAAAGACAAGGTGGACGGCACCATCCGGCCCGGCATGTGGTTCGAGGGATTTATCAAACGCAGATGGGCTCCGGTTCCTGTTTGGGAGGATGCAGGCGGGCGGTTCCGGGTCTTCAGGCCCATCCTGGATCTGTACGTGAGCTACTTGAACGAGCCAGAGGAGATCTTGTTCAACAACATGGTGCCCCCAAAAAAGGGGTGGCCTTTTAAGCCGGGCTGGATGCCTTATACTCCGCACACCGTGGGTCCTGCTGACGTATTCAGGTCCATGGAAATCGGTGCCCGGCTTCTCAAGTTGAAGCAAGGACTTGCAGGAGAGGGGGAAGCTGAAGTAAAAGAGTAGGACATTTTGTTTGAAACCTTCTATCTTACCGAGGAGTTCACGAATACAATGGATCTGGAAATCGAGCTGCTACCCGATTCAAAGAGGAAGAGCCTGCCGCAGGCAGACAATCTTCCCTTTGGTATTTACCGTACCGACCACATGTTCTGCATGGATTACAAAGAGGGCATTGGATGGCACAATCCCAGGATAAAGCCCTATGACTCTTTTCGTCTGGACCCGGCTGCCTCAGGCCTCCATTACGGCCAGGCCATATTTGAGGGGCTGAAGGCCTACCGCGGAAGTGACGGCAGGATAAGGCTGTTCAGGGCTATCGAGAATATGAAGAGGCTCAATCGTTCTGCGTGGCGCATGTGCATGCCGCAGGTCAAGCCCGAAACACTGCTGGAGGCCCTCAGGCAGCTTGTGAGAATCGAGGAGCGCTGGGTGCCGGATAAGAAGGGCACATCTTTGTATATCAGGCCCTTCATGATTGCCACAGAGCCCTTTCTGGGCGTGAGGCCTGCCAAGGAATATCTCCTGTCGATCATCTTGAGCCCGGTTGGGGCCTATTATCCAGAGGGCTTCAACCCTGTAAAAATATATGTCACAGACAAATATGTTCGCGCTGCTAAGGGAGGAGTTGGAGAAGCAAAGGCAGCAGGCAACTACGCGGCCAGCCTTATGGCATCGGAAGAGGCCAAGGAAAAGGGCTTTACCCAGGTGTTGTGGCTGGATGCAGCAGAGCACCGCTATGTGGAAGAGGTCGGCACAATGAACATCTTCTTCAAGTTTGAACACGAACTCGTGACGCCGGCCCTCTCCGGCAGCATATTGCCTGGGGTTACAAGGGATTCGGTGATCCGCCTCGCCAGGGACTGGGGCCTCCAGGTGGAGGAAAGGCCCATAACCATTGATGAGGTGCTGGAAGAAGCCCAAAGGGGCGGCCTGAAAGAGTGTTTCGGCACTGGCACTGCGGCAGTGATTTCGCCAGTTGGTTCACTTTATTATAAGGGAAAAACCTATCCCATCAATGGAGAAAAGACAGGGCCCCTGGCCCAGAGGCTGTTTGATGAAATTACAGGCATACAATATGGAGAGCGCCCAGACCCTTACGGATGGGTCGAAGTACTTTAACAAAGAGCGGCTTCTTGATCCGCCTTTGCAGCCTCCTGGTATTCTGCAACCAGGGTATCCATTAACTCCTGCACCGATATGATCTTGTCTATCCTGTGCACATTGGCACCGCAAAAGACCAGGCCCGCATCAAGGAATCCGCGCTGGGCGTTTACAAGGGCCATGCTTATACAATATGGGGTGGACTTTGGGTCACACGTCTTAAGACATTGGTAAATGCACTTTTTAGGAGGATGGATCTCTCCCCTTTTTGCACGCTCCGTTATCCTTCCCTTCAGGGCACGGCCTGGCATCCCCACTGGGCTTCTGGTGATTATCACATCCTCTGGAGTCGCCTTTATATATGCCTGCTTGAACTTGTCTGAGGCGTCACATTCGTGGGTGGCAACAAAACGGGTACCCATCTGAACACCAGAGGCCCCGATCTTCATGATATTGTACATGTCTCCGCCGGTAAAGATGCCGCCAGCTGCTATTACAGGAATTGATACTGCATATTTGTCTTCAAAGGGCTTTACGGCCTCTACAACTTCAGGAATCAACTTCTCAAGCTTGGTTTCCCTGCTTTCTATATCATCAAACTTGAACCCCAGGTGACCGCCTGCCTTGGGTCCTTCTACCACGAAGGCTGACGGAGGCTTTCCAAAGTGTTCTCCCCATCTTTTACACAAGATCTGTGCGGCCCTGCCGGATGAGACTATGGGCACCAGTTCCGGTGAAGAACCCTCGGCAACATATTCGGGAAGCCTTAGCGGCAGGCCTGCCCCGCTTATTATGAGATCTGCCCCTGCCTCCGAGGCAACATGGACCATTTTTTCGTAATCGGTGAGGGCCACCATGATATTCACGCCGATTACCCCGCCTGGAGCCTTTTCCTTTGCCAGTTTTATCTGCTTGGCAAGGGCGCGGTAGGTGGCCTCTTGAGGGTTCTTGATGAAATCATCTTCAGTTATTCCAATGAGCACTGCAGCAATAATTCCAATGCCGCCTGCCCTGGCCACTGCTGAAGCAAGGCCGGCCATTGAAATTCCTACGCCCATTCCACCTTGAATGACTGGAATTGGGACCGTATGGCGGCCTATGGTAAGTTTGGATGGATTATAACGATCAGCACTAAATTTCATGGAAGATTTGTAGCCTTTAAGGACCTTACAGTCAAGAGTTTCAAATGATTCTTGACAAGTCCATTATGCCATGCTATCGATAGCAGCCTACTGAAAAATGCAGGGCCAAATGGCGCGCTGGGCCGTTAACTCAGCTGGTAGAGTATCTGCCTTTTAAGCAGAGAGTCGCTGGTTCGAATCCAGCACGGCCCACCAAAATGACCACATATGTCCCCGTCGTCTAGCCCGGTCCAGGACACCGGCCTTTCACGCCGGCAACAGGGGTTCAAATCCCCTCGGGGACGCCACTGAAACTATTAAGGGAGGCCTTGGCCTCCCTTTTCATTATGGCACCTCTTCGTAAAAATGTTTTTTAAGTTGTCTGTTAGCTCAGCTTGCAGCCCTTTTGGCGGTTCTCGTTCGAAAGGGGACAACCTTTGCCCTTGGCACACTGCATGGATTAAGCTGCAAAGGCTTGCCGCTGCTCAGACTGTGAAGCAGGTTCACAGCATACAAGAAGCCCTTTTCCGCATAAACTTGGTCTGTCAGCATCTCGTAAAGCCTCATGCAGGATGCAAGGGGATTCTTGGCCCTTTTGCGCTCCATGTCAATGCGCCATTGGAGCCTGTTCAACTGGTCGTGCATATGAGACGGTGCCTCGGAAATGGCCCTTTCGATCTCCTCCCTGCGTTTTTTTTCAAAACCCTCAGGATCTTCCTTGGCAAGCCTGCTCCACTCGTCAAAGTCAAAGCTGGCACAATCTTGTTTAACTCTTCGCCTCTTTGCCATTTCATTCTCCTCCAGCAGATGGGTATTGTCAGGCTGCAAGGCCTTGAATGACAAAATCTGCAAGAAACAAACCGTCCCCAATCCGCCTTTATGTGTCAATTTTGCAGTTTTATCACGCAAATTTTACAATCCTCCGGCCACTGGGAAAAGTTTTTCCATTGAAAGAGGGAAATATTTTTCCTCGAATCTGTCCCGAATTTTGATCCTCTTGATTTGCCAAATGCCCCCACAGGTATGAAGATCAAGAGTTCCAGCACATGAGCACATGGCGGTTAAAGTAATCGGTCATATGCTCAACACATCCATTTTTTGGGAAAAATCCAGCCCTTTTTCCGTTGAATTACAACCTTTCCTGGATGTTACGACCATCGGAATCCCTGGTGGGATTCCACTAATATGCTGGAGGAGAAGGCACGGGCGCGGTAGCAGCAGCGGCATTTTTATAAGGCCTTGCTATCCATGCTGAACTCTTGTTTGAGATATCCTGCTTCATCTCTTGCAAAGAAGTATATCGAGAATAGTTAGTGGCCGCGAAATTCATTGACCAGTGGCAGAGATGCGGGCAAAAGCGACTTGAGGCTACTTCTAAAAATTGTCTTTTTGCCCAATGGCTGTGTTGCACTCAAAAAATAATCCTTGAAATATCAATAACATGTCTGCGGTTATTTTTTTCGCGCGCCTTGCCCTTGAACAAAAATCCTAATTTTTAGAGGTGGTCTTGATTTGAAGGGGGTATATCATGTTATCAGCAACAAAACTGGAAAGGATTTTACTGTTTCTGCTGCCCGTGCTTATAGTAATCCAAGCGGCCGCCATAGGGAATGCCCTCGCAGGACCTCCTTCGGGAAGTTGGATCCTGGAATGGCACGATGAATTTTCAGGGATGACGGAATCCCCACCTGCCGATCATTGGTTTTCCTTCGATGTGTGGGGGGATCCTGAATATAAGTGGCGCGATGCTTATTACACCGAGAAAGATGCTTATCTGAAAGGGAAAGGCCAACTGGTTTTACGGGCGAGGCTTGAAAACGACAAACTCAAAGGTCAGAGATGATCAAGGATCATATAGAAATATCCGATGGAGACCTGAGAAATCTGGCAATGGAAAGGGCCCAGGCTGTCCTGAACTATATTACCTCCCAGGATTACCTCCCAGGGAGATATCGATGCCCGGAGAATCTTTCTTGTGGAACCCAAAATCGCTGATAAATCAAAAGAAGTGGAAGGAAGCGCAGGCCAGCCCTATGTTGAGGTGTCTTTGAAATAGCGGCCCGGCTAATCCCAGTCCAACTTCTTGGCCCGCATCTTCTTGAGAGCTGACAGGTGCTTTTTTTCTTTTAACCGCCTTTCCTTGGCAGCCTTGGAGACCTTTGTCTTTTTCCTGGGCGGTTTTTCCTTTAGGGCCTCTGACAGCAATTCGGCAAAACGCCGGACTACGGCTTGCCTGTTTGCATGCTGACTCCTTTGGCTTGAAGCGCTCAAGACCAAAACACCATTGCGGCTTATTCTCGAAGCCATTTTCTGCCTCAGGCGTTTTTTCTGAGCCGTGCTCAAGGCCTTCGAACCGTTCACATCGAAACGCAGCACCACCTTGGTATTGACCTTGTTTACATTCTGACCGCCCGGGCCTCTTGAACGGGCAAAGGAGAATTTTATCTCCTTTTCAGGAATAACCAAGTCTTTATTAATTCTTATGTCTGGCACGGCTAAAAACCCCGTTTTTAGTCAGGTCTTCTTTTTTCATTGACACCTGCTCATTATCCACGTATCTTTGGACACAAGGCTAATCTGTAACCCTGTCAGATCGGTCCCATATAGTTATCAAGAGGCATATTTCTCTTACTGAAACATCCCCTTGATTACGATGCAACAATCAGTATGGCGTAGGAAGCAGTACATGGCGGAATCTTTTCCGTTTGGGCTTTTCGAACCATAGAAAGTGCATCACAAAAATGGGTCGGAAGTACCCAAAAAAATATAGGAAAGGAGTAACGACCATGGCAAAAGGAACAGTCAAATGGTTCAATGACCAGAAGGGCTATGGATTCATTTCCCAGGAAGACGGCCCTGATGTCTTTGTCCATTTTAGCGCTATCGAGGGCGAAGGCTTCAAGTCATTGGAAGAAGGCCAGAGTGTGGAATTTGAAATCGTCGAAGGCCCCAAAGGCCCTCAGGCTTCTGGCGTACGCGCTGACGAAAATTAAATAGAAAAGCCAACAAAAAGCCTAAAAAGGCAGGCCTTTTAACAAAGACCTGCCTTTTTCATTTCGGTTTGCAGAAGCAAGGAAACTCCTCTGCCCCTATACACGCGCCTTTACCACAAATTGCGCCTTCAGAACTTGACACAATCGGGCAGGATGTTATTTTTCTCTGCTGTCTTAAATTGAACCAACGGAGGAAATCATGTACGCTATAGTACAAACCGGCGGCAAACAATATAAAGTCTCCCCGGGAGAAGTGATAAAAGTGGAAAAACTTCCTGGCGAAGTGGGAGACGAACTTGAGATCAAGGATGTTCGAATGGTCATGCAGGAAGGGGAAGTTCACGTGGGCACCCCTTTACTGGAAAACGCATTGGTAAAGGTCAAGATCGTAGAGCATGGCAAAGGGAAAAAGGTTACGGTCATGAAAAAGAAGCGGCGCAAGGGCTACAAAGTCAAAAGAGGACACAGGCAGCCATATACAGCCGTTGAGATAAAAACAATCGAGGTTTAGAGAGGTATTGAACCATGGCGCATAAAAAAGCAGGCGGCAGCACAAGAAATGGAAGGGACAGTAAAGGCCAGCGCAGGGGCGTCAAGAGATATGGAGGCCAATTCGTAAAGGCTGGCAACATACTTGTAAGGCAGCTTGGCACAAAATTTCACCCTGGCAAAAATGTTGGCTGCGGTAAAGATTACACCTTGTTTGCCAAGGTTGACGGCATTGTGCAATTTGAAACAGTCAACAACCGCCAACGTGTAAGCGTCTATCCAGCTGCCTGAAAATGACCAAACTGGCCTTGATCCACCTATGGATCCCCAAGGCCGAAAAAGATAAACAGGCCTGTACCAGAAGTGGTGCAGGCTTTTTATTTTTAACCTTGAAGAGGCTGTGCTAAAATAAAAAAGGAGCGACCATGAGTATTAAATCCCTATTGACAAAATTGCTGGTCCTAACCCTGTGCCTGGTCTTGCAGACTTCCCTGTCCCTCGCTGAAACTGCTCCAAAAAAAGGCAGGCCCCTGGTTTTGATCAATACCAATATGGGTGGCATCGTAGTCGAACTTTGGCCAGACAAGGCCCCGCTCACAGTTAAAAATTTCCTCAAATATGTGGATGCCAAGGCCTATGACAATACAATATTTCACCGTGTAATTGATGGATTTATGATTCAAGGCGGCGGATTCAGGCCAGATATGAGCAAGATAAAGACATTTCCTCCCATCAAGAACGAGGCTCGTTCTGGCTTGAGGAACTCCCGCGGCACCATTGCCATGGCCAGGACCAGCGTGGTGGACAGCGCAACTTCACAATTCTTCATTAACTTGAAAGGCAACCATTTTCTCAACCATAGAGATGAATCATCCAGGGGATTCGGCTATGCAGTTTTTGGTAAAGTAATCAAGGGAATGGATGTGGTGGATAAAATTGCCAAGGTAAAGACAACCAGCAAGGGATTTTACAGGAATGTGCCAGTTGACCCTGTAATAATCAAGACCATCAGGGTGATACATCAAAAGGCAGCCAACAAAAAATAAAGGGGCATGGCAGTGGAGTCGAAAAAGATCCTCCTCCTTGGCTCAAGGGTAGTCATAACAAACCTTCCCATAAAAGAGGTCAGCCTTATTGCCGAGGGCAGCCTGCCTGCCTATGGATATAATCCCGGAGATTTCATAGAACTCCTTGCCGGGCAGATCAGTGTTCAAGAGGGCAGGCTCGAAGAGTACGTAACCTGGCTTTCCTCCTTCCTCAATGGTTCCAGCCTGGAAAAGCCCAAGATAAATACGAGATATTATGGAGACATAAAGGAGATCTTTCAGCTCTTCAAGAAGACCAAAGAGACATATAGCGAAGACAAGTATGGCTGGTTCATGGTGCACCAGATCCTGCCGCCAAAGGGCCGCAAGCCCGAACCTGACTGGGTGGACATGAATGGCCCCCACAAGGAGGTCTTCCAAGACAATGACGGCATAATCATCATTGATGATGGCGGCAGCCCCCCGGATATCGCCCTTGAACTGAAAAGGCGCAATCCAAAGGCGTGGGTCATGGCGCTCGGCATCAGCGCTGCCCACTGGCAGACCTATGCAGAGGCCTTTGGGGAAAAATTCATCCTTTTCTGCCGCCTTTCAGACCTCGAAACCACGCGCATGGAAATGGACAGCGCAGTTGTTTGGGAATCCATCGTGGCCATGAGCATAAGGGCACTCAAATCAGACGAAGTGGGCCTGTGGGACAGTGAGCAGGGACGGTTCAAAAACCATTTGATGGTGGAGATGTATCCCCATGCTCTCCTCTACCTTGGCCCGGAAACTGCCATGTTTCGCCACAGGGAAGGATGCCTGCCGGAAAAAACATCCGCTGGCAAAAAGGGTTCTGTGCCTTGTTACGATACGCTTGTGCCTGCAATGCTGGCCATCGACACCCTCACCCTTGGCGAGTTCCCAATCCAGCGAAGCTATTTTTTTGATTTTTCAAAAAGAGTCCTCCTGAACTGGAACCTCCTTTCCGAAAAGGGCTATTTTTTCGACGATGAACTCAAATTTCCAGAATTGGATTTCTCTTCTGTCTTCCCTAGTGGTGTTCAATGTTCTTTTCTGGAAACCAAAATCGACCCCGCCTTTTTCGAGTTAAAGCCTTTTACACCAGAGTTCGACAAAATACTTGAAACAGTTGCATGCCAGGAATGGAATGAAGAACGCAAAAAGGCGTTCAGGAACTTTTTCCAGCCCAATCCAACCTGTCCCTATGGCATAGTGGAAGAGCCAATGGAACAGCGGCTCGGTTATATGGGCGTGATCCTTTCCGTGTTGAAACACCTTAAGGAAGAGGTCAACCGTAAAAAAGGTTTTGAGGGATTGAGGATCTTCCAGGTTGGTGCATTGAGAACCACCGACCCGGCAGAAATGGCTCCTGTCGTCACTCTGAAAGGCGTTATGGACAGCTATGTATCCAAGGAGGGTTTCAAACGTCCTTTGTGCATAGGCGTGTTCGGCCCACCGGGTTCAGGAAAATCCTTTGCCGTAACCGAGGTCGCCAAGGTCATTTCAAGGCACTTCGACGTGAATCCGTTCGAATTCTTCGAGTTCAATTTGACACAATTCTCAGGGCCGGAAGAGATAAACTCGGCCATTGACCTAGTCAGGGCATCGGTAGCAAAGGGCAAGGTTCCCATTGCCTTCTGGGACGAATTTGACTGCCCGTTCGAAGGCGAAGAATTCGGCTACCTACGCTATTTCCTGCCCTCCATGCAGGATGGCGTAACCTATGTACACGGCATTCCTCATTACATCGGCAGATCCATATTTGTGTTTGCCGGCGGGGTCAAATATTCATGGGATGAAATGGAGGCCATGCTGCACCAGGGGAGTCCTGGGGATCAGCACAGTGTTAAGACACTCAAAATCCCCGATTTTATGAGCAGACTGCGGGTGGTGCTCGATATTGACGGCATAGACATCCCGGAGACCCTGCTTCGGGATTCTGCAACAGAAGCGGAACTCGCGGAGCTAAAAAGGATATTGCTCAAACGCGCCTTCATAATAGCACACCAGATGAGCAACCACTGGAAAAAGGCTGCAAGGAAGACCTCAGGCCTGTTGCTGCGTCTGCTGATAGCCCATTACAAATTTGGCGCAAGAAGCATAGAGGCAGTGATAGAGGCAAGTCACGCAGCCAACAGGCTTGTCTATGGGTTGCCGGAATTGATCGCGCCGCCGGCTGCCAGGATACATGCGGAATGGCGGATTGATCTTGAAAGGCGCCTTGACAGGATAAGAAAGGAACTGGGATACAGGGGGATATGGTAAGGTGTAAGGCGTTTATATTGTCCCCTTGCTCTGCCTCCTGGTAGCCACAATGCACTCCTCAAGGAGCACCTCCAGCTCTTTGGACAGTTCACCAAATGCACGCTTCATACGTTCTGCCATGTCCACGAGCACATCCTTATCTGCCTTTCCTTCCTTTATATTTGCCTCCAATTGGGCGGCCAGATATGATAATTCTTCCGCCCCCATATTTGCTGATGAACCCTTTATCAAATGCGCCTTGTTCATGACCTTTTCCATTTCATTGCCGTCAAGTTCCTTGGACAAGGCATCCAATTCAGCTGGCATACTTTTCAAGTATGTTATTATGAGGCGCTGCATCAATTCCTTGTTGTTGAAGGTCCTTTCCTCAAAGAAGGCACGGTCAAAACTTCTCAGATTGCCTATTGTATCCCCTGGCCTCTTTTCTTCGGCAGGACTATCTCCTCTTGAGATCCTGATATCTTGATGATCCACTCCATGATGAGGCCTTTCGTCAACGAGCCATCTCTTCAAGCATCCTGCCAGTTTTTCCAAGGTGACGGGCTTGGCAAGGTGGTCATTCATCCCGCATCTTAAAAAGGCCTCAACCTCTTCTTTGAAGGCGTGAGCAGTAAGCGCGATAATGGGAATATCAGGGTTGATGGCCTCTGATTTTTTGGAACGGATCAGCCTTGTGGCCTCTGTTCCGTCCATGACCGGCATCTGGATGTCCATCAAAACAAGATCATAGGGAATGACAGATACGGCTCCAACTGCATCTTCTCCATTGCTCACGGCCTCGGCCCTTATCCCAAGTTTCTGCAGCATCGACAACAATATCTGCTGGTTTATGATATTGTCATCCACCACCAGGACCCTTTTGGGATTTTGGGTTATGAATTCCCTGTATTGTTTTAGATCCAGGCCGTTGGAGGTCAAGGCCTTCTGGCAGCCTTCGGAGGCTTCGTCTCCAAGCTGGAATTTCACCGTGAACCAGAATTTTGACCCCTTGTCCACCTCGCTTTCCACTCCGATCTCCCCTCCCATCATCTCCACCAGCCTCTTTGATATGGCCAGCCCAAGGCCTGTTCCTCCAAATTTACGGGTAATTGAGGCATCTACCTGGGTGAACTCCTGGAAGAGTTCAGCTTTCTTGTGTTCGGGGATTCCCACGCCGGTATCTTCTACGGAAAAATAGAGGCTGACTTCTTTATCATCTTTTTCCAAGAGTGCAGCAGTTATTTTAACAAAGCCTTTTCTGGTAAACTTCACTGCGTTGCTCAATAAGTTCATGAGCACCTGTCTCAGCCTAGTGGGGTCTCCCTTGATGCAGCCTGGCAGATTCACATCTGCATGCACCTTGATCTCCAGGTCTTTTTGTGCTGCCAGACCTTGAATGGATGAAGCCAGGCCATCCATAAGTGCATGAAGGTTGAAATCCACCTCCTCCAGGCTCAACTTGCCTGCCTCGATCTTTGAAAAATCTAGTATGTCATTTAGGAGCGCAAGCAGGATTTCTGCACTGGTCGTGGCGCTGGACAAATAGTTGGTTTGAGTGTCATCAAGCCTGGTGGTTGCCAACAAGTCCAACATCCCAATTACCCCGTTAAGCGGGGTCCTGATCTCGTGGCTCATGTTGGCAAGAAACTCGCTCTTTGCCCTGCTCGCCGCTTCGGCGCGTTCCTTGGCTTCTCTGAGTTCATTTTGCAGTTTCTTCAGCTCGGTGATGTCATGGAGCACCCATACCGTCTCCATAGTTTTCAAGTCACCGGGTCTTGACGCCTTTCCTATCACCAGGAAATATCTTGTTCCTCCCCCCTGGATGATGGTTTTGTGTTCGAATACAACCCGCTCTCCATTCAGGAGTTTCGGATACCACTTGCTCATTATCATCTCATATTCCTGCTGGGAGGAATAGAAGAGCTGGGTCTCTTTGCCGATCATCTCTTTTGGTTCCTGGCCAAATATTTTTGCCAGCCTCTTGTTTACCATCAATATCTTACGGTTCCGCACAAGGAGTATGCCAACACCCGCGTGATCCATGACAGCCTCGAGCTCCAACACCTTTTTCTTGAGCTTTTCCTCAAGGTTCACCAGCTCGGTTACGTCGTGATTGATGGCTATGAAATGGCTTATATCGCCCTTTTCATTGAAAACAGGGCTGATAAGGGCATCGACCCAGAAACAGCTTCCATCTTTTCTCTTGTTATAGAACCTGCCCTTCCAGACCAGCCCCTTTTTTATGGTATCCCACATCTCCTTGTAGAAATCAGGAGGATGGAAACCACTCTTGAGTATGCTTGGACTTATGCCAAGTACTTCTTTCCTGGAATATCCAGTGGTTTTCAAAAACGCGGGATTCACATATTCGATGTGCCCGTCTGCATCTGTTATCAACACCATATGGGCCGCCTGCTCAACTGCAGTCTCGAGGAGCCTTATCTTTGATTTTGAGCTCTCCAGGTCGTCCTGCTGCCTCTTTAGATAAAAGAGCAGAAGGCCCAAGGGGCACACCGCCAGCAAAAAGAGGAAGGAAATCGTGACCACTGCCCTTTTCATAATGGCATATTCGAGGGATTCAAAGGAACCTGGCACTATCACAACCGTAGAAAAGCCATTTTCAGCAAGACCTATCCTAGTTATGTAAAACTGCTTGCCGTTTCGTACCGCTGTTACGCCCTCCAGCATCAAGAGCTTTTGCCATGTGTCTTCCGGGAATCCGAGGCTTGCTATCTTGGCCTGTCCAAACTGCCTCATCCCCTTGATGCGCTTGTACCATTCTTCATTCATTGGATTGAGGCTGTAAAATGCCTTGGCGCCGGGTCGGAACAGGACACCACTTGAGGTTGCCAGCCATGTCTCCATGTGTGGAACATTTATCAGCTCCGATGAGGCAAGCAAGATCTTCGGATCAACCTTGAAGACCATTACCATGAATCCCCCTGCCTCTTTTCCAGGCACCATGTTCACCTTTCTGGAAAGATAAAGCCCCACCTTTTTACTGGTGACGCCTTGTGCCACGTACGTACCTCTTCCATACGCTGCTGCATCTTTGAAATATGGCCTGAAACCGTAATTCTTGCCCAGGAACCTGGAATCTGTGGAAAAAATACAATTACCTTTGCTGTCCAGCGCATAGACAGTCAAAAGACCAGCCTTTTCATGAAGACGTGTCACAAATTTTTCTAGGGCATGGGCCTTTGTCTCATTTCTTATCCATTCTGAAATTGAAGGATTAAGTGCAAGGAGATCAAGATTAAAGCGCAGGGTTTCCACCCGGTCAGCAACTTCTGCGGCCCGCTCTTTCAATAGCGCCTTGATCGTCTTTATCTTGCCCTCGTTCAAGCCTTTTATCGTGTAAGATACGGCTGCTACGGCACAACAAAAAATTACAAACGACAGCAAAAAGAGAGGAACATATGAACGTCTTTTCATAATTTGAACATTTATCCGTTAAGTTGCGGCAACAGCAAAGACGCGGGATAAAGCATATTTTTTCCATTAAACCTTAATGAGTTATCGGAAATTTGAGGAAATTTCTTGATGGAATTATCTGGGAAATGCGGCCCACTTTATAGTTTGCCGGATCCCGGCTCAGTGGATCAACGGTAATGTGGGGGCGCTAGTGATATCGCCTGGATGCTGCAAGACTAGAATTCAAGCAGCAGGCTGGGGAACAGCCAATCTTAAAGACAGAGCTTGGATATACAAAGAAAGGGAGCAGAACAACAACTGCCCGGCTATCATCCTGCCCCCTGCTCGGCAATTACTGCAAGTCTAACGGAAATGGCTGCAAAGCAGGCCTTCTGGTTCTTCGCAGGCCAGCTCTTTTATCCACGATGCAACAGTTTTTGCACCAAGGGGTTGATAATGGGTTACCTCGAACGAACCATCGAATCTATTATAACACTTGCAAAATCTTTCCTGGAGCTCTTCGTCCGTGTATTTGTTATACTCTTCGAGTGTCTTGGCATGAAGATCAAGGACCCTTACGTTTTCTCTTGCGCCCAATTCTTTCATGTAACGAGGGAATTCACCTCTGCCATTTTCCTTTATATGTTTCATGATAATCTGCTACCCGCTCTACACTAATTTAGGTTCTTCGACGTTTCATGTGGATTTCAGGAAATGGCCCAGTGGTGCTCCAATGAGGTAAATCATGGTAATGAAGGTTTGGACATTCCTGTATCCACGGGCTCTGGCTCTTGCAGCTTGAAATAGACCATTCATTTCTTCAAGCAGGGCGTTAGTGTAATCAACGCCCCATCGAGACACTATTCGCTTTTTGTGTTTACGAACCGTGTTTAATGCCTTTTTTACAGGCTTGAGGTCAGGATTATCCGTCACTAACTTGTTGGCATAATTTAGAAAATTTGTAAGTCTCCATGCAGCACCCTGGGAGGTTGATGCCTCG
>JALVPX010000048.1 GCA_027031565.1 Deltaproteobacteria bacterium | reverse complement strand
CATGGCCAGTTTCGGCCCACACAGCCACTGACAGCGCCAGCACAAAGGAAAGTGCAGCAACCACAGCAAGCACTACTGCTGCTCCCGTAAAATCTCTTCTGACTCTCTCCATTAAAGGGCCCTCCCCAATATCTTCTGGGCTATTTCCAAACCAAAGGCCTCTGCCTTGCTCATGAGATCCTTCTTGGCCGCATCTATCTGGGCAGTCAACTCGGCCATCAATTCCTGCTTACGGGAAGCGGCCTCCTGGGTACTTTCCTCAAGCAGCTTGGCCTCTACCTGCCTGGCCTCATCCTTCATGGCCTCCCTCTGGGCCTGGCCGTTCCGGCGCGCCTCTGCAAGCTTTTGCTCGTAGTTCTCCAGAAGCTGCTGTGCGTTCCTCTCGAACTTTTCAGCCTCTGACCTCATTGCGCCCATTTTCCCCTCCCTTTCGTCCAAAAAGCGGCGGATAGGCTTGTACAATATTTTGTTGAGGATGAAGATCAAAAGCAACGTCAAGATGATTTGCATAAACAGGGAAACATCTATGTCTATCATGGCAACTCCCTATAACCCTGCTGTTCAGGAAAGATCTTGTAATTTTAAGGCGTTAAAAAAAATGAACACCCATTCAGAAAATACTAAGGGAGCTTTTACATTATTTGAGCGAACAAGTCAATACCTTTATCAACTATATTCCCCGCCTGCGGCCCCACAGGATCTTGTGCAGTTGAAGTTGAAGCCTTACTGGCATTCGGATGTCCAGCATGAGTTCTGCCAGGCTCTGGGGTGCCAGGAATTGACTGGCAGGGGAAAACAAGATTTGGGCAATATGCCACAATTCAAGTCTCGCCACCTCACTAACCGCCCATTTGAAATCCTCTTGTCCAGTCAAAACAAATTTAATTTGGTCGCCTGAATTGAGATAACGTAGATTCAAGGGAAACCACGACCCTGCCATCCCACTGCCCGGCGTCTTTCTGTCGACTATCTTGATGACCTTGAAAGGGACCTGGCTGAGATTCATGCTCCCGTTTGTTTCAAGCAGCACCTTGGCGCCCATGCGCAATAGTTCATGCATAAGCCTGTACACAGCCGGCTGAAGCAATGGTTCGCCGCCTGTTATCTGGACCAGATTAACACCGCTTCCTTTCCATTCATCAATAAGTTCTTGCAGCGGGATCGAAGGCCCGGGCTCATAGGCATAACGCGTGTCGCAATAAGAACACCTCAAGTTGCATCCTGAAAGCCTTATAAAAAAACAGGGCAGGCCTGCATCCAGTCCTTCACCCTGTATGCTTACAAAGGTTTCGCTTATGTTCAAAAAATCACTTTCAGGCGGCCTCATAAAGATCAATCGTCTTCCCGGTATGTCACTCCGGAACTCGGTGTTTCACACACGGTTACCCTGTAAACCTTTACAGCGCTGTTGTTTGCCAATTTGGTCTTCAACTGCTGGAAAATGTATTGGGCCAGCCTTTCAGACGATGGATTGCATTCCTGGAAGGCAGGATGTTCGTTGAGATTGATGTGATCCAGCTCCTTCATGATCTGGCCCACTTTTTCTTTCAATTCCTTGAAATCGATCCCCACATCGATCTCATTCAACTCCTCTGCTGCGACAGACACGGTCACTTCCCAGTTGTGACCATGAAGAAACTCGCATTTTCCTGGATAATTACGTAAATAATGGGCACTTGAAAAGTGGGTTTTAACGAAAATCTCGTACATCTATCTTGGTGACCTCCTTGGACCAAAAAGAATGGTTCCGAGCCGCACTATGGTGGAGCCCTCCTCGATGGCTGCTTCAAAATCATTTGACATGCCCATGGAAAGCTCCTTGAAGTCAGCCTTTCCCTTGAACTTGATGGCCAACTGATCCCTCAGCAGCCGCGCCTTACGGAACCACGCCCTGGTTTTCTCCACATCGTCCGAGTACGGAGGGATGACCATGAGGCCGGAAACTTGAACATGGGAAAGACCGACGATCCTGGAAACAAGAAGTTCTGCTTCTTCCGGCACCACGCCAGATTTCTGCGGCTCTTTCGCAATGTTTACTTGAACCAGCAGGGAGATTTGCCTGCCGGATGCCTCGGCATGCCTGGATAAGGCCTCTGCCAACTTGACGTTGTCTACTGTCTCAACGCAACTGAACAACTTGCACGCCTTCTTGGCCTTGTTACGCTGAAGATGGCCTATCATATGCCATTCTGCCTTATTGGCCATGCCCCCCAGCTCTGCAATCTTTTTCTCAGCCTCCTGCACATAATTTTCGCCAAGGAGGGAAATCCCTGCCTCAATAGCCTCCTTGACCACCTCGGCCGGCTGAGTCTTTGTTACGCCCATCAAGCGTATTTCATTTGGAGAGCGGCCGGCCCTGCGGGCTGCAGCTTCAATCCTGGCCTTTGCCCTTTCTAGATTTCCGCTTATACAAGAGGCACACATAACTACATTATACACACCTTGATCATGCCGGTCTCGAGCAAAATTTTTATTATCTCTGTAACCGGAAGGCCGACCACGTTAGTATATGATCCTTCAATTCGCTCAACGAGAAAAGAGCCGACACCTTGAACTGCATAACTCCCAGCCTTGTCTAGTCCCTCGCCGGTCTCCGCATAAGATCTCAAAACTTCCTCCGGGAAATCGCCGATGTATACCGTGGTGCTTACGGCTCCAAGGCAGCACAAGCCGAGTTCAGCACACCGAATACAGAAACCCGTTATCACCTGGTGGGGGCGGCCTCTCAACGTCATCAACATTTGAAGCCCCTCCTGCCTGTCTGCCGGCTTCCCCAACACCTCCTTCCCGGACACGACTATGGTATCCGCAGACAACACCACCGCCTCTTTATGTTCGTGGGCAGCCTTTTGACCCTTTATCCTCGCCAAATCAAGAGCAAACTTTACAGGCTCTAAGCCCGGTCTCCATGCAGGCTCCTTGTCGGAACTCGGCTTGATTTCGAAAGAAAGACCCAGTAGCGCCAGCAGGTCCCGGCGCCTGGGTGATGCAGAGGCCAATATCAAGGGTCTTGTAAGCTGAAAAATTCCTTTGCATTCAGGGTCGTACACTTAATCAACTCCTCTTCCGACACCCCTTTTATCTTTGCCACTGCAGCCGCAATTTCATTCAGAAAGGCAGGTTCATTGGTCTTGCCCCTAAAGGGTTCAGGTGCCAAAAAAGGTGCATCGGTTTCCAGTAAGATATGGTCCAGCGGGACAAATCTTACCACATCTTTGAGATCACTGGCATTCTTGAAGGTTATCACCCCAGTAAAGGAAATATAACAGCCGAGATCAAGCGCCTGCCTGGCCGCCTCGATGCTGCCAGAAAAACAGTGGATGACTGCACCACCCTCCCCAATGCCTGAATGCCTCAAGATCTGCAACACATCTTCGTAGGAGTTCCGGGCGTGAATCACCACGGGTTTGCCCCTTTCCCTCGCAATCCCAAGCTGTTTTTTAAAGGCCTTTTTTTGTATCTCGATGGGCGAATATTGCTTGAAATAGTCGAGGCCTATTTCCCCCAAGGCAACCACCTTGTCCCTTGAAAGCAGCTCTTCAATGCTGGAAAAGGCTTCCTCGTCTGCGTTTGAAGAATCGTGGGGATGTATGCCTACTGCTGCATAAACGTCTTGATATTTTTCAGAAAGTTCCACTGCCGTTTGGGAACTTTGAGGGTTTATGCCAATGGTGACAACCTTATCGATTCCCCTTTGCCGGGCACGTTTCAAAAAGGTTTCCACGTTGTAACAAAGGGGTTTTAAGTCAAGATGGCAATGGGTATCTATCAGCTCAGGGATTTCCATAGGGGTGAACTAGGGGAAGCATGATTGTCACCGCGGTTCCACCCACTTTGTTGCGGGTCAGGCTTAAGGCCCCTCCATGTTTTTCAATAGTGCGTTTTGCAAGGCTCAGCCCAAGCCCCATGGATTGGCTCTTTGTGGTGAAAAAGGGCTGATCAGCCCTGCGAAGGTGTGCCCTGGCCATTCCCAGCCCTGTATCAACAATCTTTATCTCAACATTTCCATTGCACCTTGCTACCGACACAGTCAGAAGGCCTCCCTCAGGCATTGCCTCCATGGCATTTTTCAAGAGGTTTACAACAGCTTCCTGCAACTTGAGCCTGTCTGCAGAGACCATGAGCTCATAGTCAGGCAGGATGGTAGTCAATTTGATCCCGCAGTCCTCCATCTCGCTCCTCAACAATGCTAGAGACCTTATGACCAGGGGCGTTATTCTAACTGCCTCCTGATTGAGAGCGATATCCACTGAAAAGTCTTCGATTTGCCGAAGCACTTTTTCGAGCCTGCGGCACTCGCTCACCAGGATATCTGCCTTAGCCTTAAAGCCGGGATCCTCAAGCTTGTTGAACAGAAATCTGGCCGTGCCGCCGATCGTGGTAACCGGGTTACGTATGCTGTGAACAAGCTGGTCTGCCATCTGCCCCAGGGCAGCCTGCCGTTCCACCTTGACCAGCATGTGCTTCTTTTCTTCCAGTTCCTTGTTGAGCTCGTTAAGTTGCTGCACCTGTCTTTCCAATGCAGCCAGCATCCTGGCCTTATTGACTGCCAGTGATGCAAATTCGGCAAACAACTCCAGAACCTGCAGGGTATCAGGCGTAACCACTTTCTTGGACACGAAATTATCGGCCACGATTACTCCAAAAGGATCCTGCTCGTCGCCTATCAGTGGAGCAACTGCAACCTGGTCTACACCAAACAGATCAAGCAACTCAATAGAACCTCGTTCCACGCTGTTTTTGTCAACAAGTATGGCGCGGCGCTCTTTGACAGATCGAACCAGCACGTGGTTATGATCAGCCAATGGCACCCGCACCTTCCTGGCTAATTCATTGGATGGATGGGGAGATTTGTAAAAACCTTCCCTTAGTGAATCCAGTATATCAAATATATTTAATTGATTGTTGGATATCTCATGCCAAATTTGAAATGCCTCTTCTTGATCAGCAGGACCAAGGCCGCAAATGCCGGTGAGGCATTGGGCTTCTGAATCGGCCTTGATTAAACACGCCCGGTTGAATCCTAGGCCTTCCCCAGACGTTATCCCTACCAGAACTGCAAGCAATATCTCGTCCAGGTCCTGCGTCTTTGAAAAGGCTGCGTTCAGCTTGACGGCCAAATCGCGCAATATTTTATTAGGATGGGCTTGTGAGTCCAGGTCAGCTTGCAATGTCACGTTACAGATCTGTTTTTGGGCTTCGATATCAAACATCACCTTATTTCAACGCAAATCCCGGGCCAGGATGACACCGGGCCGCGCAGTAGTGTACCGCCTATACTCTTTTTATCGGTCACATTAAAAAATGTAGTATAAGTCATTCTGTAATCTTTACAATAAAAGGATGAGTAAAATAGTGGTCAAAATAACCCTGGCAATCATAAATCGGCCTTGACAAGGCCAAAATACTAACATAGGTTTGGGCTACAGATATGGAAAATCTTTTTGCATAATTCCAAAACACAAGGAGGAGTTAGAAAAAGGACAAGAAAATCTTATCAACCTGTTTGGCCGCGGCCTTCATCTTGAGTGTTTCAAGCGTGAGCATGGCTTCCAAAAAGGCCACTTGTGAGGTAAAGGCCGTTGAGGGCACTACTGTAACCTTGGATTGCGGCAAAAAGGCTGAAAAATTTAAGGCCGGCATGAAGGTCAAGGTAAAGGCTGCCAAAAAGAAGGTGGAAGGCTGCTAATTACACGACCATTATCAATAAAATGAACAAAAAAGGGGTGCAGAAGCGCCCCTTTTTCTTTCCAAGGCTGGCAGAAGCTGCCTGTTACACTTCCACTCCCAGCCTTGCCTTTTTTCTCAAATCTGCGATTGCCTTTGAATAATCATCCTTTCCAAACACGGCAGAACCGGCAACGCATATATCTGCTCCAGCCTTTACCACGTCTGAAATAGTGTCAACGTTGACCCCGCCGTCTACTTCTATGAGTACGGGCGTACCGGCAGAATCGATCATGGCACGCAGCCTCTCGATCTTTCTAAGGGAGGACGGAATAAATTCCTGCCCCCCGAATCCTGGATTGACGCTCATTATGAGCACCAGGTCGAGATCCTCCAGGATGTATTCAAGGGTGTCCAGGGAAGTGGCCGGGTTCAAGACGGCTCCTGCCTTTACTCCAAAGGATTTGATCAACTGAATGGTGCGGTGAAGGTGTTTACACGTCTCCACGTGGACAGTTATAAAGGATGCGCCAGCAGCAGCAAATTCCTCTATGTATTGGTCCGGATCTTCTATCATCAAATGCACATCCATGGGAAGCTGGACCACCGGCCTCAATGCCCTCACCACCAGCGGACCAATGGTAATGTTAGGCACAAAATGGCCATCCATCACATCCACATGAACGATATCTGCTCCGGCTTCTTCTACAGCGCGAACCTCTTCCCCAAGCCTGGCAAAATCCGCTGAAAGAATTGAAGGTGCAATCTGAATATTCATGCGACCACTATAAACCAAAATCTGGACAGCGTCATGTGTGGCAGCAGGTTTGACGCTGGCCCAGTGAATAGGTATTAAATAAACCATCATACTATTGGAGGGATGAAATGTCCGCAGAGCGCAGTCCGGGGATTGCAGAAAAGATGATCAATTTTATGGAAAGGGCCTCCTGGATAAGAAAGATGTTCGAGGAAGGAGCAAGGCTCAAACAGGAGCATGGGGCAGACAAAG
>JALVPX010000047.1:436-2151 GCA_027031565.1 Deltaproteobacteria bacterium | reverse complement strand
AGTCCTGCCTCGCCAACGGCAACACCCCTGCCATGGAGCGATATGCCTTCTTCCACCAGGAATTCAAGCACCGAGGGCTGATCCAGATTCCCCATCAGGGCCAGGATGTTCTTGTTCAAACGCCTCAATGCCTCCAAGATCTTGGCTGCATCTTCGCGCCCGCCGTAATTTGTAAAGTCGCCTGTGACTATGATAAGATCTGCCTCGCTTATTTCAGGTATAGAGGCGGCCTTTTCATGATCCATGTGAATATCGCCAAACGCTATAATCCGCATTTTCAGCCTCCTGCATGGTTTTGTGACAATTTTATATTAAATGGGATCACGTTCACCTTTGGCGCCCTTGGCTGGGTTGAGCCGAGGCTGTAATCCACGCACTTCCAGTCTGGGGCCAGGGTTTCTTCGATCTTTTCAACCAGGCCCTTCAAGTTTATCACAGGATGGCGCTGGAATACCGGCGGAAGGCCGAAGGTGAGGCTGCAGGCCATGCACTTGCCAGGCCTTTCCGTGAGCTTGAAGACCAGCATCAGCTCGTTTCTTGAGGCATCAAACCCCTCTGCCTCAAGGCTTATGTCAAAGGCCCCCTCCTCTGCCCCGCCATACAAGGCGTCAAAGAACTGGTCTGCCCTTTCAGGCGGGAAAAGGGCCTGCAGGAAATCCTCTGTCAAAAGTGAAGCCGGGTTTTTCTCCATGTTTTCACTCCTTGCTGTTCATTGATTGGCACATTAAAGGCTTCTTTAAAAATTGAGACACTGCAACAAAATTCTGCCAAATATTGTGTCATTTTTCAATCACTTGAGAGCCAGACAGGAACTTGTTTACAAGGTTTATGGTCTCCTGCTTATTCCTTGACCACAGCGGGGCAACAAGCCCCTGCCCAGGCGGGTCGCCCACAAGGCGCTGAACCACCATGCCTGGCTTGAGCTGCTTAATAGACCATGCCACTGTTTTGGCATATTCCTCTTGAGACAAGGGGTCCACGCCCCCTTTTTCATAGAGCCTGTGCAGCGGGGTGCCCTTTAAGACGTAGAGCTGATGGAACTTGATACCATCCAGCGGCATTCTGTTTATGGCCTTGATGGTGCGCTCCATGTGTTCCCTTGTCTCCCCGGGCAGGCCGAAAATCACGTGCACGCATGAAAGGAATCCAAATTCCTTGACCAGGTGCACTGCCTTTTCAAAATCCTTGAACGTGTGGCCCCTGTTTATGAGCTTGAGCGTTTCATCACTGGCACTTTGAAGGCCAAGCTCCACCCAGACCATTTTGCCCTTGAAGACCTGGGAGATGAGGTCCAGGCGTTCATGGTCTATGCAGTCAGGCCTTGTTCCAATGGAGACACCTACCACCTGCGGCCCCTGCAATGCCTGCGTGTAAAGTTCCTCAAGCCTTTCCAGCGGGGCATAGGTGTTAGAATAAGATTGGAAATAGGCTATGAACTTCCTGGCTCCGTAGCGTCTTTTGGCCCACTCCATCCCAAGGCGCATCTGCTTGGCAACGGACACGCCCTTTGCCGCAGCCCCTGTTCCTGAACCCCTGGGATCACAGTAGATGCAGCCTTTCCTCCCCTTGGTACCATCCCTGTTGGGGCACGCAAGGCCTGCGTCTATGGGGATCTTCTGGACCCGTTCTCCAAATCTTTCTTTCAGATAGCGGTTGAGGGTGAGCATCAAAAACCTGTTACCAGACCCCTTGGATCATTTTTCTCATGGGGCTGA
>JALVPX010000047.1:0-426 GCA_027031565.1 Deltaproteobacteria bacterium | reverse complement strand
AGGCATGCCCTCTTTGAGGCGCAGCTCGATAAAATCTACCAGGATTATGGAATTCCTGACCACTATGCCAGCACCGGCAATGAAGCCTATCATGGAGGTGGCAGTGAAAAAGGCCCCCATCAAGGCGTGGGCAGGTATTATGCCTATGAGAGACAATGGTATGGGCGAGAGGATAACCAGGGGAACTGAATAGGACCTGAACCATCCGACAACCAGTATGAAGATGAGCACTACTACCACGGCAAAGGCCCCACCCATGTCACGAAACACCTCGTAGGTGATGTGCCACTCGCCGTCCCACTTCATGGCCCAGCCCTTGGTGGTGAATGGCTGCCTGGTATAAAAAAGCTCCAGGTTTGTGCCGGCAGGCGTCACCAGCTTTTCAAGCTCCTTGTTCATCTTTAGTATGGCATATACAGGGCTTTC
>JALVPX010000046.1 GCA_027031565.1 Deltaproteobacteria bacterium | reverse complement strand
GTTTCAAAGGCCTCCTCAAGGGTTAATGCAGAAGAGACCGTGGCTGAAACGAGGAAACCCAGTGCAAAAGCAAGGGTGTAAAGAAATGTTGGGGAAACGATCGTCCTTTTTTGCACGGCAGCGTCCTCCACCTTTTGTCTAGTGGAAATCAACCTACGTTATGCCGGAATAAAGGCCCATCAAGTGCTCAAGCAGCGCCTTGTGGAGATGCATCTTGTTCTCCGCCTGGTCCCAGACCACGGATTGGGGACCTTCGAGCACCTCTTCCGTGATCTCCTCGCCCCTGTGCGCTGGAAGGCAGTGCAGGACAACGGCATCCGGTTTGGCCTTTTTTATAAGTTCTGCATTGACCTGGTACGGCTCGAAGACGGCCCGCCTGCCACTGGCCTCGTCTTCCTGCCCCATGCTGGTCCAAACATCGGTATTGATAACGTCTGCGCCAGACACGGCCTCTGCCGGATCGGTAGTCAACTCTATGGGTGACCGGGCCACTGATTTTGCCTCCTTAAGCAGGTTCTCGTCTGGGAAATATCCCTCCGGGCACGCCAGGGTGAGGCTGAAGCCCAGCCTGCTTGCTGCCTGTATCCACGAATGGGCCACGTTGTTGCCATCCCCGACCCAGGCGATCTTAAGGGCCTTCAGGTCCCCCTTTTTTTCAATGACTGTCATGATGTCAGACAGTGCCTGGCAGGGATGGTGCGTGTCTGAAAGACCGTTTATCACTGGTATCCCGGACCATTCCGCCAATTCGTCCACGACAGACTGGCTGAATGTGCGCACGACCAGGCAGTCCAGGTAGCGGGCAAGGACCCGTGCCGTATCCTTCAGCGGCTCGCCTCTCTTGAGCTGCAAATCCCTGGATGACATAAATGTAACATTTCCGCCGAGCTGGAACATGGCTGCCTCAAAAGATATCCTCGTGCGGGTCGAGGGTTTTTCAAACAGGAGTCCCAGGCTCTTGCCAAGGGCCGGGCGGTAAGGGAAGCCATCCTTGGCATGTTGTTTCAGGACTGCGCTGCGGGCAAGCAAGGCCTCTATTTCACTGGTCTCCAGATCAAACACCTGGCGAAAATGCTTTACTCCCATAAGCTATGATTACCTCTGAAAATTTTCAAAAATTATAAAAAAATCACTTTACGCCAATTTATCCAGGGTCTCAAGGAAAGACTCTATCTCCTCTTGGCTGATTATGAGTGGAGGAAGAAGCCTCACTATCTTTTCCTGCCCCAGGAGCACCAGAAGGCCTTTTTCCAGCAATTTTAAGCCTAAATCAGGAACAGGTTCTGCAAATTCCAGTGCCTGTATCAATCCCCTGCCCCTTATATCGACAATTTTTCCGGCCTTGACCGCTGCCAATTCTTCAAGGCCCCGGCGCAGCACTGCAGCCATCTCTTTGACGTGGTCGAAAAACCCTGGGGCCGACATCACGTCCAGAACGGCATTTGCAGCAGCGCAGCTCAACGGGTTGCCCCCGAACGTGGAGGCGTGCGAACCAGGAGTGAAGTGGCACATTACCTCCTTGCGGGCGAGCATGGCCCCGATCGGTACCCCGTTTCCAAGCGCCTTTGCCAGGCATAGCACGTCCGGCACCACCGGTGTCTGTTCATAGGCGAACAGGCTTCCTATCCTGCCCATGCCCACCTGGACCTCGTCAAATATCAAAATTGCGTCATGTTCATCGCAAAGCCTTCGAAGGGCGAGCAGGAATTCGTCGTCAAGGGGCCTTACCCCGCCTTCACCCAGGATTGGTTCCACTATCACTGCAGCTGTCCTCTGCCCTATTGCAAGCTGTGCCGCGTAAACATCATTGGGGGCTATATGGGTAAAGCCTGGAACAAGGGGCTCAAAGCCGTGCTGATACTGCGGCTGGCCCGTGGCTGTAATGGCAGCGAGGGTGCGGCCGTGAAAGGATCCTTCAAGGCACACTATATCGTAACAATTGGGTCCCCTGAGCTCATGGCCCCTTTTCCTGGCCAGCTTAATGGCCGCCTCTACGCTTTCAGCCCCGGAATTGCAGAAAAAGGCCTGATCAGCAAAGGAGCGGCGGGCCAGCCGTTCTGCCAATCTCGCCTGCTGCTCAATCCAATACAAGTTGGAAGTGTGCACGAGGGTCTCGGCCTGCTTCTGGATTGCATCCGTGACCTTTGGATGGCAG
>JALVPX010000045.1 GCA_027031565.1 Deltaproteobacteria bacterium | reverse complement strand
TCTTACCACCATTGTGGATTCATGCCTGTTTCCAATGTAGCAAATCTTTATATCCACCCCTTGCTGTCTAAGGGCGATAGCCAGCGGTGCAATCATGAAGGCTGCGTCCAGTTGGCCGTGCCTCAGTGCATCCGCCATGTCCGCAAAGGAAGAAAACTTTATTGGCTCAAGCTGAGGGACCTTGTTCAGGCTTGCTGCCTCAGCCATGATCGGAACAGAGAGATTGGAGACGACCGGCATGTAGCCGATCCTTGCCGCCTCCCCGCCAACACTTCTGCAGTTCAAATAGTAATGGGCAAGGGATATAAATATGACCCAGGCAGCAGCTCCAAGGGTTATCTTCAACCACGCGCGGTTCATCCTGCAGACCCCGAAGCCTTATCCATCAGGCCCCGATCGAATTGGTTACGCTGCATTTAATTGGACAGCCCTTTCCTGACCAAGATATGGGAAACATGAGCCAATGTCATTTTTTATACCAAAGGTCTGCGCTGTCTGCTGAAACAAATTCCTGCTCTTCTCGAGCACAACCATCAATTGAGACTTGCTCAGGCCGAGTTTGGCGCTCTCCCTGGCAAGGGGAACGAAATCTGGTTCAGGGCTGAGGGATGAGGGAATGAGGGATGACAGGCACACTGCAGCAGGTGCTCCCTTGTCCAGGCCCATTTCCACCAAAGCTTCGATATCATATACGTGAACACCTACACAGCAGATCAAGATCTCCGGAAGCTGCCACTGGGCTGCCATCCATGCCGCAGCCTGGGCGTGATCCCAGGAAAGCATCTCCTGCTCCACGCTGCTAAGCCTGCGGCCCTCATTCCTGGCCTTGGCAAACACCTTGCCGTACGACTTCCACCAATCCTTGAGGAGCACCGGAATCGCTATGTCTTGGAGGAGCCCTCCCAAAAACGCCTCGTCTTCCTCCATCCCGGCAAGGGATGCGATTTCCCTGGCAGCCAGGGCGCGGAACAGGGCATCCGACCAGAAGGCCTCCTGGTCAAAGCCTTCCCTGTGCGGATTCTCCACTGCCCCAATAACGGCTTGTGCAGTAACGATCTTTTCTATGCTCTTCAATCCGAGGATCGATACCGCCTTTTTTATGCTGCTCACCTGGCCGGGAATTCCAAACATGGCCGTATTGACAACGCGCAGCACCTGGACCGCAAGGCCTGTGTCGCTTTCTATGACCATGCTTATTTCTTCCAAGTGGGCCTCCCCTTGCCTTATCAATTCCAAAAGGCGTACGGCTGCCTTGGGCAGCGGAGGCACCTCGAGTCCCTTGAACATCTTGTTGAAGTCGCCAGATGTAAGCGCGGCATATTCCTTGATCTTGTTAAAAATCATCTCTTTTTCCCTTTTTGCCGATGAAGTTCACAAACGGGCTGTCAACCAATACCAGGAGCATGCTTAAGACCTTTACGAAAATGTTTGACAAAGTGCTTTGGCAAATGAGCAAGATCTCAAGGGCCAGGCTCTGGTACGCCGCCACCAAAATGGATCTCAAGAAGGTGGCCGCCCTTTATGTACTCATCGGCACTACGCTGTGCATGATTACAGTGGGCGCGGCATCAAGCATTACCTCCTGGACCTTGATTTTTCCAGGTTTGGGTCCGACGGCTATGCTGATCTTCTATGCGCCTCAATCAGTAATGGCCAGTCCCAGGAATGCCCTCCTAAGCCATCTGATATCAGCTGCTGTCGGACTCATTTGTTTTTTGATTGCCTCTTTTCTCCTGGACGGGCACCTGAAATTGAATCCCCCAGGCCTTGCCTTGATTAGTGCAATGACCATTGCCCTGGGAATCTCTGGCCTGTTGATGGTCCTGTTCGACCTGCTGCATCCGCCTGCTGCCTCCACCGCCCTGGTAGGTGCCATGGGAATGTTCACCCACTGGTACGACCTGCCGGTGATGATGACTGCATTGACCTTGCTTTGCGGGCAGGGCTATCTGATCCACAAGATAGCAGGGGTAAAATATCCGCTATGGAAGTCTGGCAACCAGAAGGCCATGTTCCAAATAGATACTGATCTGGGCGTCTTTACCAACAGACCCTTTGAGGATGGGGCTTCGCCCTACGAAAAGGTCGCCAGAAGCCTCATTATGAGGAAAAGGCCCAATGGACTCAGCGGGCCATGAAGATCGAGTAGAACCTGATCCACATGTGCGCCGGCACCCGGCTGTCCCAGTGGCCGG
>JALVPX010000044.1:6739-19396 GCA_027031565.1 Deltaproteobacteria bacterium | reverse complement strand
CCACCCGGCCGGTCCTTCGATCCACGTGAGCTCCAATAAAGCAGAAGTTGGTGCCGCGCACGTGGGAGACATCGGGGAAAGAGCCCTCTGGCAGAACATGAACAAAGGGGGCTGTGGCATATTCCTGTTTTAGACAATCAAGCACGTCTTTGGTGGCCACGCCCTCCTTGGCCCTTGAATAGGTGGTGGTGAGAATTCCCCGGGACATGGGCACCAAGTGAGGCGTAAAATTAATGGTCAAGGGCCTGCCTGCTCCTTCAGACAATTCCTGCTCTATCTCCGGGGTGTGGCGGTGCTGGCCGACTTTGTATGCCTTGAATGCCTCATTTACTTCACAAAAAAGCAAGGCCACCGATGCGCTCCTTCCAGCTCCGCTGGCGCCAGACTTTGAATCCACCACGATCCCCTCTGGATCAATAAGGCCGTTTTTGAGCAGAGGATATAAAGGCAGAATGGCGCTGGTGGGATAACAGCCCGGGTTGGCCACAAGGCGGCTATCCCTGATCTTTTCCTCATATATCTCAGGAAGGCCGTATACTGCTTCTTTCAGCAGCCAAGGCGCGGTGTGGTCCACATACCACTTTTCATAGGTGGCCTGATCCTTGATGCGGAAATCCGCCGAAAGGTCAATCACCTTCGCTCCTTTTTCAAGATATTGGGGAACGGCCTCCATTGCTGTCTGATGAGGTACGGCAGTAAATACCACGTCTACCTCACTGGCAGCCGCACCGTCTGAAGGATCGACAAATTTCAGATCCTTGTAAGATGTCAAGGATGGAAAAAGGCTGTCTACACCTTCTCCAGCATGTTTCCTTGAAGTTACCCACACCAGATCAATTTCTGGATGAAGATGCATTATACGCATAAGCTCCATCCCTGTGTATCCGGAAGCGCCTAAAATACCTGCCTTGATCATCTATTTGATAGCCTCCTAAACATCTTGAATAATGCCGCCGGAAGAGGCGGCCTCTGGGCAGACTTTTACTTTGAATGGACCACAAAGGCAATGCAGAACAATATCGTGTAACGATTCACTTTACTACCCTGCCATGACACTTATTGTCCAGATTATGTTTTTTGCTGCACCGCCGTTGTATGTGCAAAAATTGAAGGGGGATCGAATAAAAAAAGAGGGGAAAGAGTTGAAAAACTCCTTCCCCTCTTGAACAATAAAAGAATATTGTGTTAACGCTTTGAAAACTGGGTGGCCTTCCTGGCCTTGTGAAGACCATATTTTTTCCGCTCCTTAACCCTTGCATCCCTTGTCAACAGGCCTGCCTTCTTGAGCGGGGTGCGGTAATCTTCATTTACTGCCTGGAGCGCCCTTGCAATACCGTGGCGGATGGCCTCGCATTGGCCAGACTTTCCGCCTCCTTTGACAGTTACCTTTACATCAAACTTGTTTTCGCTGCCTGTGACCTTGAAGGGCTGTTCCACTACAAGCCTGGCTGTATCAACGTCAAAATATTCGTCAAAACTCCTGCCATTCACAGTGATGTTCCCGCTGCCAGGTATTATCCACACCCGAGCGATGGCACTTTTCCTCTTCCCAGTAGCATAATATCTTTCAGACATATCTGTTTCCTCGCTTAGTGGACCAGTTTAATGGGTTCAGGCGTCTGGGCCTTGTGCGGATGGTCTGGGCCTGCATATATTTTCAGTTTTTTGAGCTGCTTCCTGCCCAATCTATTCTTGGGAAGCATTCTCTTGACTGCAAGACGGATGACATCTTCGGGCCGCTTATTGAGCATCTCTCCAGCAGTCTGCTGCTTTAACCCGCCCATATAACCTGTATGGCGGTAATAGATCTTTTTGTCCTTCTTGTTGCCGGTAAGTGTGACTTTTTCCGCATTCACTACAATAATAAAATCTCCAGTATCGAGATGCGGTGTAAATTCTGGCTTGTGTTTGCCTCTCAATCGTGCAGCAATCTGTGACGCCAAACGGCCCAAGACCTGGCCTGCTGCATCGACCACATACCATTTTCGTTCTATTGAATCCACTTTGGGAAGTGGTGTTTTCATAACAGGCTCCTCAAAAAAACATAAAGCTAAGAGCAAAATCTCCCTGTTTAAGGGGCAGCAAGCTTTTTACGAAAGTTAAGACAAATTGTCAAGCCCAAAACCACAAAATCAAGGTCGTAGACCTGTCTCTTTGCAACAAACCTTTTTTTTACTGCATAGGCCTATGTCCAGCTCAGAGAAAGAAAAACGGCCCTAAAAAGGGCCGTTTTCCATACATTTTGTTTTATAAACGGTCCTTTTTAGAAGAACCAGAGCAGTTCCAGAGCAAGCCTGGTTGCTATATCATCTGACTCGTCGGCATCCTTGAAAGAGATGCCCTTGGCATAAGCAGTCAAGGCCCGGGTGATATCCTTACCGCCAGCGCCTGGGAACAGGAATGATACACCGCTTTTCAAGGTGACAGACTTATAGAGCTTGTAGGAAAGCTCATTGTTCCATTCAATACCCATGAAGTCATCTATCTCTACATCAGACACACCCAGGTTTGAATAATATGTTTCAACCGGAGTGTTTTCTGCAAACCACATGGCCATCACATTGCCCTTGTATGCCCATCTGCCGGTGGCAAACTTGAGCCCGCCGCCAAACATGATAAGGCCGGGATTCTCGAACTTTCCATAGCCGATCGGCTGCATGGAATAAAGGGGCTGACCGAACACGGGATTCACATCAAAAGAGAAGCTCTGCTCAGATCCAAAGCTCGGTGTAAAGCGGTGAAGTGCCCCGGCAGGCATGAATCCGTCATAGTCACCATCGCCGGGATCATCATCGCCCTCGATGTAGTAGCCGCCTATGTGGGCCTCAAATTTCTTCATGCCAACCATCTCATGAAGATCAATGGCCAGGTCAGCGAACAGGGCAAAGGCACTGATATCGGCATCATTCTTGTCATCTTCGCCAAAGGAATAAGCAATCTCAAAAGACGGCTTGAATATACCATGGCTGCATCTGCCCTGAAGGCCTACAAAGTTATTGTCGATCTCACCACCTCTTAGATTATTTTTGTCCAGCAGATAAAAGGCCTCAAGATATGTTCCTGAAAAATTATAGCCTGCCTTTGCATAAAAGAAGGTTCGGTCTTCATCCTTGCCTGTTGATGGATATCCAATCGGGTTGACCGTAGGAGCGAGCCCGTAACCTGCTTCATCTTCGTCTGATTTTATGTACGTAACCTCGTACTTCACGCCGCTGGCACTTCCCATGATGCCGATACCAGGGTCATCCTGGCCGTACACGAGTCCGCCAAAAGGAATATCCACGCCCTGTGCATCCCATCCAGCCTTGATGCGGGCATTCATGCCAGGGACCTTGAAGGTGGCAAGGAGCCTTTCAATGCCAAACTGCTGGCTTTGATGGCCGCGAATAAAATCTGTGCGGTCTGCTGCCCTGCGGTCGAGAACAGTGTCCGATTCCAAGGCCATATAGACATCCCAATCGGAACCATGGGCAAAGTTGAAAAACAGCCTGTTTTCGCCGCGGATGTGGCTGTCTTTGATGGCTCCGCCAGACTCGTTGAAGTGTGTCCTCGTGCTTGGGCCAAAGTTAAAAGGCATCTTCTTGGCGGCCTTAACTTCCTCGGCATGGTTGAGCTGGCCGCTAAGACCGAAATCCCTGTCTATCTCGGCAGTCGGGATTATGCGGACCTGGGCACCCATTCTTATGGTGATATCTCCAGCAGTCTGAACCTCCACTTTTCCAGGACCTGCTGTTGCAATGGATGCAAAGAGAAATGTCACTAACGCTCCCAAGGAAAACAGAAAAAATCCCTTCCCTTTTTTCATGAAAAACCTCCCGTTTATTTCACAAAATGTTGATGTTTTTACCTTGTTTACGATTTCAAACAACTTTGGCTATGATTTGTTTTCACCCCCTTTCCGTTTTTTCTGTCCAGGCCTGTTAATTGTTAATTCTTGATTCAAAAACCGCCTTACGCAGCTTCCTGTATGGTCATATCCTTGATTACACTGCGGGAATAAGTATCGAGCCGTTTCTGGTAGGCCTCCCGCACCACTTCCACGTCCCTTACGAATCTCTCAAATTCCTTGAAGGTCAGGGACTGTGGCCCGTCACATAAAGCCGTTTCAGGAGCTGGATGCGTCTCTACCAGGATCATATTGGCCCCGGATATGACTCCCTGAGCTGCGGCATGGAATATGTCCATGAGACCATCCGGGCTTGCATCTTTGGAGCCTATGGAATGGCTTGGATCAATGCACACCGGCAGCCTCGTCAGCCTATGAACAACCGGAACATGTGCAAAGTCGACTATGTTCCTGTGGGGAAGACCAAGCTGGCTTTTTACGCCCCTCAAACAGAAAACAATGTTCCTGTTCCCTTCGCTGGCAATATATTCACAGGCATTGAGGGACTCCTCCAAGGTGAGCCCCATACCCCGCTTGTAAAGCACCGGCATCTCGTTCTGGGAGCCGACTTCTTTTAGTAGTTCGAAATTCTGTGCATTCCTGGTCCCTATCTGCAGCATCACCCCTGTCGGATGGCCTGCCTCATCGAGGGCCCTTTGAATCTCCTCGATATGACTTTCCCTCAGCACTTCCATGGCAATGACCTTGATGCCATATTTGCCGGCAAGCTCAAAGACCCACGGCAGGCATGATGCACCGTGGCCCTGGAAGTCATATGGGCTTGTACGGGGCTTATAGGCACCTCCCCTTGCCGTATGGATGCCGAGTTCGTTCAGCATCTTGAAGGTCTCTTCCACATTCTCCTTTGTGTCTACGGCACATGGGCCAGCAAAGATGTGAAGACTCTTCTGATCAAACCGCAATCCCTGATATGTAAAGCCCACCGGAACCAGATCCACATCTGCACGGCCTATTTGTCTGTATTTCGCAGAAATCCTGATGACCCGCTCTACTCCAGGCATTGCAGCGAGTATGTCTTGCCTTATTTCATGGGTGGGTCCAATCAGGTGCAATTCCGCTACCTTGCGCGTCTTTCCTTCGAGCTCTATCAACTTCAATTTTACATTTGGAAAGTTGTCCAGGTATTGCCTTACCTTTTCAAGCACCTGATCCTTGTTTGCGTCTGGTTCGAAAATCAAAATCATCTTTCTTCCCTTTAGATCTTAAAAAAAGTAATGAATGATCCTTCAGTTATTAACACCCGCGGCCTGGGTGGTCAAGCATTCAGCCACGTTTTGCGCCTCACGCCCTGAACGTTTGTGCAGGCCCTTTTGAGGGCAAACGGCTGGCCGATCAGATACACCTTTTCCTCTGCCCTGGTGATGGCGGTGTAGAACCATTTGTTGTTCAACATTATGAAATGGGAATTTGACATGGGAATCACCACGATCCTGTACTGGCTGCCCTGGGCCTTGTGAACCGTCAAGGCATAGGCAAGTTCAATAATATCACCAATGAAATCAAAATCATAGGCAACCACTATCCTTTCTGGATAGACCACGTAGAACTGCTCCAGCTCCAGGTCTATTTTTGAAACCAGCCCAACATTGCCGTTAAAGATGCGGCTGAACCCGGTTGAAGTAAAATCCTTTCCATTTTTTATAAAGCTATCCCAGGGCATTACTGCCATATCCTTATTCTGTAAATGAACGACTTTGTCGCCTTCCTTAAGCACAATGCCTGCTCTCTTGATGCAGCGCCCCCTGTTTTCACTATTCAAGATCTTTTGAAGCTCGTTGTTGAGCACCTCTGTACCCAGCTGGCCCACTCTCATCGGGGTCAGCACTTGGAAATCCCATACCGGGTGGGTGAGAGAAGCAGAATACCCCCGGGCCAGCTCAAGAATACGGTTCAAGATAGCCTGGTTGTTGATTTCTCTAAGGCTCTTCAGCTCCCGCTCGGTTCGCCCTTTTTTCATGGCATAAATATTATACTTCTCCAGCAGCTCATAGCGGAAATCCTTCCAGCCATCCTTTTCCACCCCCTCAGGCACCTTGCCTTGGCGGATATCGTTGGCAAACAGGGCAAGGACGCTGTCACCGCTCTGCCTGAAGATCTGGGTCAACTGGACGGCTGGGACCAGCTTCCTGGACAACACATCAGAAAAGACATTGCCGGCACCAATCGGGGGAAGCTGGGCAGGATCTCCCACCATGATCAAGAGGGTTCCAGGCTTTAGCGCCCTTGCAAGCCTGAAAAAGAGGGGGAGATTTACCATGGAGGCCTCATCCAGTACGACGACTCTGTATGGCAGGGGCCTTTCAGGGCCGTGTTCGAAGGAGCCGTCACCCTGGCATTTCAGGAGACTGTGAATGGTAAAGGCCTCATAGCCCGTGGTCTTCCGGAGCCTGGATGAGGCCATGCCTGTAAATGCACAGCATACGATCTTTTCTTTCGAGATATACCGTGTGGACAATAGCTCAAGGATTGCCCTGCACACCGTGGTCTTGCCCGTTCCAGCATAACCAGCAAGGGCGAAGACAAACTTGGGCTCAGTGGCAATCATGGTGACTATCTCCCGCTGCGCCTTTGCCAGGGAAATGGAAGACCTCTCCTCGTAGTCGTCCAGAAAGCGGTCCACCTCTTCCCTCTCCATCACGGGCCTTACGCCTTTCCGGGCGTTATCCTCGAAAAAGGCCTTCAGCCAATCCTCCATGTATTTGTAGGCAGCCAGACCTATTTCCCCTGAGGGCCCTGTTACGACTATCCCCTCCTGAACCATCGGTTCCAGGGCCTCGTGCGCCAGTCTGCCTATGTAGTCTTTGGCATCTGGGCCCAATACCTCCTGGAGCAGGCTCAGAAATTCCTCTTTTTCAAGGTAGCAGTGGCCGTTTTGCTCGGCTTCATTCACCAGCACGTGTTCTATGGCCGCGCGGATGCGGTTTACGGAGTTTGGATCGAGGCCTAAAGCAAGGGCGATCTTGTCTGCAGTCTTGAAACCGATACCCCGCACCTGAGTGAGGGCGTATGGGTTGTCCCTCACCACCTTTAGTGCGTTGTCTTCGAAGTGATTATATATCCTGATCAGGAGATTAGGCGTCACCGGCCCGCCTACCGAGCCCAAATATTCAGACAGCCTGCGAAGGCTCCTGTGCTTATGCCACGATTTTAATATGAGCTGCAGCCGTTTTTCCTTTATGCCTTTTACCGCAAGCAGCCTTTCAGGCTCTTCGTCAAGGATGCGTACTAGTTGGTCTTCACCAAACTCCTCTATGAGTTGTCTGGCCAGTTTTTCTCCAAGCCCTTTGACTACCTTGGAAAGGAAGAAAAGGAGTTCGCTTCCAACCAGCTTGCAGCTGCTGAAGGTGAACTGGCGGCCATATTTGGACATGGTCCAGGTGCCATGAAATTGAAATTCAGCCCCCTCGAGCCCAGCGTGGTTGGCAAGCTCAGCAACGTGGCCCACAGCAGTAAAGCGAGCCCCCCTTTTGGGTTTTATGCGCAAAACCGCGTATCCCGTCTCAGGGGAAGAGTATGTCACCCGCTCTATCCTGCCGCTCAACACCATATTTGGCTGGTGCTTCTCATCCATTGTCAAAGAGAATTACATTAACCAGTGGAAAATACAAGCGTAAAGGGCGGCTGAACAATTGCTGCAGCAGCCGTTTGGCTTTACATTCAAGGCATGGACGAAAACAATGTCGACAAGATAAAATTTTTGGATACGCCTTTTCAAATCGGCGAGGCTGAAAGCCCCAACAGGCTCATGCTGGCACCCATGGCCGGGATAACGGATGCGCCGTTCCGCGCCCTGGCCCGGCGTTTCAGGGCAGGGCTGGTGGTAACCGAGATGATTTCCGCTCAGGCAGTGGTATACAAGAACCGGAAAACGCTCAAGATGGCCCAGCCTTGGCGGGATGAGCATCCTGTAGCCATTCAGCTCTTCGGGCATGACCCTGGTATCATGGCAAGGGCAGCGATGGAAATGGAGTCCCTGGGCGCAGACCTCATAGACATAAATATGGGCTGCCCCCAGCGTAAGATTGTGAAGGCAGGTTCCGGGGCCGCACTCATGAAGGAGCCTGGCCTTGCTGCAAACATCGTAGAGTCTGTGCGACAGGCGGTAACCATACCTGTTACTGTTAAAATAAGGCTTGGATGGGATGATTCATCCCACAACTGCGTTGAGTTCGCCAGGCAGATGGAACGAGCAGGGGCATGCCTGGTTGTCGTACACGGCAGGACCAGAAGCCAGATGTTTTCCGGCAGAGCTGACTGGAAGGAAATACGCAGTGTAAAAGAGGCGTTGAAAATCCCGGTCGTTGCCAATGGGGATGTGACGGATATTCGGTCTGCTGCTGCGTGCTTGAAGACCACAGGCGCTGACGCCCTCATGATAGGCAGGGCTAGCCTTGGAAGGCCCTGGATATTCCAAGAAATCCTTGAAGGAGATACCGTAACGCCTGAGGAGAAAATAAGATGCATCCTGGACCACTTGGGCATGATAGAAGAACATTATGGTCCTGTTACCGGCCTGATCTTGGCAAAAAAGCATGTGTGCTGGTATTCCCAAGGCCTTCCCCACGGGGCCAAGTTCAGGCAGCAGGTGCATCGTTTGACAGAATTTTCAAGGTTGAAGGAACTGACCGCCCATTTTTTTGAAAGGGCCTATGATCAATCCGTGCTCCACAGCTTGTCTATATCTATGTTGGACAATTCTGCTTCCGCAGTTTCTTCATGCTTGTCAGCCTCCTGAGCGGCAGGCCCTGCTTCATGCAGAGGCTGGGCTTCCCCTGATTCCTTACGTGCAGGAGCCCTTTCCTGTTCTTCTTCGGCAACAGGCATTTCCTGGATTGCCCTCATCTCTGTGGCAGCATCCTGAAGCGCCTGATCCAATTCTTCTCCTGGTAGTGCCTCTTCATCCAGCAGCCTCAAAAAATTCTCCAGGGCGCTTCTCATCCTGAAGGTCGATTCCCTCTGCACCCTGCGGAGGACCCTGATTTTTTCCTCTAGCTGAAGGGCCTCTTGATGGGCGTCAGCAACAATGCGCTCTGCATCCAGCTTGGCCTCTTCGATTATGAGATCACCTTCCTTTCTTGCCTGCTCCTTCATTTCTTCAGCCAGCTTCTGGGCTGCAGCAATGGCATGCCTGAATTCTTCTTCTCTCTTTTTGAGCTGCTCGAGCTGATAAAGACAGCTCTTCAGCCTGGATTTCAGCATGTTGCGCTCTTTTATAACCTCTGCCAGGCGCGCTGCCACACTCTCCTTGAAGGCGGTCACTGCCTCCACGTCATATCCCCTGAAACGCCTGGGAAACTTCTGTTCAACTATTTCATTGGGTGTAATAGCCATTTGAACCTCAAGAAAGTTTGAATGCCAGTTGCCGCAGCGACGGAACCAGGAAACTGTCCAGGAAGATGATTGCAAGGATCAGCACCATGGGCGTCAAATCGATGCCTCCGAAATGAAGCGGAAGGATGCGCCGAACCCTGTAGAGCACAGGATCGGTCACTCCATACAAAAACCTGACCACTGGATTATAAGGATCTGGATTCACCCAGGAAATAAGGGCCCTGATGATCAGCACCCACATATAGAGATTAAGCACCACGTGGATCACTGTTGCCAGCGAGTTCAAAAAATTTGCGAGAATGAACATATAAACCTCCTAGTTTTTGCCAAACGGGCACACAGGAAACCGGCACTTCTTGCAATTCATGCAAAGGCCGCCATGGCCAAGTCGAGCAAGGAAGGCCCTGTCTATCTTGTCGCCTGCCAGCACCTTGGGCAGCACGAGATCGAGCACAGTGGTCTTAAAAAACATGCCGCAGGCCGGTATGCCCAGCACCGGCACCCCGTTCAAATAACTTACAAGGAACATGGCGCCTGGCAACACTGGGGTGCCGTACACCATCTTTTCTGCTCCTGCCCTTGCAATTGCACCCCGCGTGACATCGTCTGGATCAACGGACATGCCGCCAGTACAAAGTATCAGCTGCGCGCCCTCAGCAAGGCAGGCACTTACTTCCTCGGCAATCCGGGCCTCATCATCCGGGGCTTTTCTTACAGAAGCCACCTCCAAGCCATAATCTTCGAGTTTCCTCTTCATGGCAGGGCCGAACTTATCTTCGATTCTTCCCTCAAAGACTTCCCTTCCAGTTACAACTATGGCGGCGCGTTTGAGTATCCAGGGTGAAACATGCACAAGCCCCCCTGTTCCCCTGGCAATATTTACTGCCTTGTCCAGAACATCCTTTTTGATAACAAGGGGTATTGCCCTGCCTGCTGCCACCTGCATGCCCCTTTCCACCACCATGTCCTGATGGAGAGTTGCAACCATTACATCACCCAGCAGGTTGAATTCGTAAAGGGCCTTCTCGTTTACCCGTAAAATGCCGTTAATTTCAGATCTGAAAGAGACCTTGCCTTCCACTGGTGAATCGTCGTATGTGATATTTTCCCCTGCCACTGCCTCTGCCAGCAACCTGGCTGCATTATCCTCGTGCACCTCGTCCGCACCTAATTCGAGCACGTAGATATTATACTTGCCTATATCCTTCAAGACAGGGATGTCTGATTCGCGAATAATATGGCCTTTTTTAAAGGCAGGCCCCTTCTTTTTACCCTGGACTATCTGGGTAAGATCATGGGGAATCACCATGCCCACGGCCTTTTCTACTGCTATCTTCTTCATGGCCATTATTGAAGCACCTCGTAGTATCTTCCATATGCACAGGGCCTGCACAAAATCTTCCCGTCTTTTTCGACTTCGCGGCAATCCTGTACCCACTCCCCGCATTCAGAACATTGAACCCGCCTCAATGGACGCCCTGGCATATCGCTCTCCGGAATGGAAACCTTCACCTTGCTTATCTCAAAAAGTTCATCATCGGCCATTTTCTTGTAGGCCTCAAGCTGTCTTTTATATTTGTCTTCGATTTGAGGGCAATATTTTCTTGAAAGTTCCCTGGCCTCTTCCCGGGCCACTATCCGGTAGCCTGTCATATCACCTAAATTTACAAAGGTGGCGGCCATGATGCCGTTGTCCACCCAGCGTAAAGACCTCTTCCCAAGGGAACAGCCTGTGACGGACTGGAGGGCGTCTGTAGCGCATCGGTCGATCTCAACAAGGACCATGAATGTCTTGCGATCCCTGCCCTTTGGATCTTTTATGCCCAGCAGCTTAAGGCCCAGCATAGCTAGACGCACACCCAGCACCTGCCCTGGGCACAAGTGGCCGTGCAGCTTCACAGATTCATCCAACAGCATTTCAAAATTATCTAAAGACACTTTTCCCCCTTGGCGTTCTTGTCGGCAGCCTTTAGGCGGCCTTTGAACAATCTAAATTGCTATTTCATTTGTTTTTGTTAAATTAAGAAGCCTTACAAAAAATTTTATGCCAATTTTTAACAGCATTATAACAAAACCAGCACGTTTGGGCTGGGATACTTCAACTACAATTAGGCATAATAATCCTGGTGTCAAACTAACCTGTTTTTGATCGTTCACAAATACTTTGATTGGTCACACAGGACTTTTCAAGGGAGGAAACCATGCACAACTATTTCAAAAAAGCGGCAGAGAAAATATATGAAGATGCAAAAAGAGAAGGAAGGCTCTCTGAAGGGCTCACCCTCGAAGAGCTGAAGCATCTGGCCTTGCGCCAGAATGGGGTCATCCAGACCCAGGTGGGTTCCGTGGCTGCTGATTCAGAACCCATGTCCCGCTCTGCCCCTCACACCAGAAACAGCGTGGATCATCCCTTTGGAGAGGAGGAGGAACACCTTGCCCTGGAGGCTGTCGAATATTTGAGCAGGGAAAGGATTGTATCATTGGACACGATAGTTGGAGACGGGAGGGATGGTGTTACTGCCAGATTCCTCATTCCAGAGGCCTATGCCCAGATTGCATACGGACTCAAACTGCTCTTTGATCAGCCGGCGGCAAGGGTGGTCCAGGACCCCACCTATACCATAATTTTCTTTACTGACGAGGCCTTTGAAGGCAACAAGAGCAAAAAGCTTATAGACAAAGACATCACCATACGCCTCTGGATGGGAGAAAGGCGTGGCGACCAGGTAAAAATCTGCAGAAACAGCGTCTATCTGGGCGAGGGTAAAAAGGGCGTATTCCAGTTCGAAGACTGGCGAGTAAAGGCCATAGACAGGACTGGTATCTTCCTTCATGCTGGAGCAAGGCGGGATCTGTTGTGGGTCTACAGCATGGAAACGGAACGCCCGGAACTCACCGAGATAGTAACTGGTGTTTCAGGCCTTACTGCCACTGGCAAGACCACCACATTGTGCAGGACGTTTGCCAAGATGCCCAAGGAACATTCAGAGATGATAGGTGACGACGGCGGAACCCTGGGCCACGACGGAAGTTATGCCGCATTTGAGCAAAACGGCCTCTATGTCAAGACCGAAGGACTCGATCATACACAGCCGGAAATCCTACGGGCAGCAGAATCAAGGGATGCCTTCTTGGAAAACGTGGCAATCAGCCAATATCCTTACATGCCCGACTTCCATGACACCACCAAGACTGCAAACGGCCGCGCAATAGTGACGCGGGAGAACCTCGAGATAGCCAGCAATTCCCTGCGCGCCGACAAGCTGGATATCATTATCATGCTCACACGAAATCCCCTGGTAAATGCCATAAACAAGCTCACGCCTGAACAGGCGACCATGCAGTTCATCTACGGGGAATCCATAGAAAGCTCCGGGGGCAACCCTGAAGAAGCAGGAAAATTCAAGAGGGTGTTTTTC
>JALVPX010000044.1:0-6729 GCA_027031565.1 Deltaproteobacteria bacterium | reverse complement strand
GGAATATTGGTGCGCCCTTATCCTATTGATTTTACATTATATTTTATTATCAATTGTCAAAGATGAGCCATAAACAAGCTCACGCCTGAGCAGGCGGTCATGCAGTTTATCTATGGGGAATCCATTGAAAGTTCCGGCGGCAATCCTGAAGAAGCGGGAAAGTTCAAGCGGGTCTTCTTCCTCGACCCGTTCATGTGCGGCAACAAACTTGAACACGCCATGATCTTTTATGACATCATAAAACGCAACCACATCAAATGTTACCTGGCAAACACCGGAACCATAGGCCAGGATGAGATCAAGGTCACGCTTCGCCAATCCCTGGCGATATATAACGACTTGTGCAGGATGCAGCTTCGTTTCAGTTTTGATCCTGATTTTCTGGGGTATTACTTCCCGATCAAGTGCGACAGGGCCAACCTCGATCTCATGAATGCCTACCCCCTGTTCCCGGACAAGGAGATCCTTAAAAGCAAGGTTTCTGACTTCTTAAGGGGAAGAAAGAGGTACCTGGAGGAATTTGAGGCTCAGTATGGTGAGATACCATCGAACATCAAGGAATCCCTGCCTTACAGGGATGATCAGGTCTTCCAGGAACCCGGCAAGGTGCCGCCTATTGAGGAATAAAAAAAGCCGGCTCGTTTGAGCCGGCTTTTCCAATGCCTATCTTTAATGTGCCGCAGGCACGTCTGCTGGCTCCTCTTCCCTCCGGAACCAGTCAGGGCTTTCAGCCGGTGAAACGTCTGCCAATAAGCTTTCCGGCTTTTCCATGGCCATGGCCTCTTTGAGCACGTCATCCATGTGATCAACCATGACTATATCCAAGGACTTGGTGATCTTGGACGGCACCTCTTTCAAGTTGCGCTCGTTCTCGCCAGGAATGAGCACCTTTTTCACACCAGCCCTTCTGGCAGCCAGCAGCTTCTCTTTAAGGCCGCCTATGGGAATCACCCTGCCGCGCAAGGTGATCTCTCCTGTCATGGCCACGTCATGCCTTACAGGAATCTTGAGCAACGCAGACACTATGGCAGTGGCCATGGTAATGCCGGCTGAGGGCCCATCCTTTGGTATGGCCCCCTCGGGCACGTGCACATGTATGTCCACCTTCTGGTAGAAATTCCACGGAAGGCCGAACTGATGCGCCCGTGAACGCACATAACTCAAGGCCGCCTGGGCAGATTCCTGCATTACCTCACCCAGTTTCCCGGTGATCGTTAGTTTTCCTTTTCCAGGCATGATCGCAGCCTCAATCTGGAGTAATGATCCGCCAGTCTCCGTCCAGGCAAGGCCTGTTGCAACACCAATCTGTTCCATCTTTTCAGCCTTGCTCTGGCGGTAACGGGGAACGCCCAGATATTTTTTGAGGCTTGCCCTGTTCACCTTGATAGTGCGTGCATCATCCTTGGATTTCACGATTTCCCGCGCAGCCTTTCTACAAATGGAGGCAAGGCACCGTTCAAGGTTTCTTACGCCTGCTTCCCTGGTATAGGACCTGATGATCTCGAGTATCGCGCTGTCGCTAATCTGAAGCCTTTCTTTGGTCAAACCATGTGCCTCAAGCTGACGTGGCAGCAAGAAGCCCTTGGCGATCTCGAGTTTTTCTTCTTCCGTGTATCCGGGAAGCTCAATTATCTCCATTCTGTCCTGCAGAGGCAGAGGAATGGTGTGCAAGGTATTGGCCGTGGTGATGAACATCACCTCGGACAGATCATAGTCAAGGTCCAGATAATGATCATTGAAGGCATAATTCTGCTCCGGATCTAGGACTTCCAGCAATGCAGCCGCTGGGTCCCCCCTGAAGTCGGTGCTCATCTTGTCCACCTCATCCAGGCAGAATACCGGGTTGTTGGATTTTGCCTTTTTAAGTGACTGGATGATCTTTCCAGGCATAGAGCCGATATAAGTGCGCCTGTGGCCCCTTATCTCCGCCTCGTCGCGTACGCCGCCAAGGGAAAGGCGGACAAAATTGCGCCCAAGTGCCCTGGCAACCGACTTGGCAAGGGAGGTCTTTCCCACGCCTGGAGGCCCAACCAGGCACAGAATCGGCCCCTTCATCTTCTTCACCAGGCTCTGAACCGCCAGGTATTCGAGTATCCTTTCCTTCGGCTTTTCAAGACCGTAATGATCTTCGTTTAAGATGCGCTCTGCCTCAACTATATCATGCTTGTCCTTGGTTTTTTCATACCAAGGCAAAGACAAGATCCAGTCGATATAGTTGCGAACCACTGTGGCCTCGGCAGACATCGGGGCCATCATCTTCAGCTTCTTGAACTCCTGCCGCACCCTTTGGGCCGCCTGTTTTGAAAGTTTCTTGCGCTTTATGCGCTTTTCCAGCTCCTTGAGATCGCTCTGCGGATCCTCCTTCTGGCCCATCTCCTTCTGGATGGCCCTTATCTGCTCGTTCAGGTAGTAATCCCGCTGATTCTTTTCCATCTGCTTTTTAACGCGCTCTTTGATCCGCTGCTCTACCTGTGCAATGTTGGTTTCTGTGCGCATCAAGGCATAGAGCTTTTCAAGCCGTTTTTCGGGATCTGCTTCCTCGAGCAAGGCCTGCTTGTCCGGCACCTTCAACGGAACGTGGGCGGCGATGCTATCTGCAAGCCTGGAGGGATCGGTGATAGAAGAAATGGACAAGGCCACTTCAGGAGGAATCTTCTTGTTGATTTTCACATATTCTTCAAAGGCCTCAACAGTGAGCCTGATCAGCGCCTCGGACTGTGGCCCAACCACCTCTTTATCCTCAAGGGGTTGTGCCTCCACAATAAAATAATTTCTGGATGGCGCGTAAGAGAGAATCCTTGCCCTCTGCTTGCCCTCGATCAAGACCTTCACCGTGCCGTCCGGCAGGCGCAGGAGCTGCAATATGGTGCCCAGGGTTCCAATTTTGTGGATATCTTTTTCTGCAGGATCATCTATCTTGGCATCCCGCTGGGCTGCAAGCAGTATGTCCTGTTTGTTGGCCATGGCCTCTTCTATGGCCTTGACCGACTTTTCACGCCCAACAAACAAGGGGGCGACCATGTGTGGAAATAAGACGATGTCTCTAAGTGGCAATAAAGGAACTTCTACATTTTTTTCACTGTTACTCATATTTTCCTTGCGTCTTTAAGGGCCCGCCGGCCCATATCGTTTTTTGATCCTTTTGTATGTACTATGTTCATTTGAAAAGGACATGACAAGTCTCCTGCCTATGACGCCTGGGCCTTTTTCTCCTCTTGTTCATAAAGAAGTATAGGCTCGGCGCCGTTCAGGATGACCTCTTCGCTTACCACGCACTCTTTTACGCCTTCCTTTGAAGGAAGCTCATACATGACGTTGAGCATGGCCTGCTCCATGATGGCCCGAAGCCCCCTGGCGCCTGTCTTGCGTTTAAGGGCCTCTTTGGCAATGGATTCGATTGCGCCGTCTGTAAAATGCAGGTCTATTCCATCCATTGCAAAGAGCTTCTGAAACTGCTTGATAAGGGCGTTTTTGGGCTCCTTCAATATCTTGATAAGCGCCTGCTCATCCAGCTCCTCAAGGGTGGCCACCACTGGAATCCTGCCAACGAACTCGGGTATAAGACCGAACTTGATCAAGTCCTCTGGCTGAATCCTTTTAAGGACCTCTCCCAGCGGCAAATCCCTTGCACCATGGACATCTGCACCAAAACCAATGGATGACTTGCCAAGCCTAGCCTTGATTATCTCATCAAGGCCGACAAATGCCCCACCGCAAATGAACAAGATATTGGTGGTGTCTATCTTGACGAAATCCTGCTGCGGGTGCTTCCTTCCACCCTTGGGTGGAACATTGGCCAGGGTGCCTTCCATGATCTTGAGAAGTGCCTGCTGCACTCCTTCACCTGAAACATCCCTCGTTATGGAAGGGCTGTCTGTCTTCCTGGCAATCTTGTCGATTTCGTCTATATATACTATTCCCCTGCTGGCCAGCTCGACGTCATAATCTGCTGCCTGCAGCAGGTTCAGGATGATGTTCTCCACGTCTTCACCCACATAGCCTGCCTCCGTGAGGGTGGTGGCATCGGCTATGGTAAAAGGCACGTTGAGCACCTTTGCAAGCGTTTGGGCCAGGAGCGTCTTGCCGCTGCCTGTAGGGCCTATCAGAATTATGTTGCTTTTTTGGAGCTCAACATCCTCTAAATCCACAGACGAATCTATTCTCTTGTAATGGTTGTGCACTGCAACCGAGAGGATCTTTTTTGCCGATTCCTGCCCGATTACGTAGTTGTCCAGCAAGGCCTTAATCTCAGACGGCCTCAGTATGGACTTTCCGCCAGCTGCAGCGCCCTCTTCGTTATCATATTCTTCTGCTATGATGTCGTTACAAAGCTCAATGCATTCATCGCATATGAACACATTGGGGCCTGCAATCAGCTTTTTCACCTCTTCCTGTCCCTTTCCGCAAAAGGAACAGCGGAGATTGCCTACATTTTCGAAGTCGGTCTTCTTAGCCATTTAGACCTTCCTCCTGACGTTCAGTTATGACTTCATCCACCAATCCATATTCCTTGGCCTCTTGTCCGCCCATGAAAAAGTCCCTTTCCGTGTCTTCCTGGATCCTTTTCAAGGGCTGCCCCGTGTGTTTGGACATGATGTCGTTGAGGGCTGATCTCAGCCGCAGGATCTCCTTGGCGTGGATGTCGATGTCGGTGGCCTGCCCCTGAAACCCGCCCATGGGCTGATGTATCAATATCCTCGAATTGGGCAAGGTGTACCTCTTGCCTTTTGCGCCTGCTGCCAGCAGCAGTGCGCCCATGCTGGCCGCCTGCCCCAGGCACAATGTGCCCACGTCGGGCTTTATGTATTGCATTGTGTCATATATGGCCAGGCCTGCCGTCACCACCCCGCCTGGGGAGTTGATATATAGTGTTATATCCCTTTTCGGATCTTCTGCCTCAAGGAATAGAAGCTGCGCAATAATGAGATTTGCAACTTCATCATTTACAGGACCGCCCAAAAAGACGATTCTTTCCTTTAAAAGGCGTGAATATATATCATAAGCCCTTTCACCCCTTGGGCTTTGTTCGATTACTATGGGAATTAACGGCATCTAAATTATTCCTCCGTTACACTTTTTTTACTAGTTTTTTCTGCCTCTTCAGCAGATTCTTCCTCTTCTGGCAACTTAATATGGGCATTTTCCACCAGAAAATCCAGTGTCTTTTTTGCCCTGAGCTTAGGCAGAATATGGGCAAATATTGCTGACTGAAGCTGCTCCCTGTCCACGCCTGGGTACCCTGCCTGGGAATCAAGATATTCTTTTATCTCGTTTTCAGGTACATTGATACCTTCCTTTTCGGCAATTCTATCCAAAATGATCTCTGTCTTCACCTGCTGAACTGCGTCATCGTACATCTTTTCCTTGAGCTTTTCCTCAGATATGCCAGCGCGCTCATAGTCCATCCCGCGTTCCTGCAAGTGGCCTGCAACATTGTCAAGCATCTGATTGAGTTTGTTTTCGACCAATCTTTCAGGGATCGGAAAATCGACGCCTTCACGAAGCTGGTCCAGAATCTGCTGGCGCACCATCCTCTCCACGGCCTCTTCTTTTTCCTTCCTTATCTCGTCCCTGAGCCGCTGTTTGAGCTCTTCGACCGTCTTGAGGCCAATGCCTATGCCCTCAACAAACTTTTCATCCAGTTCAGGCAGGGAACGCTCTTTTATATCCTTTAATGTTACTTCGTAGGTCACCGTCTTACCCGCAAACTTCTCGTTTATGGCTTCATCCGGGTATGTCACCTCTATTTCCCGTTGTTCACCCCGCTCCATACCTACAAGGCCTTCTTCGAAATCCTTATTGAAATAACCTGCTCCAACCTCGAGATAGTAATTCTCTTCCCTCAGGCCCTCCACTTCCTGGCCGTCTATCTTTCCAACGTAGTCTATTACCACGATGTCGCCCTTTTCCACCGGCCTCTCCTCGGCCACTGCATCGATGCTGCCGTAGTGGCGCCTAAGGGCCTCTACCTGCTCTTCCACCTCTTCTTCCTTTACCTCCACTTCAGGCTTGACTACCTCAAGCCCCTTGTATTCAGGCAGTTCAAATTCAGGCCATATATCGAGCAAAACCGAGTAATTGAACGGATCATTCTTTTTTATTTGACCGGCAGAATCGAGTACGGGCTCAATCACCATTATCACATCCGCCTCTTTGATTGCATCAGGCAACGTTTCCTGGATCAGCTTTTCCAGAACCTCGCCCTCCACCTCTTTTGAATACATCCGCTCCAAGACGGAGATGGGGACCTTTCCTTTTCGAAAGCCCTTTACCTTCACCTGCCTTTTGAGGCGCTGATATGCCTGGTCCAGTTCCCTTGAGACAACGTCGGAGGGAACTTCTACAGACAGCTTCTTCTGAACAGGACTGATGTCCTCGACTGTTACTTTCATATCAAGACCCTTTCAAATAAAACAAACCTATCTAAAATTTGAATATTATAAAGCACTTAGTTCAACAATTCAATGGTGCAGGCTACGTGATACATTTCTTTTCCAAGAACATCGAACATCCGCACCTTTTCGATGGATTGGGAATAAACAAGGCGGTTTCTGCCCAAGGTTTCCTGGTTGATACACTTTGGCAGACAGCCCTGTAATGGGCAATCAAACCGTGATTCCACGTGCAAACAAGGCAGCAGGAACTCGTTTTTAAAAAGCGGGCCAGCCCCTTTCTAATCTGCCGGATAAAAGTGTTCCTTTTCTGCTCCGCATTTCGGGCAGACCCAGT
>JALVPX010000043.1 GCA_027031565.1 Deltaproteobacteria bacterium | reverse complement strand
GCTGAGGGTGATTTCCCCCTTTTTGTTAATGGGCACAGGTATCTCCCGTTCCACGGTGGCACCGTTTGGTATGCGTCCTGCGGTTGGATGATTTTTTTGCACCGATGCACCTGCGCCCTCAGCTGCAAAACCGCCTATGGACAACGGACCCTGTGCCACTGCATATATCTCTCCGTCAATCCCCTTCAGGGGGGTCATGAGCAGCGTGCCTCCCTGAAGGCTCTTTGCATCACCCAAAGAGGACACCACCACATCTATCTTCTGGCCTATTTTTGCAAATGGCGGTATTTCAGCAGTCACCATGACCCCTGCAGCATTCTTGACCTTGACTGTCTTGGGGTTGATGTTTATTCCCATGCGTTCCATCATGTTAGCTATGGACTGGATCGTAAACTTTGCCTGGGTACCGTCTCCTGTGCCATTAAGCCCTACCACCAAGCCGTACCCCACGAGTTGATTGGTGCGCACCCCCTTCACGTTGGCAATGTCTTTCAGGCGTGCGCAAGGAGCTGTTACAGGCAACAGGAGCAGCAGCAGCGAAATAATTGTCAAAAAAATGACTATGACCTTGTTGTTCGTCTCCATTGCTTTCGTCTTCTCCCAGTTAAAACAGAGCGATGAGTCCGAGTATCCTGGCAAACCAGGCCGGATTCTGTTTCTCGCTTAATACGCCGCCGCCAGTATATTCTATGCGGGCATCACCAATCCTGGTGGATGAAACTGTGTTGTCAGGGCCTATGTCCTGGGGCCTCACTACTCCAGTCAGGATCAAGTACTGCGTTTCATTGTTTATCCTTAGTTCCCTGCTTCCCCGGATTATGAGATTGCCTCCGGGAAGAACTTGCACCACACGTGCCGAAATGGTGCCGCTGAGGGATGCATTCCTCGACGTTTTTCCTGATCCCTGGAACTTGCTGCTTGTGGTGCCTCCAATGGCATTCTTTGCGTCCACTTTTGCCTTTCCGTACCGCGGCTGCACCTGCTTGTTGAATTCAAGGCCGAAAATTCCAGTAAGACCGATGTTCATGTCTGATTTGCGCTGGGTCTGGGTCCTTACGTCCTTGGCACCCTTGAGGTCTTCTTCAACCACTATGGTTACCACGTCTCCGATGCGCCTTGCCCTGAAGTCTGAAACCAGGCTTACATGGCGTGTGCTTTGGAAAAGAGAGCCTTCTGCTGGAGGCGCCTGCGGTACAGGGATGTCTGGCACCACCGGAGACGGCGGCTTTGGCGCCGGGGGCGGCGTATGCGGTGCGCAGGCCGCCACTATTAGGACACATACAAACGTATATAAACAAAGTGACATTTTTCTCATTCCGCCCCCTAGAAAAAGACCTTCACTGTCTTGCCGTCCACCACCTGAGCCAATATCTCCCTTTGACTCATGGTATTTTGCACCTTGATAAACTGGCCGCGGGATCCCTTTTCCTTTACCACACCCGGGACCCTGACAAACAACCCGCCCGATTCAGCCACTATGGTGACCCTGCTTCCCCTTTTAACAAGGACAGGCTCCTGCAGGATGACCGGGGTGATGACCTCTCCTGTCCTGACACTGCGTTTGAGGGCCTTGCCTACGGCATTTTCAAGTTTGTAAACCGGCTCGGATCTCATCTTGGAAACGGGTTTTTTTACTATTGCCACATCGTCAGGCCCGAGTATGCGGCCCTTGCGCAAAGGTCTTGCTGCACACACGACATTTTTGTATGCCTCTACCCAGCCATTCAGCCTGATTTTTCTGAGAGGCTTGTTGTCCGCCATCACGGTTACCAGGAAGGATACCCTGCCAAGGCACTTGGAGTTTGACGGGGGAGCAATTTCAAAGTCTATTGCCGACCCTTGGGGGACTCCGATCTTTCCTGGAAACATTCTAATATCCGTGACTTGAAGCTTCTTCACGGGCCATGCCGAATATTTCTCAATGCCGTCCAAGAAGACCGGCTCCAGGTCATGGATGGAGAGGTAGGTCAAATTGGAACCCGATTGATAACCATACAAGGTGTGTACGCCACCTAGAAAAATCAGGAGCACCAAGAATGGTTTCAGGATTTCAAATCTGCCAATGATATACTTCATTTATCGTTACCTCTTCAGGTTGTTTGCTATTCCAAGCATCTCATCAGCTGTTTGGACGGTCTTCGAGTTCAGCTCATAGGCCCGCTGCGTTACGATCATGTCAACCATCTCTTTGACCACTTCAACATTTGACATTTCCAGAAAGCCCTGGGCAATGGTGCCGAAC
>JALVPX010000042.1 GCA_027031565.1 Deltaproteobacteria bacterium | reverse complement strand
GTATGGGCCTGAGTCTTTCCCCGGCCAGGTGCAGCCTTTTCTCGTTTCTGACAATACCCACGTAATTCCACATTAGACGGCGGATGACATCCCAGTTGTGAGTAACAATCACCGCCTCTTCCATGTCCACTGCACCGCCAGGGTTCCAAGCGGGTACAGGCGGCACCTTCTTACGCCTCAGCTCTTCAAATTCCCTTCGTATGCCGATGTGGGCCTGATGGGCCATGACCAGGCCTTCAAGCAATGAATTGGAGGCCAGCCTGTTGGCCCCATGAAGCCCGGTACATGCGGTCTCACCGATGGCATAAAGGCCCTCTATGTCTGTGCGGCCCAAGATATCCGTTACCACGCCCCCGCACATGTAATGGGCTGCCGGCACAACCGGAATCGGCTCCCTGGTAATATCAATGCCGAAAGACAAACACACTTTATATATGTTTGGGAAACGCTGCTTGATGAACTCTTTGGGTTTGAAACTGATATCCAGGTAGACGTGGTCTTGACCGCTCTTCTTGAGCTCTGAGTCAATGGCCCTGGCCACAACGTCCCTGAATGCGAGATCCTTTTTTTCCGGATCATATTTTTCCATGAAGGCATTGCCGTCTTGATCTATCAGCCTTGCACCCTCGCCTCTGAGCGCCTCTGAGATGAGGAAGTTCTTGGCCTTTGGATGGTAAAGGATCGTGGGGTGAAACTGGACAAATTCCAGATTGGCTATCCTGGCACCGGCCCTGTAAGCCATGGCAATACCATCACCTGTGGCCACATCTGGATTGCTGGTATAAAGATAAACCTTTCCTGCTCCGCCAGTGGCAAGAATGGTGACGGCGGCAAGAAATGTGTCTATATTCCCTGACGCGCTATCCAGCACATATGCCCCCAGACACCTTTCTTGTCCATGTCTGGACGCAGGGCAATCCTTGATTTTGCCCTCTGTGATAAGATCAACCACTATCCTGTTTTGAAAAAGTGTCACATTCCTTCCAGACTGCAAATTCCTGGAGAGGGTCTCTTGCAAGGCCCTGCCCGTGAAATCGTCTACATGGACTATGCGCCTGTGGCTGTGTCCGCCTTCCTTGCCAAGATGCAGCCTGCCTGGATGGGACGGATCCTTTGAAAAGGGCACACCAAGTTCCATCAATTCCTTGATACGTTCAGGGCCTTGTTTGACGATCTCCTGCACCACATCCTCATGGCACAGGCCATCACCTGCATTGTAGGTGTCAAATATATGGCTTGAAAAGGAATCTTCTGGATCGAGAACGCAAGCAATGCCGCCTTGCGCAAGGCTGGTTGCGGTGTCTGCCTCTTTTTTCTTGGTAACAATGGTCACCTTGCCCATTTCCCTGAGCTTCAGGGCAAGGCTCAAACCGGCAACACCAGATCCTATGATCAGGAAATCGGTAACGTGCTCCATGGAAGTTCGCTTTCAATCCTTGCTCAGCAATTCCCTTATGGGAGAGAAAATCGCCGGGAACCTGCTTGCCATTTCGGGCAGCAGCATCAGCATGATCTCCCGCATGGATGGATCGGCAGCCTTTGAGGCACGCAGTTTCAGGATATGGGACCATTCGGCCAGGGTTGCGTGCACCATGATTTCTGTTTTGCAGGAATTGGGAAGCACTGTTCTTGCAGCCTGGGGCGAACTTGTTTTCAGCAGCTCCAGGTAAATCTTTTCACTCTCTTCCATGGCCTTTTGCCACAGATCATATTCATGGCTGCCATGTTCGAAAAAGCATGGTTTGACAAAGGCAACCTCTCCGCCGAACTTGCTTTCGCCATACCTGCAATATCTCTGTGATTCCTGGAGATAGGAAGCCACCCTGTGACGGACGAGTTCATGGGATACGGCCCTGTTTATCGTAAAGTGCACCAGGAGATTCCTGTGCTTGATCAGGTATTCCACCGGCAGGCCGTCCACCTCCTCCGGGCCAAGCACTCTTACGCTCACTCCATCTTGAGGTATCCATCCCCTGGCAGGAGCCAGGTCTTCAAACAGCACGGGGTACACCTCGGTCAACACCCTCATCATGGCCTTTACCAGTTTAAGGTCCTTGTGACCGCGTGCAAGGTCCCTGAAGCTTCTTGGATTGCCGGAAAGCAGATACCTTCTGCGTTCAAGTTTGTCTGCCTGGCAGAAACGGGGAATCCTCTCAAAGAATTTGTGCATTATGGATTCGCCATCAACAGAGACTTCCAGCACGATATTGGCCATTTCCAATACGGATTCATGGCCTCTCTTGATGATACCCTTTATGAAGGGAACCGCGCTTTCCGCGCTGATCTTGTCCTCGCTCTTGTAGCAAACCCGCCCGCAACGCTCAATCTGTTCAAGAATACGACCCTCTTTAAAATAATCGTCAAGAATGTCATATGCAGGCTCAACCACTTTCATCGGCAACCTCCTCCTCTAACACAACAAAATTTGTGCTTTTGCTCCTATCTTCTTTTCCTGCTGGGCCAGGAGATAACGGTCCCCTTTTTGGTCCTGACCGGCTTGATTTCCCTCTTACCTGCAAGAAGTTCCGGGGTTTCGAAAAGCAGTGAACACACCCGCTGACACTCTACAGGGATCTTGTGACAAATATCAAACATTGCTGCCAGTGTCTCTTCAGAGGCACTCATAATTGCCACAAAGACCTTTTTGACACCATATTTTTTCACCAGACTGGGAATGGCTTCCCTGTTTCCCAGTACCTTGATACCATGGATTACCTGGCCCTTTTTGGCTGGATCATCGTCAATAAATCCCACTGGCAGAAAATCGTGGGATTTGTTTTTGCGAAGCTCGCGCAGAAAGAGGTCTCCCCCATCCCCTGCCCCGATGATCAATATCGGGGTCGTGCGTTTCCGCTCTTCCTGAATATCGAAATACTCCTTGAAGAGGCGTAAAAGATAACGAACACCACCAATGTAAATGATGGTCCACACTGCATCATTTATGAAAACCACCCTTGAAAAACCATTGAACCTGTATAGAAAGAGCAAAACGCCCAGGGACAGTAAAGTCCCCGTTACCACTCCCTTCAGGAGCTGCCAGAAGTCGTTTATGCTCACATACCTCCACTGGCCCCTGTAAAGCCCAAAGGCCCAGAAACAACAAAGCTTCACGGGAATGATCAGGGGAAGGGATTTCTCGATGAGATCCCAGTTGGCCTGGTCTATAACCCCTTCATATCTCAAAAGATATGCTGTCATGTGCGCCAGAACCAGAAGAAGCGTATCCACTGCAGCCTGCAGCATCTGCTTTTTGTTCAGGATCATAGACAGCAACCCTTTGCGCGATTTACCTGGCTCCAGGTTTTTTTTTTCGTCATAGATCTGTTGGTCGGTTTGTGTGAGAAAGACTCCGAAAAAAAGGGCGATCACCCCAACCACTCCCAATAACACTATGACCCCTTCTGCTGAACGGCCGGCAAGATACAAAGTCAATATGGAAATGAGTGCTGCACACCCCATCAACGTTATGACCGTGCGTTTTTCCGAAAAACCTAGAAGTACAAGGCGGTGGGATGTGTGATCCCGCCCCCCTTTATAAAAAGGGCGCCCATGCTGCACCCGTGTGAATGACACCAGTGCGGTATCAAAGAGGGGAATTATCAAAACGGCCATGGGCACCATCAACACAAGTAGGACGTTGGTCACCAGTGCATACCCCCCCGAAGCATGTGATGGCGCAACACTCCCAGTAGCGAGCAAAGAGAGCGCGCCAAGGGTGAAGCCCAGAAAGAGGCTTCCACAATCGCCCATGAATATCCTTGCCGGATTGAAATTGTACACCCAGAAACCCAGCGCAGCCCCTGCCAGCACAAGGGCAGTCCTTCCTACGTGTACGTTTCCGTAAAGGAGTCCGAACCCCCACAAGGCCGCGGAGGCAACGAGCGTTATACCGGCTGCCAGGCCATCCATGTTGTCGAGTATATTTATGGCATTGGTTATTCCTACAAGCCAGAATAGCGAGACCACAAATGTTACAAGGGGTTGTTCAAAGCCGGCCATCTGTATCCCCCCGGCCACCCCAAGGGCTGAAACTACGAGTTGAGCCACAAATTTATTTTGAGGTGACATGTCCCACAGGTCGTCTGCAAGGCCTAGAATGAACATGGCGCAACCGCCGAAAACAAGCGGCAGCACGCCTTGAAACCGCTCACCCAGCAGCCCGAACGGCAAAATGAAGGCAAAGAATATGGCTATTCCACCCAGAAGGGCCGTTGGGTTCCGGTGCCACCTGTCTTCCCTAGGCTCAGCCACGAGGCCTAGGCGGTTAGCCAAAAAGATTATGCATGGTGTCAAAAAAACAGACAAAAAAAGGGCTGAAAAAAATGCCAGCCCGTCATCTAAAAGCCTCTCATGCATGGATCAGGTCACCTTTGAGCGATAATATTCAATGGTTTTGCCAAGTATCTCATCCAATGGGGTATTTGGGGAATAGTCTATCAATGATTCCAGTTTTTCCAAGGAGGGAACCCTGCGCATCATATCTTCAAAATCACGTCCATAGGCCTTTTCATATGGAACAAAGACTATCTCTGAATTGCTGCGGCAAAGCGCCTTTATCCTTTCAGCCAGATCAATGATAGTGACCTCTTCGGTGCCTCCAATATTCACCACATCACCAGTAGCCCTTTCACAACTCATGAGCCTGTAAATGGCCTCGACCACGTCTTGAACATAGGTGAAGGTCCGTGTCTGCTGGCCATCGCCGAAGACGGTAATGGGCTCATCCCTCAAGGCCTGTTGTATAAAGCGGGGAACGACCATGCCGTAGAGCCCGGTCTGCCTAGGACCTATTGTATTAAAGCACCTGAACACAACCACGTCCAGTTTTTTAGTACGATGATAAGAAAAGGCCATGAATTCATCGATCAGCTTGGCGGCTGCATAGCTCCAGCGCATAGTACTGGGAGGACCGTATATGACGTTATCATCCTCTCTCAAAGGTGCATGGAGATGTTTGCCGTATACTTCAGAAGTAGAGGCAACGAGGACCCTTTTTTTATAGCGATTAGCAAATTTCAATATATTTTCTGTGCCATTGATGTTGATTTCCATGGAGAGAAGCGGGTTTTCGATCACATATTTTACGCCTACTGCAGCAGCCAGGTGAACAATGGTGTCGCAATCTTTAATCAGGAGTTCCAAACGATCCTTATTCAATATGGTATCATTCACATAGGTAAAGCCTTGTTTCTCATGCAAATGAACAATATTGTCCAGGGAGCCGGTGGAAAGGTCATCTATAGCAGAAACCTCATGGCCTTGCGCCAAAAGATGATCACACAGATGGGAACCAATAAATCCTGCCCCGCCAGTAACTAATATCTTCATAGCGTTCCTTTGTATCGAAATTCGCCTTGGTTCTATACGCTACTAATAAAAAAAGCAAGCTCTAACCGCCAAGTCCAGCGAAATGATTACCTTTATCTTGCAGGAAATATACCAGCATCCTTGGTATAGCCGTTTTTTTGTGGTAAAAGAAGGCCCCATAAATAATTGTATGGCATGCCTTTAAGAAAAAGGTCATGAATTGAACAACTCTGAAAAGAACTTAATTTTAATGATTGCAGGCTGCAAGGGCATTATTATACTATTTGGTTTTTGGATCACTATTAACTTTGCGGAAGACGGGGAATTACCCTCCCAGGGCGTTTCATGGACTTTGCCTGTGACAGCCTTAAAAGACTTGGAGGAACTTGTTTATGGCCAGAGTAACAGTAGAAGATTGTTTGGAAAAGGTACCAAGCCGTTTTGAACTGGTTCATCTTACAGTTGAGCGGGTCAAGCAGCTCAGAAAGGGTGCCAAGCCGCTGATCAAATGCAAAAACAAGGAAATTGTGTGCGCGCTCCGGGAAATCGCCGGTGGTTTTGTATCCTTTGAAAATTTGGACGACCTTGCAAGGGAAGCAGAGGAACAGCGCATCATAAAGACCTTGCAGAGCGAACTTCAGGAAAACAATAAGAAATAGCCAGACTATTTGATATCGAACAGTTAATGACTTCTAAAAGGGACTATTACGAAATATTGGGCGTTTCAAGAACGGCCTCCCAGGAAGAAATCAAGAAGGCCTACAGGAAGATGGCCTTGAAATACCATCCTGACAGGAACCCTGGTGACAAGCATGCCGAAGAATGTTTCAAGCAGGCAGCCGAGGCGTATGAGGTGCTAAGGGACCCCCAAAAAAGGCGGGCCTACGATTTACACGGGCATGCAGGTGTAGAGGGTGCTGGTTTTCATGGATTCACGGGAAGTGATGATATATTCAGCGCCTTCAGTGATATCTTTGAAGAATTTTTTGGGTTCAGCACAGGTGGCAGAGAAAACCGGCGAAACTATATGGGGCCTGAACCAGGTGCCGACCTCAGATATGATCTCACAATTTCTTTTGAAGAAGCAGCAAGGGGCATTGAGACCGAGGTAAACATTGTCCGCCAGGAAGTTTGTGAAAAGTGCGGGGGAACAGGATTAACTGAGACTAGCCAAACCATATCCTGTCCAACATGCCATGGAAGAGGGCAGGTCATCAGGTCAGAGGGCTTTTTCAGGGTATCCACGGTCTGTCCTCACTGTTCCGGCAGAGGAACAGTGATTACATCCCCCTGTCCAGAATGCGCTGGTGAGGGGCGAGCCAACAAGTCTAAAAAGGTGAAAATAAAGATACCCGCCGGGGTTGACACTGGTTCGAGATTGAGATTGAAGGGCGAGGGCGAAGCCGGCATAAGAGGTGGGCGCCGCGGAGACTTGTATATAGTCATCCACGTTGAACCCCACGATTTCTTTCAGAGAAAAGGCGATGACATTTATTGCCAGATCCCGATATCCATGACCCAGGCCGCCCTGGGTTCAGAGATTGAGATTCCGACACTGGATGGCAAAACAACACTCGAAATCCCCCCTGGAACGCAGCACGGCGACCAAATACGCCTCAAAGGGCACGGCATTAGAAATATCAGGGGTTATGGAAAAGGAGACCTGGTGGCCGAGGTGTCGGTGTTGATTCCCAAAAAGCTAACTGAACGGCAGAAGGAATTATTGACTGAATTCGAAACCATTGAAAACGACAAGGGAAACAGCAATTTCATAAAACGCTTGTTCCGCTGGAGCAGCAAGGCAGACAAAACTTATCAAAGGTAACCAGGATGAGTTCAAGCAGCTTTACACATCTGAACGACAAAGGGCATGCCAGAATGGTCGATGTAAGCCAAAAGGACGAGACGTTCCGGGAGGCACGGGCCTATGCTCAGGTGTTTATAGGGGAAAGGATTGCGCGGCTAATAAAAGATCAAAAAGTACCCAAAGGTGATGTGTTTTGTGTATCCAGGGTTGCCGGCATACTTGCTGCAAAAAAGGTGGACCAAATCATACCCTTGTGCCATCCCCTGCCGCTTCATTCTGTGGAACTCGATTTTGACTTGAATGACCAAGGGTTGGTTGAAATCTGGTCTACGGTAAAGGTGCATGGGAAAACCGGGGTTGAAATGGAGGCACTGACAGCGGTTTCAACCGCTGCTTTGACCATTTATGACATGTGCAAAGCAATCGAAAAGGGAATAACCATAGAAAAAGTTTGCTTAGAATACAAAACAGGTGGCAAAAGCGGCACCTGGAAACGTACCAAGTCATAAGGAGAAATTCTTTATGGATGAAAAACAGCTGGAATATTTCAGGCAACTTCTCCAAAGGAAGCTGGATGAGCTTCTGGGAGAGGCTGACAAGACCCTTGAGGAAATGACCGAACTGGATGATCATTTTCCAGACCCTACGGACAGGGCAGCGGTTGAGTCTGAAAGAAGTTTTGAACTGAGAATAAGGGACAGGGAACGCAAGCTCATAAAGAAAATCAAAACAGCCATGGAACGCATTGAAGATGGCTCTTATGGTATCTGTGAGGGGTGCGGTGAAGATATTGGAAAAAAGAGGCTCGAGGCCAGGCCAGTGACGACCCTTTGCATAAAATGCAAGTCTAAACAGGAAGAAGAAGAAAAGGCCCGCGGTTTATAAATGATGGGACACATCTGCGTTTAGGAGAAAATAATGCCTGAGCTTAGGCGGGACCCTGTCATAGGGCGCTGGGTTATCATATCAAAAGAAAGGGGCAAAAGGCCTTCAGATTTCGTTATTGTTCAGGAACGTATTAAAGGGGGGTATTGCCCCCTATGCCCTGGAAATGAACATTCCACCCCTCCGGAAGTACTGGCCTATGGCAGAGAGAAAGGAGCTCCGCCAAACGGCCCGGGATGGTCTTTGAGGGTTGTCCCCAACAAATATCCGGCCCTCACGTCAGAAGGAAACTTGGACAAGCGCACCGAAGGTATCTATGACAAATCAAACGGCATCGGTACCCATGAGGTAATAATAGAAACACCCCGGCATGACGAGACCATGGCCTCTATGCCGGTTGACCAGATGCTGCTCATCTTCAGAAGCTACAGGGCTCGCATGCAGGCCTTGGCTCAAGACGACCGCTTTAAGTTCATAATCATATTCAAAAACTTTGGACAGGCTGCAGGAGCCTCGCTGGAACACTCACATTCCCAATTGATTGCCCTGCCAGTAGTTCCGCTCAATATCAAACAGGAACTTTCTGGAAGTATGCGTTATTTCGAGTTCAAAGAGCGATGCATATTTTGTGACATAATCAGGCAGGAACGATCTCAAAACATCAGAATCGTTTGCGAAAATGACGATTTCATAACTTTGTGTCCATTTGCCCCTAGATCACCCTTTGAGATGTGGTGCATGCCCAAGGATCACCACTCATCTTTTCCAGAAATTTCCGATAGTCAGCTTGAATCGCTTGCCAGGCTCTTTTCCGAAACCATGCAAAGACTTGACAGGGCCCTACCTAAGGTGCCTTATAATATCATGCTGCACACTTCTCCTATAAGGGAAGAAAATCTTGAATATTACCATTGGCACCTGGAAATAATGCCCAAACTGACCATGGTAGCAGGGTTTGAATGGGGAACAGGCTTTTATATCAACCCTACGCCGCCAGAAGAATCTGCGAGATTTTTGAGGGAAATCGACCTGAACAAGAAGGGGACCTCAGATTCTCTACTGTCCCGAAAGGAGAGATTGATTTCATGAGTGACTCAAAAAAGAAGTTATTGGTAGTGGATGATGAAGAAAGCATACATCTCCTTTACAAGGAAGAATTCGAGGACGAAGGATACGAAGTTTACTCTGCCATGAGCGGAGATGAGGCACTAAAACTCTTTGACACAATAAAACCAGACCTGGTGGTGCTCGATATCAACATGCCGGGGATGGACGGCATTGAGGTCCTGCGGCAGATGAAACAGAAAAGCCCTGGCACGCCAGTAATAATCAGCTCAGCATATCCTGAATACAAGCAGGATTTGGCTTCATGGGCATCTGACGACTATATAGTAAAGTCCTTTGATTTGACCGATTTGAAGGAATCAGTGAAAAGGCATCTCAAGAAGTAAGGGCATCGGCTCTGTTGCTGAAAGAGGCCAGCAAGGGTATCTCAATGACGATCTGCTGCCTTCCCGTGCTGCCCTTGGTACTCACCGCTACGCCATATTTATCCTTAAGAAGTTCAAGTATTACGAGGCCTGGCACCTTTTCTATGGGGGCAGGCAATGCCTTTCCGTTGTGCTCTATACCCCAGCTTATCTTGTCGTCATGCCTTTGTGTCCAAATTCTGACACATTTGTCATGGATACTGCCCATATTGTGTACTATCACCTGCATAAGTGCCACAAAGGCATAAACCCAGTCTGCGTAGCTGCCTGAAACAGGCGGCAAATCGTCGGCCAAGCTCAACTGTTTGTCCAATTTCTTGTAAATAGAATGAAGCTCCAAGGTACTCAATTCATCTTCTATCAGTGCATTCAACGAAAAGCGTTCACCACTTTGTTCTTCGCCGCTTTGATGCCGCCGCCGTGTGGCAGCCCTGCAAAACTCCCTGATATCTCCCAGCGCCTTCTGCACCTGATCCAGTTCTCTTATAAGCTCCATATAATCCTTGTCACTTATGAATTGGGACAACCCCTTGATTTTCAGGGCGATCAAATCGCTCCGGCCAATGGCCGCCGAGAGGGGATTGACAATGTCTTCGAGTAAATCCGTAAAGATTCTGCCAAGGATGGCATATCTGCATTGAAGCCAAAAGGTTTCCCTATCATCTGCGCTCAAATTTTGATATCCAGGATTCCCCTCAATTCCCACGCAGTGGATGGCCACTAGTTCTGCACCGCACATGATCAGGGGTTTAAAGATTATTCGGTAGGAAACGTTACCTGTATTCTCAACAGATTTATCAGGCAGCCTCAAGGATGAAATGGTATATGGTCTTCTATCACCTAACACCTGTTGTATGATATTTCCGACGGTCCCGTTACCATATCTCAACTCCAAGAGATCGCATACCTCATCAATTCTGCGGCCTATTATCTTTTCCAACGGAATCGGCAAACAGAAAGGTTGACGGCTGTTCAGGGCAATGACCCTCATCTTTTCGTCTATGATCAATATGCCCTCTTGAATGGATTCCAGAAGCTGTTGAAGGGCTGCGGAATTGGCCATAAGAATTGCAAGGTTATTTTGGGAAATGTTGTTTACCGGCACGTGCCAATCAACTTGTTTGGAAAACCTGATACCTGCCTCTACTCCATGAGTTTTTGGCTTGAGCCAACATACCCTGGCTGCTGCAGGAGAACCTGGGGTTTCATGAGCTGCCCCAGGTTCCAAAATGACCTTCTGATCACGTTCCAGTTTGCGGAGCAAAACAAGCTTTGCACCATGTCTGGAAATATTTACCAGGCGCGCTTTTTGTGGGGGCCCATGGTCTTCTGTACGCACCACGACGTTCATCTCAACCGGGACCCTAACGGAGCTTCTCCTGTCCTCTAAATTGGTGTTCATGCTCTACCGTCTGCTGCGCCCATGATGTCTATGGGACTTGCAAAAAACGCGCCCGCCATATAGAGGGCTAAGATGACATTTTTCATTTATAAAATGCAGATAAATGCTGAAAGTCGCAGCAATAGGAAAACTTTTTCCAACGAAGAAGAAAATTTTTCCATTCAAAAATAGGTGTAAACCTTTTGAGTGCATGGCTGCACATCCCCTGTGGATCGCAGGAATAACCGGTTTGGCAGATCCAGATTTACTATTCGGCATCCAGATCCGGAGGAACTTGCAAGGTTATTTTGTCAGGTGAAGAGTGCCCTGGCACTTCCACCTTGAAATCCTTCATCTTGTAGAGCAGGGCCTTATAGCTTATTTGAAGGAGATTTGCCGCCTTCTTTTTATTGCCTTTGGTCCTTTTGAGTGCCTCTTCTATGACCACCTTTTCAATGTATGCCAAGGCATTTTTCTTGATTTCCTTGAGAGGGGGAAAGCTGCCTTTGAGGTCGTTGGATGTGTCCCGCAGGGCCTTGGCAAATACCTTGTCCTCGACTGGAAATGGTTCCGCCTCCATGGTGCCGGACCGGCCTTCAACCATTTTACCCTCGATTTGGGCTATCAAAAATTCTTCGTCACCAAATACGAGGAAACGCTTTATGCAATTTTCAAGTTCCCGAACATTGCCTGGCCAATGGTATTTAGAAAAGACCTCCATGAGGTGTGCCGGTACCGATGTAATGTTTTTTTTCGAGATTTTCTTATATTTTTTTATGAAATGGTCAACAAGTATCGGGATGTCTTCCAACCGGTCCCTCAAGGGAGGCATGGTAATTGTTATGACATTCAGCCTGTAAAGAAGGTCTTCGCGAAAAGTTCCATTTTGAATGGCAAGATCAAGATCCTGATTGGTGGCCGAGATTACCCAGCAATCTACCTCGATATCTTTTACAGCGCCTATCCTGGAAAAAACGCCGTCCTGGAGAACCTGGAGCAGCTTGGCCTGGAGACCCACGGACATGTCTCCAATTTCATCCAGAAAAATGGCTCCTCCATTTGCAAGTTCAAACTTTCCAGGCTTATTCTTTACGGCCCCGGTAAAGGCGCCCTTTTCATAACCAAACAGCTCGCTTTCAAGGAGTTCACTCGGCAGGGCGGCGCAATTAACCTTGACCAAGGGCTTCTTAGACCGGTATGAACGTGCATGCAGCGTCCTTGCTACAAGTTCTTTTCCAACCCCGCTCTCGCCATAGATAAGTACGCTCAGGTCTGAATCTACGACCTGGTCGATTATTTCCTTTATCTTGCGAATTGGCTGGCTGTTGCCAATTATCAACTCCATTCACACAACCTCACACAGTTTCTATTTTATTAACAAAACTAGGTGATGAAATCAATTTTATTTACGACACCCTTTACCAAGTCTAATGAAATATTGTATTTTGCCGTTAAAAGAATTATAAGAGGATTATGTTCAGAACAAAGAAAAATCCTGGATGCATATATTCCCTTTGAAAAAATCCAAAATCATTGATTAGGGTACTAATTTGGAGTTTGAACAGACCACCTATGAACCGCAACGCCTGTTGCTGGTAGATGATGATCCAACAGTGCTTGCACTTACCTCGGAGTTTTTAAAGACCCTGGGCATGGAATTCCATACAGCCAGAAATGGCAAGGAAGCTCTGAAGCTGCTGGAAGGCTCCCCTTTTACCATAATTATTACTGATCTTATAATGCCTGTAATGGATGGCATGTCCCTGATCAAGGTGGTGAAAACAAAGTGGCCTGACATTGACATAGTAGTCATGACAGGGCACGGAAGGGAATTCTCTTACACCAGTGTTATAAAGGCAGGGGCCAGCGATTTCATTCAAAAACCCTTCAACTTCGATGAATTAAAGGCAAAACTCAATCGCATCATCAGGGAACGAAACCTCAGGGCGCTTTTAAAAAGACTTTCTCTCAGGGATCCCCTTACCGACCTCTACAACAGAAGATTCTTCGAAGAAAAACTGGAAGAAGAGGCAGAACGCTCGGCACGCCAGAACTATCCTCTCTTCCTCATAATGGTGGATCTCGATAATTTCAAATTCCTGAATGACAGCAAAGGCCACCAGCAGGGAGACAAGATATTGCGGTATCTGGCGCAAATTCTCAAGGCCTCTACCAGAAATCATGTGGATACCATCTGCCGTTACGGCGGCGATGAATTTGTCATCACCATTCCCCAGGCAAGCGTTGAACAGGCCCTCCAAATTGCAGAGAGGATCCGCACCAAATATCTTGAAGGCGAAAACATGGGTACGACCTTAAGCATAGGCATATCGAGATTCAGGCGGACTGATAAGCCGTTGAGGGATGATCTCTATCTGTTTCTAAGGGAGGCAGACGAGGCGATGTATTCTGCAAAAAGGGCTGGAGGCAATAAGGTGGTTCTTCATCCCTCGGTTGAAAAAGAATCGCAGGGCGTTTCCTGAACTTACGTTACCCCGCACAGACAGCGCTCGCCCTTTTTATACATCCCGTAATGTCTGAGTATCTTCTGATGATCAAAGGCCAAAGGCACATCTATTTCGTCTATGGAAAATGTAGCAGCCTGTTTGGCATCATCGCCCGCTACTGGCTGTCCATGGGCCTTTGCAACAAAAACTGTGCTTATGGTGTGCTGCCGAGGGTCCCTGTTCGGATCTGAATAGACACCCAAAATTCCCAGAAGCTCAACTGCAAGACCAGTTTCTTCCATGGCCTCCCGGAGCGCGGCTTCTTCCACGCTCTCTCCGCAATCCACAAAGCCTCCTGGAATGGCCCATCCATAGGGGTAATTATGCCGCTCTATCAAGACGATGCCAAAACCGGTCTCTATTATCACATCCACTGTGGGAACGGGATTGACATACACCTCTGTTGAAGCCCCGCACTTGGGGCACCTTATCTCTTTTTTGCTCATTTTACGCCCAAATTGGAATATCTTTTCAAGATTGATATCATCTCATCATGTATCCTGAAATTTGAGGCAACTATTTCTTTCAAAAAGGGCGAATAGGCAGAATTGCCAAAATCAGTAACCCGGCCCCCTGCCTCTTCAACCAGAAGAGAGCCTGCTGCCGTATCCCAGGGCTTGAGTTTTATCTCCCAGAAGCCGTCTAGACGGCCTGCTGAGACATAGGCAAGATCAAGGGCAGCAGCACCAGCCCTCCTTACCCCCTGTGCCTTGACGATCATGTCCTTTAAAGCGGAAATGACTTCATCTGGTTTCTCCCTGACATCGTAGGGAAAGCCTGTGGCCAAGAGGGACCGGTCCAGGACCCTGGTCGATGAAACCCGTATTTGATCAGCATTCATAAAGGCACCAGCACCCTTGACTCCATAAAACAGTTCATCCTGCAAGGGTGCATAAATGACCCCTGCTTCTGATGCTCCATTTTGCCACAGGGCTATGGAAACACAGAACCATGGAAAGCCGTGGGCAAAATTTGTGGTTCCATCCAGTGGATCGATAATCCACATGGGGCCCTGGCCGCTGCTCTCACCCTTGCCTGCCGATTCTTCAGCAAGAATCGAGATACCCGGGCTTTTTTTCTCCAAGATTGACAAAATCGCCTCCTCGGAGGCTATGTCCGCCTCGGTCACAAGGTCGATCTCGCCCTTAAACTCTATTGTGTGCGGATTATCATAAAGAGAACGCAGGATTTGACCTGCCTTGAGCGCAGCCGATACAGCTGTCTCAAGGATTCCCTTGTACTCCTTGGGCAGCAAGCTCTGGTACCGCCTTATCCTTTCCATGAATGAACGCCTCGCCAGCCAAGCTTAGTTGACAAACACGGGCTCAAATTCCTTGAAATTTTCCAATGCCAATCCAGCTCCCATGACTACAGTTGTGAGGGGTTCATCTGCCAGGGAAAAGTTTATGCCTGTTTGTTCAGAAAGCCACTCAGGCAGGCCGGCCAAGAGCGCTCCTCCACCGGTAATCGTAACGCCTTGGGCCTCTACTGAAGCCCGGTCGGAAACAGGCATTGCAGCCAGAAAGCGTATAATGAAATTTCTTATGGCCGTGACAGGCTCCTTCAATGCCTCTGCTATTTCCTTGGCAGGTACCTCAATGGACAACGGGGCCTGGCGGAGCCGGTCCTTGCCAGATACCAGTATGCTGGCATCGTTTCTGCTGTATTTTTCCGACACTGCACCAGCTTCCCACTTTATTTGCTCTGCGCTATTAAGACCGATCTCCAGATGGTGCCTGTACTTGAACCACTGAACAATGGCTTCGTCAAAAACATCCCCTGCCAGGCGTATTGTCTCGCAAACGCGGTAGCCGCCCTCTGTGATCAAGGCGAATTCCGTGGTTCCACCACCTATGTCCAAAACTGCCACAGGCCGCCTGTCAAACACTGGCAGACCGGCTCCTATGGCTGCTGCCATGGTCTCTTCCAGCAGAAAGACCTTCTTGCCTCCGGCCTCGTAAGCGGCTTCCAAAACCGTTCTTTTTTCCACCTGTGTAATATTGGAGGGGATACAGACTACAATCCGGGGTGCTGCAACGCCTCTGTGAAACTCCACCCGCTTCAAAAAGTCCTGAATCAGAAGGGAAGCTGCCCTGAAATCCCTGATCACGCCTTCTTTTAACGGCCGCAAGGCCATAATGCCCTCAGGGGTCTTCCCGAGATACTTTTTGGCCTCGGATCCTGTGGCCAGGACTTCGGCACTCCCCAGGGACATGGCAATCGCAGTGGGCTCGTTTAAGACTATGCCTTCGCCTTCAAAATATATAAGCGTGTTGGCCGTGCCCAAGTCCATGGCAAGATCCTGCCTGATCAACTGCCTTATTTTCCTCAGTACCATCTTTGCCTCAACCCTCGTTTTTACCCGACTCCCAAACCTGGAAAAAAAATCAATCAATGCGGGCTGACAACTCTCCCAACCTGGAACTTATTGACTCAATAAAATCCCCCAATATATCTTCTGGCAACTTGTGCCCAGAGCCAGACATTATCCATGCGTACTCTGTTCCCCGATTGTCGCTGGTGTATATCCCTATTACCGTGGGTCCGGCTTCAAAAGGTTCTTCAGGCCATATAAAAAAGGAGCGTTTCTTGTCTGCCCTGAACTGCTTCAAGACGATATTCCTTTTGTGCTTGAATATCCAGCCTGCAAGGCCTGCGTCCTGCCTGAACTGCAAAGGCCTCAAGGCTACAAGTTCCCTGTCAAGCACCGCTCCCTTCACCTCATAGGAATTGAGTTTTGGGTCGAGTCTTGCACAAAACCCTTCGTGCAGGCCAAACATATCCAAAAGTTCCTTCAGTGCCTTTCCAAAACTTCCAGGAAATCTACACTGCAGCTCGGTCCATCTCTTTAAAAGTTCGTACTTGCGCTCGTTAAGAAAATTCTGCCATAAGTCCGCAGCAACTGCGGCACAATCGAGTAAAATTCTTTCTTGTTTCTCAGGAAAGGCCCACTGGCTCTTACTGTCAACCATGAGCACGCCTTTGCTTTCAGGCAGCGGGGCACCTAAAAAGGCCTTGATACCCACATTCTTGGTATAAATGCCAAGGGTATTTGTAAATTTTGTAAACCTTGTCACATGCAGGGGCCTGTTCTCCTTGGCAATCCAGCCAATGAGCCCCTGGCCGGGCTTCACATTGCAGCTAGGCACCATGTGACGGCTCAGGCTGTGGCAGGCCACCAATTCCAGATATTGGCCGTCATCTTTGGCAATAAAGAGTGCCGCCGTGTGAGCATCGAAAAAATTTGCCACCATATTCAGGAAGCGTTTAATGGAAACAGGAAGCGATGGCTGAATCATATGGAGGTCTTAACACACCCTTTTCGGTTATGATTGCTGTAATGAGTTCTGCCGGCGTAATGTCAAAAACTGGATTCACTGCTTCCACGCCTTCAGGCACCATGACCTTGCCAGCTATGATGGTAACTTCTGATTGATCACGTACTTCTATGCTGATGGCGGATCCGTTCGGCGTATTGATGTCGAGCGTGGAAGCAGGGGCTGCCACATAAAACGGGATGTTGTTTGCCCAGGCCACCTGGGCCGCACTGTATGTGCCTATCTTGTTGGCCACGTCTCCATTTGCAGCTATGCGGTCTGCCCCAACCACCACTGCCTGGACCTTTCCCTGACGCATGAAAAAACCTGCTGCTGAGTCCACGCACACCTTTACTGGAATATTATCTGCTTTCAATTCATAGGCAGTCAAGCGGGCGCCTTGCAGCCACGGCCTTGTCTCGTCTGCCAATACATCAATATCCTTGCCTGCATAAAAGGCCGCACGTATCACCCCAAGGGCCGTGCCATAGCCGCCTGTTGCCAATGCACCAGCATTGCAGTGGGTAAGAATAGTGCCTGAGTCGGGTATGAGGGCTGCACCGTGGCCTCCCATGGCGATGTTGGCCTCAATATCTTCCTGCCAAATGGAGAGGGCCTCTTGTTCCATGGCTTTAAAGACCGTCTCTTCTTCCTGTCCCTCCACCTTTTGATAGGCCTTAAGCATTCTTTCAACCGCCCAGTTGAGATTAACCGCTGTTGGCCGGGCCCTGTTCAATAGTGCTGCCGCCTCGTCAATTGTTTCCTTGAGCACCATGCCTCGGCCTGTAGCGCCCTGCACGGCCAGCACCATTCCAAAAGCTGCACATATTCCTATGGCCGGCGCCCCCCTTACAACCAGGTCCCTGATAGCTGCTGCGCATTCTTCGGCCTCTTTGATTCGAAGCCACTTCTGTTCCCACGGAAGCACCCGCTGATCCAGCAGATAAAAGCACCTGTTTTCCCATCGCAGCGGGACGACTGTGGAATTTCCATGCTGCTCGAGAAAGGAAACCGGATCAACCATCAAGCACCTTCCGAAGGATTTCGTTTACCTTTTGCGGATTTGCCTGCCCTTTGGTCTCTTTCATGACCTGACCAACAAGGAAACCAAGGACCTTCTTTTTCCCTGCCCTATATTTTTCAACCTCTTTTGGAAAGGCGGAGAGCACCTTGTCCACCACTTCCTGCAGGGCAGATTCATCACTCATTTGCACAAGGTTCTTCTCCTCCACCACTTCCCTGGGCATCTTTCCGCTTTGATAGCACTCTTCGAGCACCATCTTTGCGATCTTGCCGCTTATGGTCCCGTCATCAACCAGCTTGAGCAGCTGTACAAGGGCATCTGGTGATACAGGACACTGGGAAATATCCCGGGCATCCTGCTTCAACAGGCGCAACAATTCCACCATGACCCAGTTGCTAACGATCTTTGGATTTGGAAAACCCTTGACGCACGCCTCGTAATAGTCTGCCAATGCCTTGGAAGCAGTGAGAACATCCGCATCATAAAAGGGTAGGCCATATTCTTCCTGAAAGCGCCTTCTCCTGGCATCAGGCAGTTCGGGCAGATCCTTTTCAACTTCCTCCAGCCAATCCTTTGAGACCTCCACTGGTACAAGGTCCGGATCAGGGAAATAACGGTAGTCATGCGCCTCTTCCTTGCCGCGCATCGCCTTTGTGATTCCCTTGGCCGGGTCCCACAGCCTGGTTTCCTGCACTACCTCCTTTCCGTCCATGAGCAAGGCGGTCTGACGGCGCACTTCATATTCCAATGCCTTCTGCACATGTTTGAAGGAGTTCATGTTCTTCAATTCAGCCTTGGTGCCAAATTCTTCCCTCCCCCTGGGCCTTAAAGAGATATTTGCATCACAGCGCAGGCTGCCCTCTTCCATGTTCCCATCACTCACCCCAAGATATCTTACAAGTTGACGAAGTTTCCTGAGATAGGCATTTGCTTCCTCAGGCGCCCTGATGTCGGGCTCGCTGACTATCTCAATAAGGGGCACACCTGTGCGGTTGAGATCCACATAGCTGACAGGCCTGGACTCATCATGTATGAGTTTGCCTGCATCCTCTTCCAAATGGATACGGGTTATCCCGATTCGCCTGGTCTCACCCTCACCCACATCTATTTCAATCCAGCCATGCTCTGCCAAAGGAAGCTCATATTGAGATATCTGATACCCCTTTGGGAGGTCTGGATAGAAATAGTTTTTCCTGGCAAACTGGCTCAAGGGATTGCATCTGCAATTGGTGGCAATGGCCATGCGCAGGGCGTAATCCACTACCTTTTTATTAAGAACAGGAAGCACTCCGGGCATTCCCAGACACACTGGGCACGTATGTGTGTTGGGCGGCGCCCCAAAGGTTGTTGAGCATGTACAAAAAATTTTGCTCTCTGTCCTTAATTGAACGTGAACTTCCAGACCAATGACCACTTCGAAGTCCATTTGGAATTACTCCTTGAAAAACAAAAAAATAGTTGCAGCAAATTAACACGGCCTCTGTTTGGCAGCAACAAAACAATGCAGCAAGACTCTGGGCGTAACCAAAAACAAAAACGTCTCCAACCAGCGGCCAGAGACGTCCTCACCTTGTTGTTGTCAATTTAAGAATCAGTTCATTGCACGATGTTGACTGATTATTTTTTCCGCTTAGATGCAGCCTTGCCCTTTTTCTTCGGCAATCCCTTCTCTTCTATGAATTGGAGAACTGGATTAGGCCTGCGGGCGGTCTTCTTCGGGAAATCCGTATGTTTTCTCAATTCACTTACTATTTTTGAAACCTGAAATTTGCTTATACCAAGTTTGGCTGCAATTTCCGATGAGGTCATTTTGGCATAGTTTTCATAAACAAAGGCCACGTCTTCTTTTGTGTAGGGTCTGCTTCTCTTTCCAGCCATGATCTTTTCTC